>JAZKHK010000026.1:0-107086 GCA_040385425.1 Pseudomonadota bacterium | reverse complement strand
GCTGACCGGTGCCGTTGGCGAGTCCCGCCCCGACGATCAGGTTGAACACCTCCCGCAACAAGAGCAGCTCACTCATCGCGCAGCCCCGCAATTGGCTCATGGGTTTGAACACGCCGCCGATGGCTTCTTTCGGCGCATCGATCGTGGTGAAGCGCAGCAGGTGGATGCGCAACGGGCCGGCTTCCGTTTGCGCCCAATGGTTGAAGTCGCCGACATGCGTCAGCTCTTCGGGGTTCAGGCCGCAGCGCTCGATCACGGCGAGTCTGACGGCGTTGGCCACATGCGTGGAGTTAATCGTGCTCGGTGCCGGCATCGGGGTCGCGGATGCCGGCAGGGCTTCGGGCCAGAGCAGGGTGTTGTTGCTCCAGCGCGGGAACAGCAGCGCCGTGCTGTAACTGTCGAAGTGCGTGAGGATCACGCGGTTGTGGGCAAAGATGTCTGGCGTCGTCATGGTCAATTCCTTGGTCAAATAAGCCTCTGGCCCGCGTGCAGTATGCACGAGCAGCTATCAAAAACAGAGTGAACTACAGCACCACCTCAAAGCCCTCAAACTGCGGCGGCCCCAGGTACAGGCCGCGTTGCTGGCCGGCGTTGGCATGGGCGGCGCGAAAGGATTCGGAGCGGGTCCAGGCTTCAAAGGCCACGGCGCTGTCCCAGGTGGAATGCGAGACGAAGACAGTTGCTTCCGCATTACTCGCGCCTTGCAGTAAGTTGAATGTCTGAAATCCCCGGACCTCGGCCAGGCGGCTGTCGCGCTGGCGCCAGACTTCGATGAATTCGGCCTCGCGGCCGGGTGCGATGCGAAAGCGGTTCATGGCGATAAACATGGCATTGGACCTTTTTAAAAATGGATTCGAGAAGCGGCGGACCTGCGGGGGGCACGCTCAGCGGTAACCTTCTTCACATGTAGAACTTGAGTGTCATGCCGAGTAACAAGCAAGATGCGTGACAGCGCACGCTTGGGCCTTGCACGGCAATTGCTAGGCACAGGGGATTGTCTTTTTGTCGTACTTTTGTGTCGCCTTTGTCGGCAGCCGCACATTTCACAAGCACACCACCTTTATCAATTGCCATGTCCAACCACCTTGCTTCCCAACAGTCGGTCTATCTGCTGCAACACGCCGAGCAGCCTGTGGAATGGTTTCCCTGGGGCGAAGAAGCGCTGGCGCTGGCAAAGCGACTGGACAAGCCGATCCTGCTGTCGATCGGCTACGCGGCCTGCCACTGGTGCCATGTGATGGCGCAGGAGTCGTTTAGCGATGCGGCCACGGCGGCGGTGATGAACCAAGGCTTTGTCAACATCAAGGTGGACCGCGAGGAGCGCCCCGACCTGGACGCGGTGTACCAGATGGCGCACCAGTTGCTGCGCCGCAGCGGCGGTGGCTGGCCGCTGACCATTTTTCTTTCGCCGCAAGGCATGCCGTTTTACAGCGGCACCTATTTCCCCAGCGACGCGCCCGAAGGGCAGGCCACTTTTCGCCATATCCTGGGCTCGGTGAGCACGGTCTGGCAGGCGCAACGCCCGGCCCTGGCGCGGCAAGACCAGGTGCTGCGCCAGGCGCTGGCGGCGCAGGTGCCCCATGTCGATGACAATGCCGTGCTTGACGCGGCGGTGCGCACGCAGGCGCGCCAGCAACTGGCCACCGCGTTCGATCCGGTACACGGCGGCTTTGGCGCCGCGCCCAAGTTCCCGCACCCGAGCGACCTGGCTTTTTTGCTGCGCTGCGCCCGCGAGGACGGCGACGCCCAGGCGGGCGACATGGCCTTGCTCACGCTGCGCAAGATGGCGCAAGGCGGCTTGTTCGACCAGATTGGCGGCGGCTTCTTTCGCTACAGCGTGGATGCGCAGTGGCGCATTCCGCACTTCGAGAAGATGCTGTGCGACAACGGCGTGCTGCTGGCGCTCTATGCCGATGCGCTGGCGCTGACCGACGAGCCCCTGTTTCGCCGCGTGGTCGAAGACACCGCGGGCTGGGCGCTGCGCGAGATGCAGGCGGCATCGGGCGGCTTTCATGCGTCGCTGGCCGCCGACGACGCGCAAGGCCGCGAGGGGCAGTTCTACCTCTGGGAGGCCGAGCCCTTGCGGCTGGCGCTCTCGCCGCTGGAGTGGGATGTGTGCGCCGCCCATTGGGGCGTGCTGGACGCCGCCAACGTTGAAGGCCGTTACTGGCACTTGCATGTGGCGCGCAGCGCCGCCGCGCTGGCCAGCACCTTGCAGCAGCCCGAGGCGCCGCTGGAGGACTTGATCACCGGCGCCCGCGCCAAGCTGCTGGCCGAACGTGACAAGCGCGAACGCCCGGCGCGCGACGCCAAATTGCTCACCGGCTGGAATGCCTTGATGATCACCGGCCTGGCACGTGCCGGTGCGGTCTGCCAGCGCCCCGACTGGCTGCTGGCGGCGCGTGGTGCGCTGCGCTTTATCCAGCTTGAGCGCTGGCATGACGATGGCCGCACCTCCGGGCGCCTGCAGGCCTTGCCCGGGCAGGACGCTTTTCTGGACGACCACGCCTTTCTGCTGGAAGCGGTGCTGGCGCTGCACGAGGCCGATCCGCAGCCCGACGACCTGCCGTTCGCCGAAGCCATTGCCCGGGCCATGCTGGCGCAATTTGAAGACCGCGACGTCGGCGGTTTCTTCTTCACCCGGCATGAGGCGCCGCCCCTGATTCACCGTCTGAAGACCGGGCTGGACGTCGCCACGCCCTCGGGCAACGGCACCGCGGCGCTGGCCTTGCTGGCTCTGAGCAAGCGGGTTGGCGAGCCGAATGCGACCAGATACCGCCTGGCCGCCGAACGCTGCGTGCGCGTCTTTGCCGCCACGGTGCAGCGCGACCCGGCCAGCCACACGCGGCTACTGCAAGCGGCGGCGGGTTAAGGCTTTTTCGCTATAAATAACATAGCTGTCTGTGTACGGTACACGGGGGCTAGAGCCTGTTTTGGCTTAAAAATAAAGGAAAAATCAGGTTTCAAAGGCGGTAGGGGCCGGAATTTGGTCAAAAAAACAAGGCTTTTAGGCCTCTAGCCCCCGTGTAGTGTGCGTGAGTAGCTATTTAATTGATAGCAAAGTGGCGGGCGGGAACTCGTCATGCCGTACGTTTTCTCTCCCTTGTTGTGACCCGGTCAGTCAAGTTTTGGGAGCTGTTTTTACGCTTGATGGAACGCATGCCGGCGCGACAAGCCGCGCCTGCGCGTCAGTTGCTCAAGACGCTTTGACCTTCACGCCATTCACGCTCACCACCGGCAAGCGGTTCAAATCCACATAGCCATACTGGCTGCTGAACGCCACCGAGGTGCCGCCGCTTTGCTGCTGCGACACGCCGCTGATCTGGTGGTCCAGCGTGTCATAAATGGTGACTTGCCCGTTGACATCAATCGCCAGGCGGTGGGCCTGGGCAAACCAGGCGTAACGCATGTTGTTTTGCCCGCCCGACGTGGTGGGCCAGCGCAAATCGGGCCCCCACCAGTCCGGCTGCTTCGGTGGGGCGACAAACAGGTTGCTGCTCTGGTTGGGGTTGCCGATGAGACGCGCCAACTCCGCGCACAGGTTCTCGACCCGGCCCTTGAGCTGGTTGTTGAACATGTCCCCAATCATGGTCATGCCGCCTTGCATCCATTGGCCGGAGCCGCCGAATTCGGGATGGCTGAACTGGGCCATGCTGCCGTTCCCGTTGACCACGGAGGTCAGCATGGATTGCACGGCGTCCAGGCTGAAACCATGGCGTTGGGCGATGTCGTTGAGGGCCTGCTGGCCTGCAGAAGTAAGTTGAAGCATAGGAGGGAGAGGTGTCGAAGTGAAGGGCTTTTCGCGCGATGGCGCTCTGAGCGGACTGTTGCGCACCCAGTGGAATTTCACTGTGATAACTGTCAAGCCCGAAGCCTGACGGACTGCTTATTCAGGCTTGGGATGACGGGGCCGTGACCGGCGCACGGAATTGCCGGACCCAATTCTGGAAGTCTTCGGCAGGCATCGGTCTGGCGATGAAATAGCCCTGTGCGAAATCGCAACCAAAGGCGGCGAGTTGATCCCAGTGCGCCTGCGTTTCAACCCCTTCGGCCACGACCTGGCGACCGAGGTCATGAGCCAGGTCAATGGTGGAGCGAACGATCATCGCGGAGTCCTTGTTGCTGGACAGGTCGCGCACGAACGATTGATCGATCTTGATGTAGGTCACCGGCAGCTTCTGCAAATAGCTGAGCGAGGAGTAACCGGTGCCAAAGTCGTCGATGTAGAGCGGAATGCCGGCCTCGTGCAGTGCATGCAGGACCCGCAAGGCGAATTCGGTGTCTTCCATCACCGCGCTCTCGGTGATTTCCAGTTCCAGTAAACCGACGGCGACGCCCCATGCGGCCTGCAAGTGGCGGATTTTCTCCAGCAGGTTGTCATCGCGCAGGTTCCGGGCAGAAATGTTGACGGCGATCGGAAAGGCGCAGCCTTGACGCGCCCAGGCATGGTTCAGGCGCAAGCCGGTTTCGATCACCCATTCAGTGAGCGGCTTGATGAGTCCGGTGTGTTCGGCCAGAGCGATGAATTCACCCGGCAGAATGAGGCCGCGCTCGGCGTGCCGCCAGCGCACCAGTCCTTCGGCGCCGCACACACGGCCGGTGGCGATTTCCACTTTGGGCTGCAGGTAGAGCGACAGATCGCCACCCTCGATGGCGCGGCGCAGTTCTCCGGCCACGTTCAGGCGCTGCAACTGGTCCTGATTCTGGGTCGGATCGAAGATGACGTGCCCCAGCCCTTTTTTCTTGGCCTGGTGCACGGCGATGTCCATATGGCGGTACAGGTCATGGGGCGTCATGCCATGCGCCGGGAACAGGGTGACACCGGTTTTGGCCGAGACATCCAGGGCGATGTCGGCCATTGGGAACGGCTGTGCCAGTGCTTCCTCCAGGCGTTGTACCAGCGTGATGGCGGCGCCGGCGCCGCTGTGAGGCAGCAGGATCGCGAATTCGTCACCGCGCAGGCGTGCCACCGTGGCGGACGCGGGGGCGACGCTGCTGAGCCGTGCGCCGAATTCCCGCAGCAGTTGATCGCCCTGGCCGAACCCGAGGGCATCGTTGATCTCACTCAGTTGCTCGATATTGGTTTGCAGCACGGTGAAGGGCTGGTTGAACTGTGTGCCGGTCTCTATGGCGGCCGAGAGCAACTCCGTGAATTGAGTTTCGTTGGGCAGCCCCGTGAGGGCATCGTAGCGGGTCAGGCGGTGCATCGCCTGTTGTGTCTTTTGCTGCTCGGCGCGTGCGCGCAGCGTGGCGATGCCAAAGGCCAGGTCGTCAGCCGACTCGGTGAGCAGGGCGACTTCATCCGGGTCGAAGGAGTCCGTTTCAATGGCGTAGATGGCGAGCGCGCCGATGACCTCGCCGCCAACGCGCAGCGGGCAGGCGATTGCGGATGTGTTGCCGTGCAGGTGCGCCCGCCATGGTGCGTAATTCGGATCGCTGAGCATGTCCCGGATGACGCAGGTCTGCCCCGAGCGGGTCGCGTTGGCGGCTGCGCCCCGGCCATGCTCGTTCTCGGCCCAGCTCATTTTCAGTTGGCACAAGGCGTCAAAGCCTGCCGGGTAACCGATCTCCGCCATCGGGCGCAGCGTTTTGCAGTCGTCGTCTATCCGATACCAGACCACGGCCATGTCATACCTGCCGGCGGTCACGATCGCCTCGCACATGCTGTCGAGCAGGTCTTGCTCGTCGGTGGCGCGCAGCATGGTGCGGTTGCCAGCGCTCAAGGTTCTGAGCGCGCGGCTGACATGTTCCAGCTCGCGGACGTGCAGCTCCAGTTCGACATTGAGCGCCTGGATTTTTTCTTCGGAGTGTTTGCGCTCGGTGATGTCGGAGCCCAGGACGTAATAGCCGATCACCTGATCCTGGTCATCGCGTTTGGCCAGGTAGTTGATCACCTGCCAGACCCCCGGGAACGGTTGCCAGTCGTAGCTTTGTGCTTGTCCATGCAAGACCTTGACGATCAGCGGGGCGGCAATGGCATAACGCTCCTCGCCCAGAATTTCACGCACCGTACAGCCTGCGATGTCGGCTTTGCCCGGTGCAAAGCGCGCCTGGTACTGCGCATTGACATAGACATAGCGCTGCTGTGCGTCCACATAGGCGATCAAGGCCGGCACGTTGCTGATCACGCTGCGCAGGTGGCTCTCACTCTCCATCAGTTGCCGCGTTCGTTCCTGGACGCGCTGCTCCAGCAGTTCATTTTGTTCGCGGATCATCCGCTGGGCCTGATGCGTGATGGTCACATCCTGGAAAACGAGTACCACGCCGTGGACCCGTCCCGTGGCGTCGCGTATCGGCGCCGCGCTGTCGGCAATCGGGCGCTCGCTGCTATCGCGCGCAATCAGCACGGTGTGATTGGCCAGCTCCTGGACGGCGCCGGTTGCAAGTGCCTGGGCCACCGGCACGATGGCGGGGGCACGCGTGTGCTCATGGACGATGAGAAATACCTCTTCGACGGGGCGGCCCTGCGCTTCGGCGATAGACCAGCCGGTCAGTTTTTCCGCCACCGGATTCATGCGGGTGATGCGCCCCTCGGTGTCGGTCGCCAGCACGCCGTCGCCGATCGAATACAGCGTGGTGGCCAGACTTTCCTCGCTATCCGCGAGCGCACGCCGGCTGGCCTCGGTCTCCCGCAGCTGGCGCCGGATCAATACATAGGTCGCTGTCAGCAACGCCAGCAGCGCCAGCGCGACCAGCGCTCCGGCGGCAACAGTGATTTGGCGTGCGTGCAACTGCTCGGTGCTGCGGGTTTCCAGCAACCGGCTCTCTTCTTCATCCATCTCACGCAAAAACCGGTAGGTGCGCTCGCGCGTTTCCTTCAGCGGCGCAGTAGCGACAAAAGCGCTCGCCGCGTCCTGGCCTTGTGTCTTGCGCAACAGTTCAACTTGCCTGGCAATGGCGAGGCGCTCATTGATGACCTCGCGCAGCCGCGCCCAGTGTTCTTGCTGGCGGGCGTTGTCGGCGGTGAGTTGTTTGACTTTACCCAGCAGGGTTTCCCGCGTCGCAATCGCCACATCGCGTTCGGCCAGTCGTGCCGGGTCGCCTGAGATTCTGTAGCTTTGGGTGTTGAATTCGATTTGCAGGGTTTCCGCTTTGGTGCGGGCCAGGCTATTGAGCACTTCATGGGTGTGGGCGACCCGGTGCGCCGCGTCGGTCGCGTCTTGCGCCACTTTCCAGGAGGTTGCTGCAAGCCCTGCAACGGTCAACACGGCCGCGGTAAACGCAACCAGTACTCTGGTTTCAAAACTGAACCGTGATTCCACGTAGGTTCCCTCGTTTGATGCTTGGGCATTCTGCCATCAGTTGTTTGTCGATGCTTCGCTAGAACCTTGCCCGCGACATGGGGATTTTCCGATGCTTGGCATCCAGCTGCCTATCCCCCATTTGGGGGATAGGCCAAATCGGGATTGATCGCTAATATGGCCCAAAGGGAGTAGTAATGCCATCAGTTCATCTGGAGTATGTCGGGTTTTGGGCGCGCGTGGGCGCTGCATTCATCGACACGGTCATACAGCTCACCTTGTTGATACCGTTGACCTACGCCTTGTATGGCCGGCTCTCGCTGGAAGGTCATTTCTTCATGGGAATCGGAGATGTTTTGCTCAACTATGTAGCCCCGGCCGTGGTGGTCATCGCCTTCTGGATTTACAAAGGTGCAACACCCGGCAAGATGGCTGTGTCGGCTCAAGTCGTCGATGCCGATACCGGCGCCAAGTTGAGCGCATCCAAATCCTTGATCCGTTATTTGGGCTATTTTGTTTCGCTTGTGCCACTCGGCCTGGGATTCTTCTGGGTTGTTTTCGATGCCAGAAAACAAGGCTGGCATGACAAGCTGGCCAATTCCGTTGTTGTTCGGCCCCTGGAAAAGACGCCTGTTCGATTCGAGCGAAAGGCGTCCTGGCCGGATGACCCCATTGAACCAAGCCTTTAAGTGTTGAACATCTGATCATGGATGGCGCGTCACTTGAAATCTGTAAAAACGCTGGCGTGCCGTGAAACCTATTCCTTCCTTCCTGCTGCGATTCTCCAGATACCAGTCCATGCATGCGCTTGCCTGGCTGACCGCCGCGATCTGGACGCTGGTGGTGGGCGGGTCGCTTGTTTTCTCCCTCTACAACGAAGAGCAGGAGGGCATGAAGATGGCCTACGCGGAGGCCCGAGCCAATCTGAATAAGGACATCACATTACGCCGATGGGCCACGGAGCATGGCGGCGTGTATGTGCCCATTACCGAGAAACAGCAGTCAGTCCCCTGGTTAAATCATGTGCCGGGGCGCGACGTCACCACCACCGACGGGCGTCAGCTCACGCTGCTCAATCCGGCAACAGTCGTGCGGCAAATGATGGACCACTATGCGCAAGACTATGGCGTGCGCGGACGCATCACCGGCTTGAAATATCTCAATCCCGGAAATAAACCGGACGCCTGGGAGACCGAGCAACTGGAAGCGTTCACGCGAAAGGAAAAGAAGGAGGTCTGGGCGGTCTCCGACATCAACGGCCAGCCGAACCTGCGTTATTTGCGCGCCATGTTCATGGAGCCCGGTTGCGAGACCTGCCATGCCATCCTCGGCTACAAGCTCGGTGACATGCGTGGCGCAACCGGCGTCAATCTGCCCCTCGCTGCCTATTACCGGCAGATTGATACCGCCAGCCGCAATCTCGGCGTGACCCATGGTGTTTTCTGGCTGCTGGGGCTTGGGGGCATTGGCCTGGCCCTGACGATGTTGGGTCGGCGAGAACGGGAGTTGGAGCAGTCCAAAGCCATCATCGATTCCACGAACGATGCCATCGTCAGCAAGACCCTGGATGGGCTCATCGAGAGTTGGAACCCGGGTGCCGAAAGATTGTTCGGCTACACGGCGGCACAAGTCATTGGCCAATCGGCGAGGATTCTGACTCCTAAAGAGCGCTGGAATGAGGAGCCTGAGATTCTGGAGCGCATTCGGAATGGCGAGAAAATAGACCACTTTGAAACGGTTCGCCGCTGCCAGGACGGACGGTTGATTGATATATCGACCACCATCTCGCCCATTCTGAGCGACGAGGGCAAAGTGGTTGGCGCCTCCGTCATTGCCCGGGACATCACCGCGCGCAAGTTCACCGAAAACCAGCTTCTCAAACTTTCCCTGGCGGTAGAGCAAAGCCCGGAGAGCATCGTCATCACCAATCTGAAAGCCGAGATTGAATACGTGAACGAGGCCTTTGTCCGGACGACGGGTTACAGCCGCGAGGATGCCATCGGCAAGAATCCGCGAATCCTGCAATCAGGCGCGACGCCCCAGGAAACTTTCATCGCGCTATGGGACGCCATGGCGCACGAGCGCCCCTGGAAGGGGGAGCTGCACAATCAGCGCAAGGACGGCAGCCCCTACCTCGAGCTGGCAGCCATTTCGCCGATCCGCCAGCCAGACGGGCGCATCACCCATTACCTGGCAGTCAAGCAAGACATTACCGAAATCAAAGCGGCAGAAGAGGAGATCAATAGCCTGGCTTTTTACGACCCGCTGACCCGCTTGCCCAATCGCCGATTGCTCCTTGATCGCTTGAAACAAGCTTTGACTGCGAGTGCGCGCAACGGCAACTACGGGGCGCTGCTGCTCATTGATCTGGACCACTTCAAGACCCTGAATGACACGATGGGGCATGACGTAGGCGATTTGCTGCTCAAACAAGTCGCTCATCGCATCACCCTGTGCGTGCGTGACGGGGACACCGTGGCGCGCTTTGGCGGTGACGAATTCCTGGTGATTCTGGTCGGTTTGAGTTCCAAGGAAAAGGACGCCGGCACGGCCACTGAATCCGTCTCGGGAAAGATACTGGCCTCGTTCAAGCAGACCCACCAACTGGGAAGCCTGGTGCATCACAGTACGGCCAGCATCGGCGTCACCTTGTTCAAAGGCGATGCCGCCAGCGTCGATGACTTGATCAAACAGGCCGATCTGGCGATGTACAAAGCCAAGTCGGTTGGTCGCAACCTGGTTCGTTTCTTTGACCCAACGCTTGAGTCAGCCGTGAAGGAGCGTGCGGCCCTGGAGCGTGATTTACGTGAAGCGGTCTCACAGAATCAGTTCCGCTTGTACTACCAGGCGCAGGTGGTGGAGACCGGCCGGGTGATTGGGGCCGAGGTGCTGGTGCGCTGGCAGCATCCCACGCGCGGCATCGTGTCCCCCGGTGAATTCATTTCCCTGGTCGAGGAGACGGGGCTGATCTTGCCTCTGGGGCGGTGGGTGTTGGAAACGGCTTGCACTCAGTTGTCCTTGTGGGCTCATCGGCCCGACCGGGCCCATTTGACCATCGCGGTGAACGTCAGCGCCCGCCAGTTCCACCAGGACAACTTTGTCGATCAGGTGATGGCGGTGCTCAAGAGTACCGGTGCCAATCCGCAGCGGCTCAAGCTGGAACTGACGGAAAGCCTGCTGGTCTTGAATGTGGACACCATCATAGAGAAGATGCTGGCGCTCAAGGCGCTGGGCGTGACCTTCTCGCTGGACGATTTCGGAACCGGTTATTCGTCGCTCTCTTACCTGAAACGCTTGCCACTGGATCAACTCAAAATCGACCAGAGTTTTGTCCGCGACATCCTGATCGATTCCGATGACGCGACCATTGCCAAAATGATCATCGAACTGGCCGGAAGTTTGGGGCTGGAAGTGATTGCGGAGGGCGTGGAAACGCAGGGCCAGCGGGATTTTCTGGCTGCGCAGGGGTGCCGTGTCTACCAGGGCTATCTGTTCAGCCGTCCGCTGCCGCTGGCCGGTTTCGAGGCGCTCGGGTTGTCGATTTGATGCTCAAAAACACTCTTCTTCCAGCTGGTCCAGCCAGGCCAGCCCGGTCGCATCGTCACACTCCTCGAACAGCTCGCGTATCTGGTTGACAAAGCTGGCCAGCAGCAACTGGTCGTCGCAACGCGCGCCGGAGGTCGCGTTGCGGCGCTGGTAGAAGTAGGCCCAGAAAGGGTTGTCGGACTCGCGAGTATGCAGCTCAATGCGTTCCAGCATGCGGCTGGCCTGACCGTCAAAATCGATGCCCTTGAACGTGCGATAGCGGTCAACGGAGGTAAGTACAGCAGACATGGGGTAGGCCTTAAAAGAAAGAATGTGCGTCAAGTCTAGGCCGTGGGAGGGCGGGCGTCTGTCGGCTGGACGACACCTGGGGCACGGTATTTTTCAATCAGCGGAGCACCAGGATTCGAGGCGTGCCATGTCGTTGATCAGCAGTTGTTTTCTGCCTTGCCGGCTGACAATGCCCTGCCTTTGCAGCTCGTTGAGCGCGGTCGAGATGGTTTGCCGGGTGGTGCCCAGCAGCAGCGCCATCTCGGTCACCGTGAGATGCAGCGGCACCGACCAGGCGGTGCCTTCGCGCTGGTTGTGACGCTGTGCGGCCGCGATCAGAAAATGACTCAGGCGCTGATTGGCATCGCGAAACACAAGGGTCTCCACCAGTTCGACGGTGTGGCTCAGCAGCAGGCCCAGCACCCGCATGACCGCGACCGTGGCCGCCGGAACCCGGCTGAGAAAAGCTGAAAACGCCCGCACGCCAATCACCAGCACCTCGCCCGGTTCGGTCGCCGTGACCCAGGCCGGCGTGTGGGTGGAGAACACGTCGCCCCGCTCCAGAAAGGCCAGCGTCAACTCACGCTGTTCACTGGCCAGATAAACCCGCACCCGGCCGCTGCGCACCATGAAAACCAGGTTGTCAGACTGGCCCGGGCTGCTCACGAGCTGCCCTCGTACCAAGGGGCGCCGGCTGAACTCCGCCAGCAGGCTGCTGCCTTGCGGGCTTTCAAGAAACTGGAGAAAGTCCTGGGGTGGCGTCATGCGTCCTCTGGCGTGTCCAGCACCGCCTTGAGGTTCAGGGTCATGTTGGTCTTGGTGGCATCGACATACGGGCAGATGCCTTTGGCGCGCTCCATCAGGCTGTCGGCGGTCACTTGGTCCATCGGGCCGGCCATGAAGGCGGTGAGGCTCAGCGCCATGCGGTACACCCCTTCAAAGTTCACATACATCGACAGCGCCGCTTCGATGTAGCAGCCGCGCAGCGGCAGTTTGTCGTTTTTGGCGATGTGGCGGATGGAGTGTTCGAAACAGGCCGCAAACGCTGCCGCGAACAATTGCTCGGGATTCGGGCCTTCGCCCGTACCGCCCATCTCCTTGGGTACAGAGAGCTTGAGCTTGAAGCTGCCGTCTTCGGTTTGCACCTGGCCAGCGCGTCCGCCCTGGGTCAGCATGGTGGTTTTATAGACGAGGTCCATCAGATGTTTTTCTTTCCCTGCAGCAGCTTGGCCTTGTCGGACGGGCTGTAGTGATCCAGGTGGCCCTGGGCGGCGGCGACGCGGCGATGGGCCATGCGGATGGCCTCGATCTTGCCGGCGGGGGCGAGACGCGAGACGAGTTTTTCCAGCGCCGTGCTGCCGCATTGCGGACAGGCCGGTGTGCTGTCCGCGCGCACCAGCACTTCAAACGGGTGGCCGCAGGCCTGGCAGTTGTAGTCGTAAATGGGCATGGCGATCTCCTGGGGATTCAAGTTGGTGCGGCACAACGCTCCGTCGGCGATGCGCAGCCTTCCAGTGAGGGAGCAGATGCAGGGTTCGTGCCAAGGCTGATCCACTCATGGACATCGGCGGTGTCAAAGCCGACATGGCGCGAGCCGTTGTCGGTGCGCTGCATCAGGGGGCGGCGGATCAGCAGCGGATCACTCAGCAGCAGGGCCAGCGCCGTGACGGCGTTCAGCGCTTCGGGCTGGATCTCTCCGCTTTTGATGCGCGGTGCGGCGCGGTTGAACCAGTCGGACACCGGCAAGGGTTTGAAGAAGGCCAGCAGGCTGTCGGGCGTCCAGGGCTCCGTCAGCAGGTTGCGCTGCTCCAGCGTGTGACCGGCCGCCATCAGCGCGGCGCGCTGGCGGGCATTGCCGCCGCAGCCGGGTTTTTCAAAGAAAACAAGGTGGGTCATGGGGCCTCCTCAGTTCGTCGGCAAGACATCGGCGGGCTGCTGCGGGCCGCGCAACTGGCCGTCGCGGTCGATCGCGGTCCAGCCGCCGATCAGGTCCGCCACGTCGGCAAAGCCGAAGTCCGTGAACATGTTGGCCCAGGTCTGGCTGGCGTTGCCGTGGTAGCAGTAGATCAACACCGGCCGCGTCTTGGCCTCATGCATCAGCAGGGACTCGTGGTTGCGGCCGTCCAGGCGGGTGCTGCCGGCGAGGTGGCTCGCGGCATGGTGGCGCGCTTCGCGTGCGTCAAGCAGCAGGGCATCGGGACGCGCCGTCAGCCAAGCGCTGACTTGCTCGGGGTGCAATCGCAGGAAACTTTTAACCATGGTCGGGTCCTTTGGGGTGGGGTGGTTCTGAGTCCTTCAGACTCTGCGCCAGGGCCAGCAGGCCGCTGGTCTGGTCGGTGATGGCCTGCACGATGCCCGGCTGCAGCCGGTGCAGCCAGCGCTGCGGTAGTCGGGAGGCGCCACAGCGCGCGCCTGCCAGCATGCCGACCAGCGCACCGGTGGTGTCGGCATCATCGCCCTGGTTCACGGTGGCGACCAACGCGTCTTCAAAGTCCTCGTGCAGCGTCAGGTAATGCAGCACGGTCTGCACCGTGTCCACCACATAGGCGGTCGCACGGCCGCGGTAGGGTGTGATGTGAAAAGTCGGGTTCTCGCCAATCCACAGAGCCACCCAATCTTGGCACTCGCTGTGGCTGGCACCGCCCAGCAGCCGGCGCAGCAAGTGGCCGATGCCCAGCGTGGCCGCATCGGACAAAGGGTGATGGTGGGTCAGGCGCGCCTGGGCCAGGGACAGGCGCTCAAACGCGGCGTTGTTGCCGAGCGTGGCCAGCACGGCGGGCAGGTTGCGCATCAGTGCGCCGTTGCCGCCGTCGCCGGGGTTGTATTCGCCCGCCAGCGTGCCTTCGTGCAGAAAGCGCAGGATGCCGCGGCGGCAGGTGTTGCCGCAGTCCACCGGTTTGCCTTGAAACCAGTGGACAAAGGCCTGGCCGATGCTGCGCGTCAAGGCATCGTCGCCGTTGGCCTGGCGGTGCAGGGCCGGGCTGCCACCGGCTAGCAGCGCCGTGCCGAGCGCCAGGCTCATGGTGGTGTCGTCGGTGACCTGGCCGCGCGCCAGCTTGAGCCAGCCGCCGCCGATGATTTCGCGGTGCACGCCGTATTCCAGCGCGATCTCGCGCGGGCGCATGAACTCCACGGTGGCGCCCAGTGCGTCGCCAATGGCGAGGCCTAAGTAGGCGCCCAGGGCTTTGTCGAACAGATCACGCATAACGGGCCACCACTTCATAATCGCCGCCGAGCGCCAGCACCTCCTGCTCGCCTTGCAGGACCTGGCCGGGTAGCAAGTTGGGAAACACCAGCACCTTGCAGGTGGGCACCTGCACTTCAAACACCCAGTCGCCAAAGCAGGATGCGGCCTCCTCTGACAGGCTGAAGGACACCAGGTTGTTCAGCCGTATCGTGCAGCGCCGCTCTTGCAGTCGGCCTGCAATCAATTGCTCCTCGCACTGGTTGCTGCCGCGCCACAGGCGCAGGTGACGAACCGGTGCGGCACCGCCCAGCGGCGGGTAGCGGTGCAGCGCCCATTGGCAAAACTCAAACAGCAAGTCCAGTTGCTGATGGATGTTGTTGTTATTGCGCCGGCTCCCGGCTTTCTCCTGCAGGTAAGCGACCCAGGCGGGCGACGGAAAGCGCGCCAGCGGCGCTTTGTGAAAACTGGGCACCAGCCCGAAGCGGCTTTCCACCCAGCCTTTCAGCACGGCCCCGGCCGGGCCATTGGCGTCCATGCCCCAGCCCTGCAACAACTTGCGCCAACTGCTGCGCCAGCGCCGCTGCTCGGCCACCCCCAGCCCGGCCAGCTCATGCGGCTCGGGTTTGCGCAGACCGAAGGCGATGACCAGGTAATGCACAAACATGTCACGCGCCTCGCTCAGGTTCTGGCTGCGGTCCAGCAGCGCAAACAGGCCCGGGTGGGCCTCGCGCGTACCGGCGATGGACAGCGGCACCGGATTGGCGTTGAACGCACTGCCAGCCAGCACCGGCGCTGGAACACCAACCAGGTTGGTGCTGTACCAGCGGTGCGGCTGATCCAGTTCATCGTCCAAAGCCACCCATCAAACCGGGCGGTTTTCGTTGGGGTTGCGGACCGGTCCCATCAACTTCAGGCCTTCTTCAAAGCTGATGGTGTCAAAGGTGATGTCGAACTTGAGCGCGGCATCGGCCACGGCATCGAGCTTGCCGGCGGTGTCTTTTTTCTTGAGGTCGTTTTTCTCAAGGTAGAGCAGGTCCAGCATCTCGTTGTACACGGTGGACTCGTCGATGGGCAGCACATAGAACATGGCGCCTTTGTAAGGCACCTGGTATTTCTTGGACAGGTCGATGTTGTTGCAGAACAGGAAGTATTTGCCACCGGCGCTGAGCGTGTCGCCCAGCACTTCAGCCACGTCTTTCAGGTATTCAAAACTCAGCAGGTAGCCGGCAAAGAAGGGCAGGTGCTTTTCGCCGACATTGGCGATCGCCATGGCCTGGCCGCAGAGCAATAAAGGGGGGCGGGCTTCGTCCGCCAGTTGGGGGGCAAAGCGCAGCGCCAGTTCGCCGCGAAAGCCGACGCGGCCGGGCTTGCTGGTGAGGGCCTTGTGCAAGGGGTTGAGCAAGCGCCCTTCGCTCTCAAGTCGCGCAAAGGCGGTGTCGTCGATCTCTTTACGGGCTAGTGTGGCAGTCATGAAGATTCCTTCGTTGTGGTTGAAATGGATCGCGGGTACGCGAATTGATCCGCTCTCTATCTGCAATGACCGTACCAACCTGAAACCAGGCTGGCCAAGCTGCAAACGCGACACAAACCGCGCTTGTGGGCGAGGAGTCCGGGGATTTTTCCGACAGGGAGTTCGGTTTTGTCGGGAAGCGGACAAAGCCGTAAACCCGGCGTTCCAGCCCCCTGAAAACCCTGTTTTCCCTCTCACAGGCCCACCTGCCGAGGGGCTCAAACAACAAGCTCAGCGGGATGGCACGGAAGCTGCAATAGCCATGGAGCGGGACAGAAGTCCGGCCGACGTGAACCTAAAAAAAGAAGACCAACAGGCACGAAAGCTGACCCAGAGTCGCGGCAACGCAACCTTAGGTTTTTTAACTTTCTCTTTTATTGGAGTACTGAAAATGGCAAAACTTCGGCAAATCGCCTTCTACGGCAAAGGTGGCATCGGTAAATCGACCACATCTCAAAACACCCTGGCTGCTCTGTCCGATCTCGGCCAGAAAATCCTGATCGTTGGCTGCGACCCCAAAGCTGACTCCACCCGTCTGATCTTGCACGCCAAGGCCCAGGACACCATCCTGTCGCTGGCCGCTGAAGCCGGTTCCGTGGAGGATCTCGAGCTGGAAGACGTGATGAAGATCGGTTACAAAAACATCCGTTGCGTCGAGTCCGGTGGCCCAGAGCCAGGCGTTGGCTGTGCTGGCCGCGGTGTGATCACCTCGATCAACTTCCTGGAAGAAAACGGCGCTTATGACGGCGTGGACTACGTGTCCTACGACGTGCTGGGCGACGTGGTGTGCGGTGGTTTCGCCATGCCCATCCGCGAAAACAAGGCGCAGGAAATCTACATTGTCATGTCTGGCGAAATGATGGCCATGTACGCTGCCAACAACATCTCCAAGGGCATTCTGAAGTACGCCAACTCCGGTGGCGTGCGTCTGGGTGGCTTGGTGTGTAACGAGCGCCAGACCGACAAGGAACTGGAACTCGCCGACGCACTGGCCGGCATGCTCGGCAGCAAGCTGATCCACTTCGTGCCACGCGACAACATCGTTCAGCACGCTGAACTGCGTCGCATGACCGTGATCGAGTACGCACCTGACTCCAAGCAAGCCGCCGAGTACCGCACGCTCGCTTCCAAGGTCCACAACAACGCCGGCAACGGCACGATTCCAACCCCCATCACGATGGACCAGTTGGAAGACATGCTGATGGAATTCGGCATCATGGACACGATCGACGAAACGCAAGTCGGCAAGACTGCTGCGGCCGCCTAAGAGGGTCCACGCCCGGTCTGATTTGCCGCAAGATAAATCAGGCCGGGCCTGTGCCAGATGACAACTATTTACCTACTGGAGTTCCCCCATGACTGCCACCGTTGAAGAGCGCAAGGCCGCGAACAAGGCCCTGATTGATGAAGTGCTGAAGGCCTATCCCGAAAAGATGGCCAAGCGGCGCGCCAAGCACCTGGGCTCGTTTGAAGAAGGCAAGCCCGATTGCGGCGTCAAGTCCAATATCAAGTCATTGCCCGGCGTAATGACGATTCGCGGTTGCGCCTACGCTGGCTCCAAAGGCGTGGTGTGGGGCCCGATCAAGGACATGGTCCACATCAGCCACGGCCCGGTCGGCTGCGGCCAATACTCGTGGGCTGCCCGCCGTAACTACTACATCGGCACCACCGGCATTGACACGTTTGTGACGATGCAGTTCACCTCTGATTTTCAAGAGAAAGACATCGTCTTCGGTGGCGACAAGAAACTCGAAAAAATCATCGACGAAATTCAAGAGCTGTTCCCTCTCAACAAGGGCATCTCGATCCAGTCTGAATGCCCCATCGGCCTGATTGGCGACGACATCGAAGCGGTGTCGAAGAAGAAGAGCAAGGAACTCGAAGGCAAGACCATCGTGCCCGTGCGCTGCGAAGGTTTTCGCGGCGTGAGCCAGTCGCTCGGCCACCATCTGGCCAACGATGCGATTCGCGACTGGGTGTTCGACAAGGTTGACCCCAACAAGCACCCCGAATTTGTTTCGACCCCGTACGACGTGGCCATCATTGGCGACTACAACATCGGTGGCGATGCCTGGTCCAGCCGCATCCTGCTTGAAGAAATGGGTCTGCGCGTGATTTCCCAGTGGTCCGGCGACGGCACCATCGCTGAAATCGAGAACACGCCCAAAGCCAAACTCAATGTGCTGCACTGCTACCGTTCGATGAACTACATCAGCCGGCACATGGAAGAGAAGTACGGTATTCCATGGGTTGAATACAACTTTTTCGGCCCGACCATGATCGAGAAGAGCCTGCGCGAAATCGCCAGCCACTTTGACGATGCCGTCAAGGCCAAGGCGGAGGAAGTCATCGCCAAATACAAGCCGCTCATGCAAGCCGTGGTGGACAAGTTCAAGCCGCGCCTGGAAGGCAAGACCGTCATGCTGTACATCGGTGGCCTGCGTCCTCGTCACGTCATCGGCGCCTACGAAGACCTCGGCATGGTCGTGGTCGGCACCGGCTACGAGTTCGGCCACAACGACGACTACCAGCGCACCACGCACTACATCAAAGACGCCACGCTGATCTATGACGACGTGACCGGCTATGAGTTCGAGCACTTCGTGGACAAGGTCAAGCCTGACCTGGTCGGCTCCGGCATCAAGGAAAAGTACGTGTTCCAGAAGATGGGCGTTCCTTTCCGCCAGATGCACAGCTGGGATTACTCCGGCCCGTACCACGGCTATGACGGCTTTGCCATCTTCGCCCGTGACATGGACATGGCCATTTCCAGCCCGATCTGGGGCCTGACCAAGGCCCCCTGGAAAACCTGACCCCCTAGACGCCCAGAGGCGTCGTCCCCCCGAGGGGGAGCTGCCCTCTTGGGGCGGCCCGGCGAGTGCCAGCCGCCTGAACCTTTTCTGATAACTTTTGGAGCCCGTCATGCCTCAATCAGCCGACAAGATCATTGACCACGAACTGCTGTTCCGTGAACCCGAGTACACAACACTCCTGGCCAATAAGAAAGAGTTCGAGTTCAACCATTCCGACGACACCGTCAAGTCGATCGTCGAATGGACCAAGACCGAAGACTACAAACAAAAGAACTTTGCCCGTGATTCACTCGCCGTGAATCCCGCCAAAGCTTGCCAGCCACTGGGTGCAGTGTTTGCCGCCAACGGCTTCGCCAAGACACTGAGCTTTGTGCATGGCAGCCAGGGCTGCGTGTCCTACTACCGCTCGCATTTCTCGCGTCACTTCAAAGAGCCGACCTCCTGCGTCAGCTCTTCGATGACCGAAGACGCAGCCGTGTTCGGCGGCCTGAACAACATGGTGGACGGCCTGGCCAACGCCTACAGCCTGTACAAGCCCGACATGATTGCCGTCTCGACCACTTGCATGGCCGAAGTGATTGGCGACGACGTTGACGCCTTCATCAAGACCAGCAAGCAAAAGGGCAGCATCCCCGAAGAATTCGACGTGCCGTTCGCCCACACACCCGCCTTCGTCGGCAGCCACATTACTGGCTACGACAACGCGCTGATGGGTGTGCTGCGCCACTTCTGGGACGGCAAGGCCAAGACAACTGAACCCCTGGTGCGCGTCCCCAACGACAGCATCAACTTCATTGGCGGCTTTGACGGCTTTGTCGTCGGCAACATGAAGGAAATCCGCCGGATTTTCAGCCTGTTCGGCGCCGACGTGAACATCATCTGCGACCCATCGGAAAACTGGAATACACCGACCGACGGCGAGTTCCGCATGTACGCCGGCGGCACCACCAAGGAAGAAGTGATTGCGGGCTTGCATGCCAAGGCCACCATCGTGTTCCAGGAATACTGCTGCGAAAAAACCACCAAGTTCATCCGTGAACATGGCCAGGAAGTCGTCGTGCTCAATGCGCCCGTGGGCGTGGCCGGCACCGATGCATTCCTGATGGAAATCTCGCGCCTGACCGGCAAGCCAATTCCTGCGCAACTTGAAAAAGAGCGCGGCGAAGTGGTCGATGCCATGGCCGACAGCCAGGCTCACCTGCACGGCAAGCGTTTTGCCCTGTATGGCGACCCTGACCAGATGTATGGCTACTCCCAGTTCCTGCTGGAACTTGGTGCCGAGCCAGCGCACGTCGTGTCCACCAACGGCGGCAAAGAATGGGAAATCAAGATGCAGGCCCTGTTCGACTCCTCGCCTTACGGCAAGGGTTGCAAGTCCTACCCTAAGCGCGATCTGTGGCACCTGCGTTCGCTGTTGTTCACGGAACCCGTGGACTTCATGATCGGCAACACCTACGGCAAGTTCCTGGAACGCGATACCAAGACCCCGCTGGTGCGCCTGGTGTTCCCGATCTTTGATCGCCACCACTACCACCGTTTCGCCACCTGGGGCTATGACGGCGCGATGCGCGTGCTGGTGATGTTGCTCGACGAGTTCTTTGAAGCACTCGATGGCAACACCATGGACATCGCAAAGACCGACTACAGCTACGACATCATCCGCTGAGGCACTGCATCCGTCTACTGCGCGGGCCGATCTTGCGTCTGCAGTCCTCGCCGTACGGGAGTACGGCTGTGGGCTTCAACGCAACCTCGACCCGCTCGCTACGACGGCTGCAGCACCTCAGTCAGTCCGAGTACTAACTTGAGAACACCATGCCAAACGTAACTTTCAGCTCCCCCGCGATGAAGAAGGACGTGACGGTCTATGCCGTTGCGGGCGACACCAAGACGCTGCTCGCCACGGCCAAGGCCAGCTCGATTCCCTTGAATTCGGAATGCGAGAACGGCGAATGCGGCTCCTGCCAGGTGCAGGTGTCCGTGCTCTCCAGCAAAGCGCCCATCGGCGTCGCCATGACCGAGAAAGAAAAAACCGTTCTGCGACTGGCCGGCAAGATCACCGCCCAGCAAATCGCGGACGCCGAGACCAAAGACCTGCCCCCGCCGTGGCGCCTGGCTTGCCAGATGGTTGTCCGCGACGAGGACATCCTGGTCAAGTTCTGATCATGGACGCCACCTACATCAAGACCTCGCAGGATGGTCGCAAGGTTGAGGTGATTGACGGTTGGGTCTGTCTGGGTGGCGTGCGTGAGGCGGACAGCCTGATCCCGATGGACGAGCATCCGAACCGCCAAGCCATTGTCAAGGCCGTTCCGGGTGCGACCCATGCAGCCGGCCGCCTGCCGTTCACGCTGGCAGAGGCCGCCGTGGCGCAAAACGCCTTGTCGGCGGCGCAGCGCGTGTTTGACGCCAGCCCGACCGGCATCACCCAGCGCATTCGCCATGCGGTGTGGGCCAAAGCCACCGCCGAAGGCGTGGAATAAATCTGACACCCCACCTGGGAGCATGCCGTGATCTATGTTGTTGAACTTCCCTGTCAAGGCCACCCGCGCGCCTGGTTTGCCTATGACGAAGAAGATTTCGCCTGCAAGATGGTGACGCTGGCCAATCCCGACGGTGAGCGCTGTGTTTACTGGGATGAGGCCGAAGCGGTGCACGCCTTTGAGGGCGGCGACCCGCTCATCGCCGGCAAAGCCATGTGGCGCGCCCGGCATGCGCTGCATGAGCAACTGGTGTCGCTTGACGTGCTGACGGACGACTAAGACGGGCCTGGCATGGCGCTGTGTTGACAAGGAAAATCATGAAAAACGTAGAAGAATTTTTGGCCCACACGATCCAACTGGAGAGCGAGGCCGCCTTGCGCTTCGGCCAGCTCGCCGATGCCATGAGCACCGCCGGCAATAAAGAGGTGGGGCGCCTGTTCCGCCGCCTGGCCGACTACTCGCTGCTGCATCTGGGCGACGCCCGCGCCCGCGCCGGTTTTCGCACCTTGCCGGAGATGAAGCCCGGCGACTACCGCTGGCCCGACATCGAAAGCCCCGAAGCCGCCGCCATCTGGGCCGCCGACCCCTTCATCGGCATCGAGCAGGCGCTGCAAGTGGCGCTGGATGCCGAAACTGCCGGGCTCAACTTCTACGCCGATGTGCTGGCGAACACCACGGACCCTGAAATCCAGGTGCTGGCCAAGGAATTTGTCGAGGAAGAGTCCGAGCACGTCGCCGAACTCCAGCGCTGGATGCAACTGCATTTAAGCGGCGCCAAGCTGCCCACCGATGCCTGAAAGATTCAAGGGCCGCTTGGCAACTCAGTGACAACGATGCAGTTTTTTCCACGGTTCTTGGCTTGGTACATACCGCTGTCAGCCCGGGAAAAAATGCTTTTTGCATCGTCTCCGGGCTCGTACTGGGCAATGCCCATGCTGACGCTCACATAGATGCTGGCGCCGCCCGGCATCTCCTGAGGCGATTTTGCGAACTCTTCCCGCACCCGCTCAGCGAGGATGCTCCCCTCCAGGGACGCGACTTCGGGCATCAGAATCGCGAATTCCTCGCCACCATATCGGTAGGCCGTGTCTGTGGTGCGCAGGCAGTTCCTGATGGTCTGTGCCAATGCCTCCAAAACCCGATCACCCTCTGCATGACCATAGGTGTCGTTAATTGATTTGAAGTTGTCCACGTCGGCAATGACCAGGACCATGGGGCGTCGATAGCGCTGGGCCCGAATCATTTCCTGTTCGAGTGTGGCTTTAAAGTGGCGAGCGTTAAAAAGTTGGGTCAGCGAATCGGTGACACTCAATTCCCGGTAGCGCTCTTCGCTCTGGCGCAGGGACTCTTCCGTCTGGTGGCGCCTCGTTATATCCTGCATGGTTTCAATCGCGCCAATCAACTCCCCCTCGCGGCTGAGGAGTGGCGCAGCGGTGTAATACACCCATTTGCCCTCCCCATCGGGATTCTCCCGGTAGGCCTCGGTTTCGAAGGCACCATCGACCAGCGCTGATTTGCGCAGATCTCCATGAAAGAAGCGGTGAAAATCGGCCTCGATTTCTCCTTCCAGCACCAAATCCGCCAGGAAGGGTTTGCCTGCCGGACTGGAGGGGCGCCAATGGTCCCGGCAGACCATCATGTCCGACGCCTGCAAACCGGTCAGCGCCTCGCAGGCCTTGTTCCAATGGGTGATCCGGTGCGTGTGATCGATGACGACCGTGGCGACAGAGGTGCTTTGGATGACCTGTGTGATGTACGCCTCCTTGTCGCGGAGAGCCGCTTCCGCCAGACGACGCTCCGTAAAATCTTGCAGGGTCTCGATGGCGCCGATGATCTGGTTTTCTTTATTGCGGATCGGCGCGGCTGTAAAGAATAGCCATCGCCCGTTGCCGCCGAAATTTGGAAAGAAGTCTTCGGCTTCACAGGCCCCGGGAATAAGGTCCGAAGGGCGAAACCGCTCTTGGTAAAAGTAGTGAACGTCTTCCTCAATCAGACCGTCAACAATCAGGTCGGCCATGACCGGGCGTTCCTCCGGGTAAAAGGCCCGCCAGTGCTCTTTGGTGCCAATCACGTCTGCGGCGGCAATGCCGGTCAGCACCTCACACGCGCGGTTCCAGCTGACAAGGCGGTGATCGTGATCAATGACAAAGGTCGCGATTGGGTTGCCATCGATGAACCCAAACATGTTGACGTTAAACAGGGGCACTTTGCAAAACTCCTCAAGTTTGTACCTGCCGACATCAAGTACTGGGCGTTTCAGAAAAAGCGCGCGATTAAATGGGCACTGGTCAAGGGTATAACATGGAATTTTCGATTTACCTATGGTCTGGCGCCTAGGGTTTTACCTCTTGGGAATTTGGAATAGCTCACTTTTCCAGCGCCGTCAGCTCCGCCAACTGCACCTTGAGCGAGGCATTTTCCAGGCTCAATTCGGTGATGGTTTGCCTGAGCCGGGCAATCACACCTTCAGGCGTTTCGGGCTCGGTGCGCGCCACGGCCCGGGTTTCGCGCACCTGGCGGGCCGCCTGCTGCAGCTCTTTCTTGCCACCCGCCACGGCGGCCACTTGCTCCTCCACCGGCAGCGAGGCCACCGTGGCCGCCGCGTTGATCGAAATCGTGCCCGACTTCACCGCCGCCACCAGTTCGGGCGCGGCCGACTTCTGGATCTTTTCAATCTGGCTGATGGTGTTGCTGCTGATGCGCGCCGCCTTGGCGATGGACTCGCGTGTCGGCATCGGTTCGGGGGCCGGAACCGAAGGGGCTTCTGGCGCCGCTGACGCCTCGCTCACCGGCGGCGTTGGTGCCACGCGCGTGGCCAAAATATCCTTCTTGCGCAAAGCCAGCACGCCGCGCTGGAAATCAGACACGCTGCGCCGCCCCAGATGCTGGTCGATCATCCACAAGTGAACGTCGTCCATGGACTTGAAGTGAGGGTTCTGCACGGTGTTGAAGGCAATGCCGTGCTTGGTGCAAATGCCGTAGCGGTTGTGCCCGTCCACCAGCACCTCGCCCCACAACACCAGCGCGTCACGGCAACCCTCGGCCAGCAAACTGCGCTCCAGCGCCTCATGTTCGTCAGGGGTCAGCGGGTCGATGTAGGCAAGCAGTTCTTCGTTGACCGTGATATTCATGGGGTGGCAGGCAGGTAATGGCAGGGGCGCCATTCTAGAAGACCGGGGGGTGGACGGAGTTGTTGGATTCGGCTTGGGCGCCACGGGGTGCTGTCGGTGGCACTTGCGGCTGTTGGGACTGGAATTTCCGGTGTTTTTTAAGCCTTTTGAGCCTCTAGCCCTTTTCCAATAAGCGCAGGTAGCTATATATTTTGTAGCATATCTGCGCTGATGAAGGTTGCTTGCCGGGCATGGATCAACTGGGGTGGCTGCTGTGTCGGGGCTCAGTTAACTTTTGAACCAGCGGAGACCGCCAGCGCCTGTTGATTTTTCGCGTGACCGTCGGCAATATGACGACAATCTCGATCACAGGGACACCCGTAAATGACCAGCTACGAGGTTGCTAGCCATCGCATGGAATTCTCAATTTCCAATGATTGCTCCAAGCAATCATGCCAAAATCTCCGCATGATCCACCCTCGGCAAACCTCTTACCAATCAAGATTCACTAGGAATGCAGTCACCACGGATGATGTCACGGCCGGCGACATGTGGGCGCGAAGAGAGTATTTGGAAAACGATGCCGCATCCCTGCTTGGCCACATGCTCTTCGAGCTCTCCCGCCTCGACGTGAATCTCGGCCTATGCCTAGTGTGGGTTGATGGTGGCGCAAATATCGCAAGCCTTACGAAGCTGGTTGAAGGCCAAAACTTGAAGTCACGTCTGGACGCGCTCCGTAAGCACGTCGATGCCAAATTGCCGCTTGGGTCCAAGCGCCACGGCGCTTACGATTGTTGGATAGAACGAGTTCATGCGGTTCGCCAAGCAAGAAACAATTTTGTCCATGGTCGATGGGGTGTGGAGCCGCGCCGAAACAAGGTTGTCAACATCATCGGTCTACCAACAGGCGAGCAGCAAACAAACGAATACACCATTGAAGAACTCGCGTCTGTCAATGATGAGCTGTGCTACTTGCAGCGCGAATTGAGCAGGCTAAGGGAGCATTGGCCGCTTTGAGAATGGGCGCTGTCGCCGACCAGGACTAGCAATGCAGTTCATACTGGCGTGACCTGAATCTCTTTCGTTGAGTACTGAGGTTGTCTTGTGTTTGTGCGGATTGAGGCTGACGAGCAAGGGAATCAATAAGCTTAATCTGTTCGTCCAGATAACTGCACTCAGCGTTGCGTGTTGATGCTTTTCCTACAGTGCCCTCCGTCGGGAAATTCGTCGTGACGGATTGATCTTGAACTTGCGGGGATGCAATTTCCGGCATTTGAGGCGCCACCGTGCCAACGTAGGCCGTGTTGATGGTCACGCTGCTTACCTTCGAGCCAGTAGGGCAATCGCTGTCCGTGAAAATCACTTGGCCATTGACCATGCATTTGGTGACTGTTCGGTTATCAAAGTCCACTGGTGCCGATCTGTTGGCTGAATTCTGTTGGCCCTGTTGCGGTGTCGGGTGTCGGTAAATTCGCTTGCTCTCAACGGGAACAGTTTCAGTCACTGCCACCCCGATGCTTGGATTTATTGCCGCGACGGGTTTTTTCGACGACTCCCACCAAAGAAATGATTTGTACAGTAAAAACAAAATGGAGATCCAGGTCAGGATCATCCAGAGGTTTGATTGCAGCGTGCTAACTTGCTGTGATCGTTCCCACATTTGCTCTTTAGGCCGCCGCTCATGCATGTAATCACGGTCTGAAAGTCCCATTTCAAATCCCCCCGGTACAGACGCCAATTTTGTGGAGTCAGTTTAAACCGCATTGAGAATTGGATGGAGCAGTCATACAGCTAGCGCTGTCAGTAACAGTCAGCGGACATTCGCTATGCAGGTGCTCGTTTCATCCGCTGGGCGGCGCATGTGCAGCGATTGCGGTCCTTCAGGTGCGCCGCCTGGTGAACTATAGTGCAGGCAGAGAATTTGCTCACACAACCGACCCAGCAGCCGAGTTGACGCAAAAACATGTGTGCTGGTATTCCTGGAACTTTTATGCAGCTTGATGTTGAACGAAAGTCGTCGGAACTCCGTACTTCATGCGGATTTCAGGAACTTTTCTGTTCCGATGTTAGGGACACAGGTTGCTGTCTCCCTATATTGAGCTGGGCGTCATGAAACCAGCGTCTTTCACGAAACTTGAGATTGCAATCGCGCAGCTTCGCCTTGCGATCACGCTCTTTCTCGAGCAAAGAGAGTTCATCGCGGTCGTGACGCTCGCTGGTGCAGCGGAAGAGATTCTCGGCAAGCTCGTAGCAGAAACCGGGCAATCTCCCGCTCTCACCAAACACGCCGAAAGCGCACGAGGCATGTACGTCGCTATGTGGAAGACAGACCCCGGAGCAAAGGTATTCATGGATCTAAGGAACAGAGCACGAAACGAGGTAAAACACTTGAGATCAGGTGCATCGTTCGTCGGTGACATTGAGGCAGAAGCAGCCCGAATGCTTGATAGAGCAGTAGAGAACTATCGTCTTCTTCACCCTCGCACAGCCAGCTTCATCTGTGAGTATGAGAGAAATCGGTCAAAGTCATGAGTGGTGCGTCCTTATTGCCCAACCCATCATTTGAGCTGATATGCGCGAAAAACCGCGCAGTCCGCTCAATTCAAACGATAAAGAACTCAATCAGAGGATTTGGATAACCGCTATCTGGAAAATTGGCTATCGGCTTTGGGACTGAAACAGACTTCCGCTATGCGTAACCAGACCCCTTACCCATCGACTACTGGTTCGCACACACTGAACAGAAAAAGAGAAGGCCCCAATCAAGGGGCCTTCTTATTTCTGAGTAGCCGTTATTTCACGGTTGTTTCGCTGTTGGGTGCGACGGGTTTCTTTTGAGTGAACTTGGCCGCCGCTTCTGCCAATTTGCGCTTGCGCTCCAGGTTGAGCCTTTCGAGCTCCGCATGGTTGCTTTTCTTCATGTTGGGGTCTTTACCGAATACGCCTGCCATAGTGATGATTCCTTTGGGTCAGTCTAACTGAAATGCACAGCCCAAGCCATCACGAACCAATGGTTTGGGCTTTCCAGCGGGCTGATTTGAGCGGCAGTCCAGCCATAATCTAAAAATATGCAAATCATCATTGCTGGCACAGGCAAACTGGCCACCGAACTTCTTGGCTCATTGAAGCTCGACCCCACATGGCAGGTCGTGTCCTGGGCCGACAAAGACCAGGTCACAGACCAATGCATCGTTGTTCATGCCGGGTCAGGCAGAGAGCTCCCGGCGCTTGTTTCGTACTGCCAAAGCACCCACTCCGTTCTGGTCGAGCTGGCCACAGGGTCGCCAATGGAGGCCGCATCGCATGGATTCCCTGTGGTGTTGTGCCCCAACACCAATATTCTGATGCTCAAGTTCATGAGCATGCTGGCCAAAAGCGGGCCTCTTTTCAGAGGCTACCAAATCAGGCTCACGGAATCGCATCAGGCGCAAAAGACTTCGACGCCCGGAACGGCCGTCAGCATGGCGCACTCGCTGGGGTTGAACAGTGGCGACATCCTGTCTGTGCGCGACCCACATGTGCAACAAACCGCGCTGAAAATTCCTGCGGAGCACTTGGCCCGCCATGCGTACCATCAGGTGGTAATTGAAGATGCCGTGTGCAGCGTCACCCTGGAAACACGGGTTTATGGGGACTCCCCGTATGCCGACGGGGTCGCCCGCATCCTTGCCGCCATCTGCGCCAATCCGCTTGAGAACCGCCTCTACGACATCAGCGAGTTTGTTGAAAAGGGTTGGGTCTAGTTTGTCGCAATCCCTTCAAACCCGCCAAAGCTCAGCGCCAGCAGCGGCCATACCGCCCCAAAACGACGAGAAAAGGTGAATTTGCCGCTGGCACCAAAAATGCAATGATCCCTGCATCCACGATGTCAGGAGTCTTCCATGTCAGTCTCGCTCAAGGCCAAGATCGCCGAGGTGTTTGATGAGCCTGGTTGCGACAAGAACCAGGACAAAAGCGAGAAGGAACGCAAGAAGGGTTGCACCAAGCAACTCTCGCCCGGTGCCGCTGCCGGTGGCTGCGCCTTTGATGGCGCCAAGATTGCACTGCAGCCCGTCGTCGATGTGGCGCATCTGGTGCACGGGCCGATTGCCTGCGAGGGCAACTCCTGGGACAACCGGCACAGCGGTTCCTCCGGCTCCCAGCTCTACCGCACCGGGTTCACCACGGACATCAGCGAACTTGATGTGATCTACGGCGGCGAAAAGCGCCTGTTCAAGTCGATCCGCGAGATCATTGAGAAATACGACCCGCCTGCGGTTTTTGTCTACCAGACCTGCGTGACCGCGCTGGTTGGTGACGACATTGAAGCAGTGTGCCAGCGCGCCACCGAGAAATTCGGCAAGCCGGTGATTCCTGTCAACGCCCCCGGCTTTGCCGGCCCCAAGAACCTGGGCAACAAACTCGGCGCCGAGGCGCTGCTGGACTACGTGATCGGCACGCGTGAGCCGGAGTTCACCACGCCGTACGACATCAACATCATCGGCGAATACAACCTGGTCGGCGAGCTGTGGCAGGTCAAGCCCTTGCTGGACGCGCTGGGCATCCGCATCCTGTCGTGCATCTCCGGTGACGGGCGCTACAACGAGATTGCCAGCGCGCACCGGGCCAAGGTGAACATGATGGTCTGCTCCAAGTCGATGATCAACATCGCGACCAAGATGGAGCAGCGCTGGAGCATTCCGTACTTTGAAGGCTCGTTCTACGGCATTGGCGACATGAGCGACACGCTGCGCCAGATCGCCAAGCTGCTGGTGCAGCAAGGTGCACCCGACGACCTGCTGGGTCGTACCGAGCGCCTGATCGAGGTCGAAGAAGCTCGCGCCTGGTCGCGCATTGAGGAATACAAGAAGCGCCTGACCGGCAAGCGCGTGCTGCTGATCACCGGCGGCGTCAAGTCCTGGTCGGTGGTGGCGGCGCTGCAGGAGGGCGGCATGGAGATTGTCGGCACCAGCGTCAAGAAGAGTACCAAGGAAGACAAGGAAAAGATCAAGGAGATCATGGGCGACGACGCGCACATGATCGACAACATGACGCCGCGCGAGATGTACGAGATGTTGCGCGACGCCCGCGCCGACATCATGCTGTCCGGCGGTCGTTCGCAGTTCGTGGCGCTCAAAGCGCGCATGCCCTGGCTCGACATCAACCAGGAGCGCTACCACCCTTACGGCGGTTATGAAGGCATGGTGGCGCTGGTGCGCGAGATTGACCGCGCCATCTACAACCCGGTCTGGCAGCAGGTGCGCATTCCGGCGCCCTGGGGCGACGACGGCGAAACGCTGGGCGCGGTGTCTCCTGCGGGGAGCAAATAGCATGGCCAGCGTTGTTGAATCCAAAAAAGCCTGCTCGGTCAATCCGCTCAAGATGAGCGCGCCGCTGGGCGCCACCCTGGCGTTCCTCGGGCTGGATGCCTGCATGCCGGTGATGCACGGCTCGCAGGGCTGCACCTCGTTTGGCCTGGTGTTGCTGGTGCGTCACTTCAAAGAGGCGATTCCGCTGCAGACCACGGCGATGAACGAGGTCACGTCCATCCTTGGCGGCTACGACAACGTCGAAGCCGCGCTGATCAATATCCGTTCACGCGCCGCACCCAAAGTCATTGCCATCTGCTCCACCGGCCTGACCGAAACCAAGGGCGACGATGTGGATGGCTACATCGTCACGGTGCGCAAGCGCAAGCCCGAGCTGGCCGACACCGAGATCGTCTACGTCTCCACGCCCGACTACGTGGGCGGCTTTGAAGACGGCTACCGGATGGCGGTGACCGCCATCGTGAAAACGCTGGTCAAGCCGCTGCCGGTCAAGACGGATCAGATCACCCTGCTGCCCGGCAGCCATCTGTCACCGGGCGACATTGACGAGCTACGCGAGATCATCGAAGCCTTTGGTTTGTCGGTCATCGTGCTGCCCGATATCTCCGGCTCGCTCGATGGTCACATTCCGCCCGACTGGCGCGGCACCACGCTCGGCGGCACCACGCTGGCGCAGATCCGCGCGGCCGGTGCCTCGGCCTACACCATCGGCGTCGGCGAGCAGACGCGCGAAGGGGCCGAGGCCTTGCAGGCGATTGCCGGCACGCCGCTGGAAATCTTCGAGCGCCTGACCGGGCTGGAAGTCAACGACCGTTTCTTACAACGCCTGGCCCAGCTCTCTGGCAAGCCGGTGCCGGCCAAATACCGGCGCCAGCGCAGCCAGTTGCTCGATGCCATGCTGGACAGCCATTTCTACACCGGCGGCATCAAGGTGGCGATTGGCGCCGAGCCCGATCTGCTGCTGGCCGTGGGCAGTCTGCTGCACGAGATGGGGGCCGAGCTGCGCTGCTGCGTCAGCACCACCAAGTCGGCGTCGCATGCCTTGCTGCCCGCCACCCAGGTGATTCTGGGCGATCTGGAAGACCTGGAGCTGGGGGCCACCGATTGCGATTTGCTGATCACGCATGCGCACGGGCGCCAGGCCGCCGAGCGGCTGAACAAGCCTTTGCTGCGCGTCGGCTTTCCGGTGTTCGACCGCATCGGCAACGCGCACCGCCGCATGGTGGGTTACCGCGGCACCATGGACCTGACGTTCGAGATTGCCAACCTGATGCTCGACAACATCGTCCACCACCACCCGGACGATTGGCCTTTGAGTCCCGAGGCCCGGCACGCTGCCACCACGATCACCGAACCCACCCTGGCTGCGGCCAGTCTCTGAAACAACCCCTAGGAGTGCCCTTATGAAAATTGCATTCACCACCCAGGACAAAGAGCGCGTCGATGCGCACTTCGGCTGGGCCAAAAGCATCGTTGTTTACAACATCACGCCCGAGGGCTACAGCCTGGTCGAGAGTTTTGAATTCGGCGACAAGCTCGAAGAAGACGGCGACGAGGACAAGCTCGCCCCCAAACTGGAAGCCATCAAGGACTGTGCCATTGTCTATGTGGCCGCCATCGGTGGCGCCGGCGCGGCGCGTGTCGTGGCCATGAAGATTCACCCCATCAAGGTGCCCCAGCCGGAATCGATCAAGGAGATTCTGGACAAGCTGCAGGTCGTGCTCCAGGGCACGCCACCGCCCTGGCTGCGCAAAGCGCTGGCCAAGGACGGCGAACGCTCTTTTGACTTTGAAAATGACGAGGTGACCCCATGAGCGAAGAAACCAGCGTGGTCGAGGCCCCCGCCAGCGACGAGACTTTGATGGCTTTGCCTTTTGTGCAGCAACTGGTCAAGCAGTTGCGCGCACAAGACATCCACGGCACTTGGGAAGGCAAGACTGACCTGGAATTGCTCAAGCCCTACATCCATACCGCCGAAGAGCGCCGCGCCTTGCCGATCCTGGGCGACCCGGACCCCGAGACGCTGTGGCATCTGGAGATTTTCTACAACGCGATTGCCGTTGCCATCGAACGTGAAACCGGCCAGATGGTGTCGCCGATGATGAAGATGAGTCACGAAGGTTTTGGCCGCATGGTGCTGATTGCCGGCCGGCTGGTGGTGGTCAACAAGCAGTTGCGCGACGTGCACCGCTTCGGCTTCCCGTCGCTGACCAAGCTGGCCGCCGCCGGCAGCAAGTTCCTGGAAGAGGCGATCGCCATGATCCGCGCTTACCCGGAAGTTGCGCAATACGGAGCCTGAGCATGAGCACCGATGCCGACGAACTCAAGCTGCGTCTGAAGAAGCTCAACGCCCGGGCCACGCAGGCCAAGATGGATCTGCACGACCTGTCCGAAGAGCTGCCCACCAACTGGGAAAAGATTCTTGAAATCGCCCAGCACTGCCACGATGCCCATGCCGCGCTGATGGAAGCGCGCAAAGCCGCTGCGGCGGCGGCTTCATGAGCTATTACTGAAAACAGGTCCTACCATGAGCAACACTTTTAACGTCACCTTCCCCAGCGGCGCCACCTGGACGCCGACGTTTGTCACCAAGCTGGACGAAGAAAAATGCATCGGCTGCGGCCGCTGCTTCAAGGTCTGCCCGCGCGGCGTGCTGGAACTCGTCGGCCTCAATGCGGAGGGCGAATACGTCCACGTCGATGAGGACGATGATGAAGACGACGAATACGACAAGAAGGTCATGACGCTGGCGCACAAGGAGCTGTGCATCGGCTGCACCGCCTGTTCCAAGATCTGCCCCAAGAAGTGCTACACGCACGCGCCAGCGGCGCTCTAGGCGGAGCACGACATGGACGCGCTGGTGCTGCCGACGCCTGACTGGAATGCGCTGGCCGGGCGCATGCAGACCCGGCGCGACGAAATCACGGACTTGATGGGCCTGCTGCGCGACCATGCCGACCCGGCCGCCGGGACGGCGGCACAAGCTGACAGCATCGCCTGGTCCCTGGCCTGCGCCAGCCTGGGCGACCAGCACTTGTGGCAAGACCTCGGCCTGCCGTCGCGCCGCGAACTCTCGCTGCTGATTGAGCACTGGTTTCCCACGCTGGCCGCGCTGAACACGCACAACATGAAGTGGAAGAAGTTTTTCTACAAGCAGTTGTGCCTGCGCGAGGAGTTGCTGATCTGCCGCGCGCCCAGTTGCAGTGTTTGTTCAGACCACCACGCCTGTTTCGGCCCTGAAGAGGCGGCCGTCGTCGTGACGCATTGAAAAACCCACTGACCTCACCGGAGCCCCAGGCCTTGAGCAACACTTCCGAGCATGGCCCGCAGGCCTTTTTTCGTGATCTGCATGCCGCGTTTGGCCACAGCTTGCAAGACCCGGCCCATACCACTCGCGTCGAGGCCACGCTGCAGCAGGCGTGGGACAGTTTTGACGGCAATGTGGCGATTCAGTGCGAGGGTCAGCCCCCGATTGCCTGCCACAAGGGCTGTCCGAGTTGCTGCACCTTGCGGGTGGGCGTGCTGGCCGCCGAGGTCTTGTTGGTCGCCGTCTATGTGCGGGGCATTGCCAAGACGCTGCAAAGCCATGGCATCGACCTGATGGGGCGTATTCGCGCCGCCGATGTCGCCACCCGGGGCCTGAGTGAGGTGGAGCGTGTCGCGCTGAACCGGCGCTGTGCCTATATCGAACAAGGCGTGTGCCTGATCCACCGGGTTCGTCCGCTGGCCTGCCGGGGCCATGCTTCCTATGACAAGCGTGCGTGTGTTGACGCGGCGGCCGGGCGGGTCGATGAGGTGCCGTTTTCCGGCCCGCATCAACTGGTGCGCAGCCTGGTGCAGTCGGCGTTGCAGGCGGCCTTGCGCACGCAAGGCCTGGCCTGGGGCACGTATGAATTCAACCACGCGCTGGTGCTGGCACTGGACGATGCGCGAGCCCCCACCGACTGGCTGGCCGGCGGCGACCCGCTGGCCGCAGCCGCCATCGATGCGCAGGAGCGCGACGCCATGGCCGCCTGGTTTGACGAGGTGGCGGCCTTGCCCCTGAGCCCTGCCTGAATCAGCGGCCTTGCCTACCAGTCCACCAGGCTCAAGCCGATGCTGAGCACGGTGCGAAAGCGGTTGTAGTCCACCATGGTGTCGCCGTAGCCGCTGAACAACTGGGTGTGAAAGCGCAGGCCGCTGCGTCCGCCCGGGGCGCCACTGTCGCCGATTTTCTTGAGCCACTCCAGCCGGATCGAGCCATTGGTGTCGGGTTTCAAGGAGTGGCGCACCGTCATGCCCAGCGTGTTGTCCTTGTTGACGTTCCAGAAGCCGGCCACTTCGGCGCGGCCGATGTAGTCGCTGATGTCGGGGTTGTCGTCATCGTCGGCGCTTTCCGTCTGGCGGTTCCAGAGCTGGCCCTGAATCCGGAATTTGTCGCCTTTTTCCATGCCCGCCATCAGGATCGTGCGGTTCCAGCTGCGCGAGAGCGGCAGCGACTGGCCGTTGGACTGGTGCACCAAGCGCACGCCGCTGTAACGCAGCCGCCAGCCACCGGGCAATTCGGCATCGGTGGGGTAGATGTAGGTGATTTCCGGCTCATGGTCGGTGGAGCGGAACGGGCGCGAGAGCCCGCCGTTGAACAGTTGCCAGTACGACTGCTGGCTGTAGCCAAACCACACGGAATCGCGCAATTGGGGGTCCTCGTGGGTCAGCAAGCCCTGGGCAATCTTGGTGCGGACCGACAGTTGAAGACGGGTCTCGTGGCTGTCGTAAGGCTGGCTGGCGGCCGCCGTGTGCGCGGGCGAGGGCGACGTGGGCTGGGTGTTCACGTTGTCGGAGGCAATCCACGACAGGCTGATGGGGCGGTAGCCGCGAATGTTCCAGCTACCGCAGTCGGTGCCGGCTTCCAGTTCCCAAAAGCGCGACAGTTCCGAATACTGGCTGCCCCGGCAGGTCTTGGCGGCGGGTTCCACCCAAGCAACCGGCGCCGGGGCGGGCGCTGCAGGCAAAGTCGGCGTGGCGGCGCCTGGCTCGCTGGCGTAGGTGTTGAACGACGCGGCCGTGCTGCCCTGCTGCGCCGCCGCCCAGCGGTCAAAGCAACTGAGCCGCGCTTCCTGGCTGTCGCTCAGTTTGGCGCACTGTTGCCAGGTGGGCGCGGGTGCCGTGGCGGGGTTGCCGCTCTGGGCCTGCACACCACTCGCCCACAAGGGGGCGCCCAGCGCTATTGCCAGCCCGGCAGCTTGCGCAAGACGAACGGGTACGCGCTGTTGTTTAAGGTGTTGTTCCATGTTCCGCTGATCTCTTTGCCGCAAGAATTTTCTACCACCGTGCCCAGCCAGTTGGCTGAAATGTGCTGGCCGTCCAGCGACTCTTCCAGGGTGAATTCGCCCTGGTCCACATCGCCTGCGATCACGGCTCGGGCGCCGTCGCGGTTGACGGCGCCGCTGACGCTGTCCGCCAGCTCGGCGTGCCGCTCAAACAGCAGCGTCGCCCCTTGCGGCAAACCCGTGAATTCGGCGCGCCACAAACCGTAAAGGTGCTGCGGGCCGACCTCGGCGGGCAGCGGACAACCGGAATTTGTTAGGTTTTTTATATCATTTTGGCCTCTAGCCCCCGTAGATAGTGCGCAGGCAGCTATCAAAAGCAGAGCAATTGAGGGTTTCATGGGGCGGGCTGTCGTGTGGCTCATCGCTTACCCCGGGCGCGTGCGGGCTTGTGCCGCGGCGTTGTCTTCGGCCTTTTTGGCAAACTCGGCCCGCAGCGCCCGCAGCTTTTCGCGCGGGTCTTCCTTGACCGTGTTTTGGTCCAGCCCCATTTCGGCGATGAAGCGGCTCGGCACGGCGGCCACCATCTCGCGGCCCTTTTTGCGCTTGCGCGTCCAGCTAACCGCCAGGCTGCGCTGGGCGCGCGTGATGCCCACGTACATCAGGCGGCGCTCTTCCTGCAGATGCGTCAGCGTGGCTTCGTTGGCCGCCTCGTGCGCGCGCTCGGAGCCGCCCAAACCGGCCGCGCCTTCACCGCTGTCTTTTAGTTTGAACGGCAGCATGCCCTCGGTCACGCCGACCAGCATCACATGCGGCCACTCCAGCCCCTTGGAGGCATGCAGGGTCGACAGCGTGACCACGTCCAGGTCTTTCTCGCGCTCGCTGATGGTGGACAGCAGCGACACGGTTTGCGCCACGTCGAGCAGCGACTTGATCTCATTGCTGGTGGTGACGCCCGCCGCATCGTCAATCTGACCGCCGCAGCGCGCCGACATCCAGTCGCAGAAGTCCATCACATTGGTCCAGCGCGCGGCAGCGACTTTTTCGCTGTCCTCGCCGTCGTACAGGTGTTTTTCGTAGCCGATTTCCTTGAGCCATTCCAGCAGGAATGCCCGCGCCGACTCGGCGCCCAGCGTGTGGCGGGCACGGTATTCCAGGTCGTTCACGTAGCGGCCAAACTCGTGCAGGCTGCCGACTGCCTTGGTGCTCAGCAGGCTGCCCAGCGAGGAAGAGAACAGGGCCTCGAACAGGCTCAGTTTGTACTGGCTGGCAAATATGCCCAGTTGCGCCAGGGTCTGGTGGCCGATGCCGCGCTTGGGCGTGGTGACGGCGCGCAAAAAAGCCGGGTCGTCGTTGTTGTTGATCCACAGCCGGAACCAGCCGCACAGGTCCTTGATTTCAGCCCGGTCAAAAAAGCTGGTGCCGCCCGACACCTTGTACGGAATCTGTGCCTTGCGCAGCGCTTTCTCAAACGTCTTGGCCTGGTGGTTGGCGCGGTACAGGATGGCAAAGTGGCGAAATTCCTGGTGCTGCGGCCCGCCGTGCGGCAAGCCGCTGGCGCGCAGGCTCTGGATACGCGCCACGGTGCGCTCGGCCTCGTGCTCCTCGCTGTCGGCGTCCACCACGCGCACCGGCTCGCCTTCGCCCAGATCGCTCCACAGGTTCTTGGGGAACAGCTTGGGGTTGGGGCCGATCACGTTGTTGGCGGCGCGCAGGATGGCGCTGGTGGAACGGTAGTTCTGCTCCAGCTTGATGACCTTGAGCGTCGGGAAATCGACCGGCAGCTTCTTCAAATTGTCCAGCGTGGCGCCGCGCCAGCCGTAGATCGACTGGTCATCGTCGCCCACGGCGGTAAAGCGCGCCCCGGCCGGGTCGTTGCCGCCGACCAGCAGCTTGAGCACGTCGTACTGCGTGGCGTTGGTGTCCTGGTATTCATCGACCAGCACATGGCCCATCAGCTTTTGCCACTTGTTGCGCACAGCCTCGTGGTCGCGCAGCAGCTTGAGCGGCAGGGTGATCAGGTCGTCAAAATCCACGCTCTGGTAGGCCGTGAGGCGCTCTTCATAGTGCGCCATGACGCGGGCGATGATGCGTTCGTTGTCGTCCTGGGCCAGCAGGGCGGCCTGCTCGGCGTTGAGCCCCTGGCCTTTCCAGCCGCTGATGACCCATTGCCAGGAGCGTGCCGTCGCCATGTCCACCGTGCCGCCGGCGTCTTTCAGGATGCTGGTGATGTCGTCGGTGTCCAGAATCGAGAACTTGGGTTTGAGGCCCAGCACTTCGCCGTCTTCGCGCAGCATGCGCACGCCCAGGGCGTGAAAGGTGCAGATCACCACGTCCTTGGCGGCGCGGCCAATCAGCTCCTTGGCGCGCTCGCGCATTTCACTGGCGGCCTTGTTGGTGAAGGTGATAGCCGCAATGCGACGGGGCTCCAGCCCGGCCTGGATCAGTCGGCCGATCTTGTGTGTGATGACGCGCGTTTTGCCCGACCCAGCCCCCGCCAGCACCAGGCAGGGCCCGTGCATGAAATTGACAGCTTCTTGTTGGGCCAGGTTCAGGCCGTGCGAGGGGGGAGAGGACATGCAGATACTTTGGGCGAAGCGGGGGATGATACAGAGGCGTTTGTTTTATGCAGCGGCGAAGGTTGATTAGAACCCCAGCTTGGCGCCGGCGCCCAGCAAGGTCGCTACACCCAGCAAGGCAAAAATCGCAGCTGCAATGGTGTGGACCAGCTTCATCGGAATCTTGGAGGCCAGTTTGTCACCCACGAACACAGCCGGCACGTCCGCCAGCAGCATGCCCAGGGTGGTGCCGATCACCACCAGCACCGGGTTGGCATAGTGCGCCGCCATCGCCACGGTGGCGATTTGCGTTTTGTCGCCCATCTCCGCCAGGAAGAAGGTGACCAGCGTGGCGCCAAAGACCCCGAATCGCTTGGCAACCTGGGTTTCTTCTTCCTCGATTTTGTCGGGAATCAGGGTCCAGATGGCCATGCCGATGAACGAGGCGCCCAGAACCCAGCGCAGGGTTTGCGGGCTGATGGTGGTGGTGATCCAGGCGCCCAAGGCACCGGCCAGACCATGGTTCACCAGGGTGGCGCACAAGATGCCGGCAATGATGGGCAGGGGTTTTTTGAAACGCGCAGCGAGGATGAACGCGAGAAGCTGGGTTTTGTCGCCGATTTCAGCGAGGGCTACAACACCGGTCGAAACGAGAAGGGATTCCATGAGATGTCCAAGGCCGGATAACAGACGGATGACCACGACGCTTCTCCGGCCAATGCGAAAGCGAGGTGGTCAAAGGTCTTGCCAGGCAAAGGAACTGCTTACGCCATGACCCGTGGGTCAAGTATGTTGACGTAAGCCTCTTCAGACAGAAGAGCGGCTACTCCCCAATGACGGGCGGATTGTATCGGATGCACCAGCGGCGCGGCCCCGGCGGGCGGTTCAGCCCGCCAGGCGGGCGCGAAAGGCTTCGGGTACGGAGGCGATCTTGCGTGCGGCGTAGTCGAAGAAGACGATGCCGGTTTTGCCGCGCGCCACTTCGCGTTGGCTGCTGCGCTCGGTCATGCGCCACAACAGGTCGCAGCCTTTGCTGCCAAAGTCGGCGGCGCCCATGCTCACGACCATTACTTCGCCGTGGAAAGCTTCCGAGCGGTACTGCAGCGCGGCGTCGGACACGATGATGCCGACCCCTTCCACGTTGAGCTCGGTATAGCCGAGCGACTGGAAAAAGCGGGCCCGGGCTTCTGACACCACGGTGAGCAGGAGCGCGTTGTCCAGATGCCCGCCGTAATTCATGTGGCTGAGATAAAGCGTGATCTCGGTGGAAAAGGGAAGGCTGTCGGGGAGTTCGATCTGGATGCGGGCCATGGTGTGCTGGGAGGGTTCAGGTGCTGAGGTGGGAGGGCCGGCAGGCTGCTGCGCTGCCGGCATGGGGGACTCAATCGTTGCCGTGGCCCTTGTTTTTATGGCCTTTGTCATGGCCCCGGCCATGGTTGCCGTTATTGCCGTTGTCATCACGACCTTCGTAGCGGTCACCGCGATCTCCGCGATCCCCATGGCCACTGCGGTAGGCTGGCGCATATTCGTTGCGGTACCAGTTGTCCTTGACAAAGTAGACCGGCTGGTTGCAAGCGTTGTATTTGTAGCAGTTCTTGTCCCAATGCTTCTCGTGTCCTGGTGGCACGCGCAAGTAAATGGGTTGACGTGGATAGGCAACCATGGGCTGCTGAATGATCACCGGCGCGGCATAGATCACTTGAGGCTGCGGCATGTTGCCCAAGTCGATGCGCCCGTAAAAGCCCGGCTGGCCGATGCTCACCGAAACGCCGACGTCAGTAGCCAGTGCCGATCCGGCCAGGGTGGCCAGGGTGATGCCAAGTAAAAAGTGTTTCATGGGGATTGCCTCCGATGTTGTTGAAAATGACTCGGCGAACTTGCCATGGCGGTGGTCACCAGAGTGCAACCGGGAAGATGGCTGGCCTGTTCCCAGGTGCCGAGTTGAAATTCCATCTTATAGCAAGAAACTGTGACCACATGCAACAGTTTGTAATCCGTCCCTGGGGGCATTCAGCCTGCCCCCGAGAGGCGATCACGGGGTCAATTACCATAGCCCCATGACCTCTACCGCACACGCTTTACCCCTTCCGGTACCTCTCAAACAAGACGCCACCATCATCGGCCTGGTGGGGCTGGCGCATGCCAGTTCGCACTTTGGCCACCTGTTGCTGCCGCTGATGTTTCCGGTGTTCATGACAGAGTTCGGCTTGAGCTACTCCGAGCTGGGTTTGCTGATGAGCACGTTTTTTGTCGTCTCCGGACTGGGCCAGGCCTCGGCCGGTTTTGTGGTGGACCGCCTGGGCGCGCGCCCTTTGTTGTTTGTGGCCTTGGGCTTCTTTGTGGCGGCGTGTTGCGTCGCGTCCCTGGTCACGGGTTACACCGGCTTGTTCCTGGTGGCGGTGCTGGCAGGCCTGGGCAATGCCACGTTTCACCCGGTTGACTTCACCATCCTGAACCAGCGGGTCTCGGGTCCGCGCCTGGGCCATGCCTTCAGCGCCCACGGCCTGACGGGCAACTTGGGCTGGGCGGCGGCCCCTTTGTTTTTTGCCACCATCAGCAGCCTCTACCACTGGCGCACGGCCTATCTGGCTGCTGCGGCGATGTATGTCGTCATTGGCGTGGTGCTGTTCCTGCAGCGCGACAAGCTGAGCACCCAGGTGGTGGTGCGCCCGGTGGATGCGGCGGCCGAGCATGACATGGCGTTCATGAAACTGCCGGTGGTCTGGTGGTGTTTTGGTTTCTTCTTGCTGTCCACCATGACGCTGGCCGTGGTGCAGAACTTTTCGGTTTCCATTCTCAAGGCCATGCACGGCGTGAGCTTTGAGGCTGCCACCCTGACGCTCACGGCGTACATGCTGTGCGGTGCCGTCGGCATGTTCGTGGGCGGCTTTATTGCGGCCCGTTCGGCCCACAGCGACCGCGTGGTCGCCATCGCGATGACGGCGGCGGCGGTCTTGCTGGCCTTGTGCGGCACTGGCCTGTTTGGCGCCATGGGCACCATGGTGGTGTTGGCGGGCACCGGCTTTGCGGTCGGCATCGGCGGGCCTTCGCGCGACATGATGATCAAGAAAGCCACGCCCAAAGGCGCCACTGGGCGCGTTTATGGCATGGTCTATTCCGGGCTGGATGTCGGTTTTGCGATTTCGCCCCTGGTGTTTGGCTCGCTCATGGACCACGGCCAATACGGCGCCACCCTGTTCGGCGCGGCGCTGGTGCTCTTGCTCAGCGTGGTGGCCGCGCTGGGCGTGGGGCAGCGGACCGCCAAGCGCGCCACGGCGACGCGTGCTTGATTTTAGGTTGATAGCAAATGGCTATCTGGTTATTTATGTAAATGCACTTGATCTATTGAGACTGGGTCGCTAAAGTTTGCTCCTCACCAAAGGAGACCTTCATGAGCGATAAACCTGTGTGCCCCTTCCTGACCACCGCCGCCGGCGCGCCGGTGCCCGACAACCAGAACACCATGACCGCCGGTCCGCGTGGCCCGGCCCTGTTGCAAGACGTGTGGCTGCTCGAAAAGCTGGGTCACTTTCACCGCGAAGTCATCCCTGAGCGCCGCATGCACGCCAAGGGCTCGGGCGCTTACGGCACCTTCACCGTCACGCAGGACATCACCCGCTACACCCGCGCCAAGCTCTTTTCGCAGGTCGGCAAGAAGACCGAGCTGTTTGCCCGTTTCACCACCGTGGCCGGCGAGCGCGGCGCCGCCGATGCCGAGCGCGACATCCGCGGTTTTGCCCTCAAGTTCTACACCGAGGAAGGCAACTGGGACCTGGTCGGCAACAACACGCCGGTGTTCTTCATGCGCGATCCGTTGAAGTTTCCCGACCTCAACCACGCCGTCAAACGCGACCCACGCACCAATCTGCGCAGCGCCAAAAACAACTGGGACTTCTGGAGTTCGCTGCCCGAGGCGCTGCACCAGGTCACCATCGTGATGAGCGACCGCGGCCTGCCCGCCAGCTACCGCCACATGCACGGCTTTGGCTCGCACACTTTCAGCTTCATCAACGCCCAGAACGAGCGGCACTGGGTCAAGTTCCACTTCCGCACGCAGCAGGGCATCAAGAACCTGAGCGATGCCGAAGCCGAAGCGGTGGTCGGCAAGGACCGCGAGAGCCACCAGCGCGACCTGTTGGAAAGCATCGAAAAAGGCGACTTCCCGAAATGGACGCTTTTCGTGCAGATCATGCCGGAGGCGGACGCCTCCAAAGTGCCCTACAACCCGTTTGACCTGACCAAGGTGTGGCCGCACAAGGATTACCCGCTGATCGAGGTCGGCGTCATGGAGCTGAATCGCAACCCGGAAAACTTCTTTGCTGAAGTGGAGCAGTCGGCCTTCAACCCGGCGGCGGTGGTGCCCGGCATCAGCTTTTCACCCGACAAAATGTTGCAGGCGCGCTTGTTCTCCTATGGCGATGCCCAGCGCTACCGCCTGGGCGTCAACCACCACCAGATCCCGGTCAACGCGCCGCGCTGCCCGGTGCACAGCTTTCACCGCGACGGCGCCATGCGGGTGGACGGCAACCACGGCGGCACGCTCGGCTACGAGCCCAACAGCTACGGGCAGTGGCAGGAGCAGCCGGACTTCCGCGAGCCGCCGCTGTCGATTGAAGGCGCAGCCGACCACTGGAATCACCGCGTCGATATGGATTACTACTCGCAGCCCGGCGCCCTGTTTCGCCTGATGACGCCGGCCCAGCAGCAGGTGCTGTTCGAGAACACGGCGCGTTCACTCGGAGGCGCGCCCGAGGCGATCCAGTTGCGCCACATCGGCAACTGCACCTTGGCTGATCCGGCCTACGGCGCGGGGGTGCGCAAAGCGCTCGGTTTGTCGGAATAGCTATTCATTTAATAGCTGCTCACGCTGGCGGTATAAGGGCTACAGCTTAAATCGCCAGTGGGTCCACATCCACCGCCCAGCGGATCAGGCCCTTGCCTTCGGGCTGCAGCCGGGTGGCGTGCAGCACCGTCTGCCAGGCGGTCAAAAAGCGCTGCAGCGCCGCGCGTGATGAGCTCTCGATCAGCATCTGGGCGCGTTCCACGTTGGCGATGCGCTGCATGCTCATGGGCACCGCCGGGAACAGGATGATGTGGGGCAGCAGGTGATCGGCCTCCGGCATGGCGCCGGCTGCCGCGCTGGCCGCTGTCAAGAAACCCTGCGCTATTTCCTGGGTGCGCGCCTCGGCCCGCACCAGCGCCTGGAAGCTGAACGGCGGCATGGCTGCCTGCTCGCGCTCTTTGAGCTGGTCGGCGGCAAACGCCGGGTAGTCGTGGCGTTTCAGGGCCTCGAACAGCGGGTGCGCCGGGTGAAAGGTCTGCACCCACATCTCGCTTTGGCCGCTGATGTCGGCGTCGCGCCCGGCCCGGCCCGCCGCCTGCATCAGCAGGCTGAACAGGCGCTCGGGCGCCCGAAAATCGCTGGAAAACAGCGCGTTGTCGGGGTTGACCGCCGCCACCAGCGTGATGCGCCGAAAGTCGTGCCCCTTGGCAATCATCTGGGTGCCGACCAGCACATCGACCTCGCCCGAATGCACGCGCGCCAATTGCGACTCCAGCTCGCCCTTGAGTTTGGTAGTGTCGGCGTCGATGCGGGCAATGCGCACCGGCTCGCCTTCGGGCCAGTGCTCGGACACGGAGTTGGGGCGCCGCACGTCGGCCAGCAACTCGGCCAGATGTTCTTCCAGCCGCTCGGTGCCGCGGCCCAGCGGCGCGATGTCGGGGTTGCCGCAGGCTGGGCAGGCGCGCGGCACGCGCTCGGTAAAGCCGCAGTGGTGGCAGCGCAGCGTGCGGTCGATCTTGTGGAACACGCGGAACGCGCTGCAGTGCGGGCACTCGCTTTTCCAGTCGCAGTCGGCGCAGTGCAGCACCGGCGAATAGCCGCGCCGGTTCAGAAACACCATGCTTTGTTCACCACGCGCGATGCGCTCGGTGATGGCGGTAAGCAGCGGCGGGGCGAACACGCTTTTCTTGGGCTGGTGGTTCATGTCCACCCGGCGCACCAGCGGCAAGGCGGCGTTGTCACCCACCCGGCTCGGCATCTCCAGGCGCACATAGCGGCCGCCCTCGGCCGCCGGGCGGCTGTGGTGCCAGCTTTCCAGCGACGGGGTGGCCGAGCCCAGCAGCACTTTGGCGCCTTCCAGCTTGCCCCGGTACACCGCCAGGTCGCGCGCCGAGTAGCGGGCGCCTTCCTGCTGCTTGTAGCTGGGGTCGTGTTCTTCGTCCACGATGATCAGCTGCAGGTTCGGCATGGAGGCGAACACCGCCATGCGCGTGCCCAGCACGATGCGCGCCGTGCCGCTGTGGGCGCCCAGCCAGCTCTTGAGGCGCTGCGCCGGTGTCATGCCGCTGTGCAGCGCGACCACGGCGCTGTCGCCGTACAGCGGGTTGAAGCGCGCCATGAAGCGTTCTTCAAGCTGCGGTGTCAGGTTGATCTCGGGCACCATGACCATGGCCTGGGCGCTCGGGTCGCGCGCCAGCAACTGCTGCACGCTGTGCAGATAAACCTCGGTTTTGCCGCTGCCAGTGGCGCCAAACAGCAAAAATGGCCCGGTTTCAGCATCAAATCGGGCGATAGCCCCCGTCTGCTCTGGGGTGAGTGCTACTGAAGTAATAGCGGCTACATTGCCGGGTAGGTCGGATTCAGCGGCTTTGGCGTGTTTTTTCAGGCGCCGCGCCAGTTGCTGGGTGTTCAGGTCACGCAGTTGGGGCGGCAAGGCCGCCAGCGCCACCTCACCCAGCGAGCGCTGGTAATAACTGGCGGCAAAGCTCACCAGGTGCCGCCAGGCGGGGGTGAGCGGCGCAATGCCGTCCAGGCTGCCCGCGATCGGACGCAGTTTGTCGGGGTTCAGGGGGTTGGTGGCGGCATCCGTTGCAGGCGCATCCCAGACCACCCCCAACAGCTCCCGCTGGCCCAGCGGAACCCGGACCAGGGTGCCGGGGGGCAGGTCCAACTCGCTGATATACGTCAAGGGCCCGGCCACCTGGCTGTGAACCGGGGTGTGAACGACGACGGGAAGCCAGTGGCTCATGCCGCGGCCCGGTTTGTCGAGCTTGGCGCGGTAACTTGATGTGAACTTACGAAAACACGCTTAAGTCTTTGATTCATAAACGATTTAACCGGCATTCAGGTTTTCTGTGGATAACTTTGTTGATAGATTGTCTGGATGGCCTTCAAACCCTTGTAAATCAAGGGTTTCGTTAGGTTGCCCACAAAATCAGCAAAAATTAAAATCGTTATAAATCAATGACTTACGTTCGCTATTTGTTTTATAGCAAGTTGCTGTGGTCCGGCAATGTCATCTGCGCTACATCAAGTAATTTGTGCATAAGTCACGTTGCGTTTTCTGGATTCTGGTCAAAAAGGTGCTAGGACTTCTTGGCTTGAATCAATTACGCCCGCATCTTGCGCGAATGCTCATGCACCGCTTGCACCAAAGCCGCCACATGGTCCGGCGGGGTGTGCTGGCTGATGCCGTGGCCCAGATTGAAGATGTGCGTGGGGCCGGTGCCCTCGGCGTTGTGCGGCGTGCCGAAACTGTTGAGCACCTTGACCACTTCTGCCTCGATCTGGGCCGGGCTGGCAAACAGCACGTTGGGGTCGATATTGCCTTGCAGGGCTTTGCTTTCGCCCACCAGCGCGCGCGCCTTGGCGAGGTTGACGGTCCAGTCCAGTCCCAGCACGTCGCAGTCGAGTTTGCCCATCTCCTTGAGCCACATGCCGCCACCCTTGGTGAACACGATGCTGGGAATGCGCACGCCGTTGTGCTCTTTCTTGACTTGCGCCAGCACGCGCTCGGTGTAGGCCATGCTGAATTCCTGGAACGCGCCGTCGGCCAGCACGCCGCCCCAGCTGTCGAAAATCATCACGGCCTGGGCACCGGCTTCAATCTGGGTGTTGAGGTAGAGCGCGACGGCGTCGGCGTTGATCTGCAGCATCTTGTGCATCAGGTCGGGGCGGCTGTACAGCATGGTCTTGACCGCGCGGTAGTCGTCCGAGCCGGCGCCTTCGACCATGTAGCAAGCCAGCGTCCACGGGCTGCCGGAGAAGCCGATCAGCGGCACGCGGCCGTTGAGCGCCTTGCGGATCGAGGTGACGGCATCAAACACGTAGCGCAGCTTGTCCATGTCGGGCACAGCGAGCTTGGCCACGGCGGCTTCGTCGCGCACGTTGTGGGCAAACTTGGGGCCTTCGCCCAGCGCAAACGACAGGCCCAGGCCCATGGCGTCGGGGATGGTCAGGATGTCGCTGAACAAAATGGCCGCATCCAGCGGGTAGCGCTCCAGCGGCTGCAGCGTGACTTCGGTGGCGTAGTCGGTGTTGGTGGCCAGGCCCATGAAGCTGCCCGCTTTGGCGCGGGTGGCGCGGTACTCGGGCAAATAGCGCCCGGCCTGGCGCATCAGCCAGACGGGGGTGTGGTCGGTGGCCTGGCGCAGGCAGGCGCGGATGAACGTGTCGTTTTTCAGGGGCGCGTAGGCGCTGGAGGTGGCGGTTGTATTCATGTGCCAATTGTCGCCGCAACCCGTGGCGGCGGGCACCGCCCGAAGACGAAAAAATGTGCAAATCGACCAGACTGGCGCTGGCAGGCGGGACTACTTTGGCGCAACCTTAAGCTGGTTTAGCTTTTGGTTTGACTGGGGCGCCTGAAGGCCGGCGCCTCCTGGCGTCACGACGCAGCGGACTCCTTCAGCAGCCACATCACATGAACAAACGAGTCCTGCTCCGTCGCATGAAGGGATTCCAGCAAGGTGCCCTGGTAGCTGCTGTTGTGGTCGGACTTGCGGGAGAAAGACTGGAACAACTGCACCACGCCCTCTTCATCCAGCCCCTGGCGCTGTGCCGCCATGCCGACCAGCAGCACCTGCAGGATGGCCAGGTTGAATACCATCTCGCGGTACAAATCCAGATAGGAGCTGCGGGTAAACGGGAACAAACGGGTGATCACCTGGTTCACCAGGTAGTTCTCGAAGATGTGGCCCCGCTGCTGGAAAAAGGGCTGGTAAAACGCGCGGTAGCTGTCGGCGTATTGGCGCACGACGTCGCCACCGGGGCCGGCCTGCAGCCCTTCGGCGGCCGACTGCAGGCATTCGCGAAAGCGGGACGAGGCCCGGGTCGTCAATGAGCTGGCAATCAGCGCGGTGATGAGTTCCAGTTTGCGCGGCATATTGGGCTGAATCTGTGCAAACTGGGCTTCCAGTTGGTCCGGTTGCGCCAGCATGTCAACGAAGGCCCCCAGCGTGGGCAGTAATTCAGCGGCGTCGGCGAACTGCGGGGCGGTGGTGATCCGGTCCACCTCATCCAGCAAAAAGCCCAGTGTCATCACCCGGGTGCCCAGACTGAGGGCACGGCATTGCAGGATGGCGATGATGACGGCACGCAAGTCATTGAGCACCGCGATTTGCGTCGGGTCGCCGTCATTCTTCAGGGGAAAGCGGTAAGAGGTGTGGGAGCGGTCGTCAATCCCCGGCGTGGCTTCGATCAGGCCGAATTGCATTGGCTCCGGGTTCAGCAGAATCAGCCGTGCCGCTTCGGGGCAGGAGATGCCGAGGGCGTTTTCGCGCTGGGCGCCAAATTGATTGAGGTAGCGCGGGTACAGGCTGCAGGTGACGCTAAGTGCCTGCGCGCCCAACTGGCTCTGGATCGCGCACAGCTTGTCTTCCTGCTGAAAATGGCAGCCGCCATCGGGCTTCATTTTCAGAAGGGCGAAGTTGTTGGCGCTGTTGGCGCTGGCCAAGGTGTTCTTGTGAAGCGCTTGCTGAAAGAGCGGCGCCAACACAGCATTGGTGCTGGTCCGGTACTGGTGGTAGGTGGTCTGGTCAATGCTGACGGACCAGCCGCTGCAGCAGGTGTCCTCGCAGCGGGCGCCAATGCACTGGAATTTGGCGTAATAGTCTGGAACGCTGAGGGTGGGCATCGTGCCTCCGTTGAGTTAAGCGTGGGCCGCGTGCTCGATCAGTAGACATCTGTTTTGCACCATCCGCAGGCCGGCGGCTTCGGCTGCAGCGGCGGCTTGTGCATTTTCAATGCCGAGCTGCAACCACAAGGCCGGGGCGCCGATGGCGATGGCCTCGGCCGCCACCGGCGGCACGTCCTCGGAATTTCGAAACACGTCCACCAGGTCGATCTTCTCGTGCTGCGCGGCCTGTGTCAGCGTGGCATACACCTTCTCGCCCAGAATCGGCTCGCCGCTGGCGGCGGCCACCGGGTTGACGGGAATGATGCGCCAGCCATGCGACTGCATGTACTGGGCGACTTCAAAACTGGCCCGCTGCGGCTTGGGCGACAAGCCCACCACGGCCACGGTGCGGCAGGTGCGCAGGATGTGGCGAATGTTGTCGGATTGCGTCATGGTGTCCACCTCCTTGTTCCGTTAAAGCGCAGCCAGCGCCGCGCGAACTTCGTCAACGCTCAAAATCTCGGACAGCACCACGGGCGTCCGTCCGGTCTGGTAGAGCACATACACCGGCACCCCGTTGCGGCCCAGGGCGGCCAGGGCGGCGGTGATGGCCGGGTCGCGCCGGGTCCAGTCGGCGCGCAGCAGGCTTACCTTTTTGGCGTCCATGTCGGCCAGCACCGCCGGGTTGACCAGCGTGGTTTTCTTGTTGTACTGGCAGGTCACGCACCAGGCGGCGGTGAAGTCCACGAACACCGGCACGCCGGTGGCCAGCACCTGTTCGACCCGGCCCGGCGCCCAGGGCTGCCAGCGGTCGCCGCTGGCTGCGGCGGCGCTGATGTCGATGGTTTTCAGGATGTTTTGGCCTATAGCCCCCGCCACCAGTGCAAAGGCAGCTATCGAAATAGTAGCAACTATGCGTCGGCCCCGCCCATGCAGCGTGAGAGACCAGATCACCGCGCTCAAGACCACCAGCAGCGCCAGCAAGGCCGCCGCACCGTCAATGCCGGTCTGCTGGCCCAGCACCCACACCAGCCAGACCACCGTGGCAAACATCGGGAACGCCATGGCGCGCCGGAACGTGGCCATCCACGCGCCCGGGCGCGGCAGCAGCTTGGCCACGGCCGGAATCAGGCTCGCCGCCAGGTAGGGCAAGGCCATGCCGATGCCAATGGCGGCAAAAATCAGCAGCGCCTGGAAAGCAGGCAGCCCCAGCGCCAAGCCGAGCGAGGCGCCCATGAACGGCGCGGTGCAGGGCGAAGCAATCGCCACCGCCAGCACGCCCGACAAAAAGGCGTTGAGGGCAATGTTCTTGGACTCCAGCGTGGCGACGCGGCTCGACACGAACTGGCCGAATTCAAACAAGCCGGCCAGGTTCAGCCCCATCACCGTGAACAGCACCGCCAGCGCCGTCACCACGGCGGGCGACTGCAAATGAAAGCCCCAGCCCAGTTGCTCGCCGGCACTGCGCAGCGCCAGCATCAGCGCGCCCAGCGCCACGAACGACAGCACCACGCCCGCCGTGTAGGCCAGGCCGCTGATGCGGTGGCCGCGCCGGTCGTCGGCGTGCTGGGTGAAGCTCATCACCTTGATCGCCAGCACCGGGAAAACGCACGGCATCAGGTTCAGAATCAGGCCGCCCAGCAGCGCACCTACCAGCGCCGCCCACAAACCCATCGTGGAGGCGGGGCTGCTCTGGGGCAGGACGGTGCCGACCGTGGCCGGCAGCGCCATGTCGTTGGGGGACGACATGCCGGGCGCCGCCGCCACTTGGGGCCAGCCGCCCACGACCGCCGCCTGGGTCACAAAGCCCTGACGTTGACCGCCCACATCCGCCACCAGCAGCAGCGGCATCACGGTGGGGCTTTGGCTGCGCAGATTGGACAAAGGCACGCTGGCCGTCCACGTTCCGCCTTGCCAGTTTTGCGTCCACTTGGCGGCGGTTTCAATGATTTCCGGCGTTTCCGGGAAGAACTCCAGCGTCTTGCCCTGCAGCGCGGGCGGCAGTTGGGCGACCGACACCTTGAGCGTGTGGCCGTCCACCGTCACCTGGCTGTCGCCGCTCACGGGCTGCGGCTGGGCTTTGAAACTGGCATCAAACGCGGCGCCGTTGATGGCGGTGGAGCCCCGCACCGGCACCTGCAAGGCAAATTCGCCATCCTCGGGAATGCATTCCTTGCGGCATACCAGCCAACTGGCCTTGAGTTTGATGTCCAGGTTGCTGCCCAGCACCGACGGTTTGAACGCCGGGCTGATGGTGAGCGGCACCGCCAGCAGCGCCGTGCCTTCAAACCCGTAGTTGGCCAGGTGGCCGATGCGGATTTTCTGCGGCAAAGGCCAGGCGATCTCGCCCGCCGTCACGCCGGGCGGCAGCGTCCATTGCAGCGAGGTCGGCAGGCCGGAGTCCCCCGAGTTTTTCCAGTAGGTGTGCCACTCGGGCTGGTGCGCGAGCTGCAAACCGACCCAGACCGTTTTGCCGGCATCGACGCCGTCGGGCGCGTGCGCCAGCAGCTCGGCGCGCACCTGTGGGCTGGTGACGACGGTTTTAGAGGTGTTTTGGGCTGTAGCCCCCGTCGATAGTGCGCAAGCAGCTATTAAAAGCGTAGCGTTCAGCAGGCGGTGTGAGAAGTTTGAAAAGTTCATTGCAATATGTGAGTGGGGCGGGCGCGCAAAGTTCCGAAAGGGGCGCAGGCGGTATCAGTCGTCATCCAGCAAAGAGCCTTGCGCAAACACCGCCGGCAGCTTCTTCGGGGCTTTGATGCGCAGTTGTTTGTTGACATTCTCGCGCCCGAACACCACCTCGATGTCGGCCACAGCCACGCCAAACAAGGGCGCGAGAAAACGCACCATGTGGTCGGTCGCCTTGCCGTTCACGGGGGCCGCCGTCACGCTGATCTTGAGCTGCGTGCCCTTGGGCTTGCCGATGACGTCCTTGCTGGCGCTGGGCTTGCCCAGGATGTTGACCACCAGCACATCGCCCTCCCACGCAAAAAAGGAGTCGCCGGTGATGTTTTTGACCTGGCCGCGGCTCATGGGGCCGTCTGCAATCGTTGCAAGGCTGGCGTGGAGATGAGATTCAGGATGAGATCAGGCATGGTCTATCGATGATAGAGGTTTGCCAAACCCTCAAGGACGGGTGGGCTGCGAAAACTTGATCATGCTCAATTCAAGGCGCGTGATGCGTCGATTTTCTTTACAAATTGAACAGAAGATGAAAAATTTGTATTTAAAAACAACAAGTTAAGTGATGGCATGTCTTTTGCTTTAAGCCCAGGGAGCGTTACAAGCATTTCGCCCGCATCAATGCCACGGCGCTTACAGGCAGATAAACCACTTACTTGATTGGAGAAAAAAATGTCCGTAAGAAAAATAACAATGCTCGCGCTGTCCGCTCTGAGCTTCTGTGCCGCAACCGTGCAGGCCAGTGAGTTGCTCGTCAACGGCGGCTTTGAAAACGGAGGCGGCAGCTTGAGTGGCTGGGTCGTGGCCGATCAAGCCGGCGGCAGCGGGTCATGGTTCCTCCAGTCGGGAACAGGCAGTCCTCTCAATGGGTTCTCGGTGCCTGCGCCGCCCGGACCGACGCACGCAGCCATGACGGACCAGGGCGGTCCGGGATCGCACGTACTGCTGCAAAGCTTTGTTGTCCCGACCATCGTGACCTCAGCCATTCTTAACTTTGACTATTTCATCAGTAATCAAGGGGGGGCTTTCATTACCCCTGGTTCGCTGGATTTTGCTGTTGCCCCCAATCAACAGGCGCGGGTGGACATCATCACGGCAGGAGCAGATCCGTTCAGCCTGGCTGTTGGCGACATATTGGCCAATATCTACCAGACCCAGGTCGGCGACCCCTTGGTATCCGGTTACAACACCATCAATGCCAACCTGACCGCGCTGTTTGCCGCCCACGCCGGCGAGACCCTGGTATTGCGCTTCTCCGAGGTGGATAACCAGCTCTTTTTCAACAACGGCGTCGATAACGTGAGCCTGGACGTGACTGGTTCTTCTACTACCCTGCCGGAACCTGGCACGCTGCCGCTGCTCGGCCTGGCTGTCGTCGGCGTGGGCCTGTTGCGTCGCCGCAAGCCAGCCTGACCCTGCGGCGGTGATCCCGAAAGAAAGCGGTAGCAACCACCGCTTTCTCGCTTTCTTCGTTTCTCAAGCGGTGTTGCCGACGCTTATCGCTCCAAGATTCGATAATGCGGGCATGGTTTCCCCTCAAGCGCCCGATTCCCCCGCCATCCTCCTGACCACCCTCAACGCCAAGTACATCCACGCCTCGCTCGGCCTGCGTTATCTGCTGGCCAATATGGGTGACTTGAAGCCGCAGACCGCCTTGCGCGAGTTCACGATTGCGCGCAAGCCGCAGGACGTGGTGGACGAATTGCTGCAAACATTGGGCGAACCGGCATCCGGCGCGGTGCAGATCGTCGGCTTTGGCGTGTACATCTGGAACGTCATGCAAACCTGTGAGGTGCTGCGCCTGCTCAAAGCGGCACGCCCCGGCATCCAGGTCGTGCTGGGCGGCCCCGAAGTGAGCCACGAGGTGAATGAGCAGGCCATCGTGCGGCTCGCTGACTTTGTTATCACCGGCTGGGGCGATTTCAGCTTCCCCAAGCTGTGTCGCGCCCTGCTGCGCGGGCCGCAGCCGCTCATGAAAATCATCCCCGGCGAGGAACCGCCGCTCGACGACATCGTGCTGCCCTACGCCGAATACACCGATACCGATCTGGCGCACCGCCTGCTCTACGTCGAAGCCTCGCGCGGTTGCCCGTTCAAGTGCGAGTTTTGCCTGAGTTCGCTCGACAAGACCGCGCGCGCTTTCGATCTGGACGCTTTTCTGGCGGAGATGCAGACTCTGTACCAGCGCGGTGCGCGCAATTTCAAGTTTGTCGATCGCACCTTCAATCTGAAGATTGACGCCTCGGTGCGCATCCTGCAGTTCTTTCTGGACCGGCTACCCCAGCCGGAGGCGGACGCTTCCAACAACGAACTGTTTGTGCATTTCGAGGTCGTGCCCGACCATTTGCCGGACCGCCTGAAAGCCATGATTGCGCTGTTTCCGCCCGGCGTGCTGCAGTTTGAAGTGGGGGTGCAGAGCTTCAACGTGGAGGTGCAGCAGCGCATTTCGCGCCGACAGGACAACGACAAGACCGCGCTCAACCTGCGCTGGCTGATGGAAGCGTCGAACGCCCATCTGCACGCCGATCTGATCTTCGGCCTGCCCGGTGAAACGCTGGAAAGCTTTGCCGCCGGTTTTGACCGCCTGCATGCACTGGGGCCGCACGAAATCCAGCTCGGCATCCTGAAGCGCCTGCGCGGCACGCCGATTGCCCGCCACAGCGTCGAGTTCGGCATGGTGTACGACCCGCAGCCGCCCTACACCGTGCTGCAAACCGGCGCGGTGGACGCCGCCACGCTGCAACGCTTTACCCGCTTCTCGCGCTACTGGGACATGGTGGCGAATTCGGGCCGGTTCACGCAGACCTTGCCCTTGCTCTTGCGCAGCGCTCCAGCGGCCGAAGTCCCTGCGTCCGCTGATCGGGCCGCCGCCAGCGGGGTGGCGGCTTCTCCGTTTTATGCCTTTCTCGGCTTTGCCGACTGGCTCTGGCTCAGCAGCGACAAAACCAGCGGCCTGACGCCCGAGGCGCTGTTGGATGCCCTGTTTGACTACCTCCGCACCCAGGGCGGATTGCCTGAGCAAGACGTGCTGCCAACGCTGCTGGCGGATTACCTGGCCAGCGGCGCCCGCGCCAGCCCGCAGGCGCTCAAAGGCCTGTTGCCCAAGCGCGAAGCGCCCCAACCGCCGGGCGCCAAAACGCTGGCGCAGCGCCAGGAGCGCCATCTGGCGGTGCGGCAAACGGTGGATTGAAACGGTTTTCTATACTTGCGGCCTTGTTCCTGCCGCTACGGCACCTTTTGGTGCCGGTGGCAGGCGGCTCTTTTTTCGGAAAATCCAATATGTCAAACCTCCCCGCCTGCCCCCAATGCACTCTTGAAAACACCTACCCGGACGGCGACAACCTGGTCTGCCCCGACTGCGGCCACGAGTGGCCCGCGCAGGCGGCGGCAGAAGACAGCGACGAGGGCGATGGCGTCATCCGTGACTCCAACGGCAACCCGCTGGTTGATGGCGATGCCGTCATCCTGATCAAGGATTTGAAGGTCAAAGGTTCCTCGACCGTGCTGAAAAAAGGCACCAAGGTCAAAAGCATCCGCCTGGTGGACGGCGACCATGAAGTCGATTGCAAGATGGACGCCGGCAGCTTCATGCTGAAAGCCTGCTTTTTGAAGAAAGCCTAATTCCGGGGCCAGATCAATCCGATATGTCGTTGCTTTGCCTTGCCGTGCTAAAGCACTGTCTGCGGCTTCGCGACTCATCTCGAATAGATCTGACCCCGGAGCAGCTACGCTCTAAGATCGCTCCATGAACACCAAATCCAGATTCTGGGCCGACCTCTCCACGCAGGACTTTGCGCAACTGATCGCTTCCGGCCAGGCCGCGCAAACCATCGCCGTGTTGCCGGTGGCGGCCATTGAGCAGCACGGTCCGCATTTGCCGCTGAGTGTGGACACGGTGTTGGTGAACGGCGTGGTGGCTGCCGCCTTGCCGCATCTGCCGAACGATCTGAAGGTGCTGTTTCTGCCGACCCAGGCCGTGGGCCTGAGTCCCGAACATGCCAGTTTCCCTGGCACGCTCACGCTCAAGGCGGAAACGATTATTCGGCTGTGGACCGACATTGGCGAGTCGGTGGCGGCGGCGGGTATCAAGAAACTGGTGCTGTTCAACGCGCACGGCGGCCAGGTCAGCGTGATGGACATCGTGGCGCGCGATCTGCGCGCGCGTCTCGGGTTGCGGGTGCTCAGCGTGAGCTGGTTCAACCTGCCGCTGCTGGACGCCAGCGGCCAGGACGTCAACGCCTTGTTCAGTGCCGATGAGCACCGGTTTGGCATCCATGCGGGCGAGATTGAAACGTCCATGATGCTGGCGCTGGACCCGTCGCATGTGGACATGGCGCAGGCCCAGAACTTTCATTCCACGTCGCAAGACCGGGCGCAACAGTTCGCCATTCTGGGCAACGGCAAGAGCGCCAAGCTCGGCTGGCAGATGCAGGACTACAACCCGGCTGGCGCTGTTGGCGATGCCGCGGCCGCCACGGCCGACAAAGGGCGCGCCGTGGTGGACGCCGCCGGGCGGGCGCTGGCGCAGTTGCTGTCAGAAGTGGATCAATTGCCCTCGCTCTAGCGCAAGCGGCTGACGTAGCGGTCCGGGCTGATGGCGCTGGATTTCACGTTGGCGCTGGGGGAGGACGACTCGGCTGCAATGCCCCAGGAGGCTGTTCCGGTATTGACTTGCGGTGTCGCGGCCGGGCGCAGGGGTTGGGCCGGTGCCATGATTGACGCCAGTTTGTCCGCCCATTCCGCCAGATCGGCATGATCGTCTTCGGCGGCTTTGGCACGGGCAAAACGCACGATTTCAGCCGCGTACTCGGCATTGCCGGCCATCCATTCGGTGTCGGTCACGCGGCCCGCTTTGCGGCGCAGCAGCACATGCAGATGGGCGGCGATGGCGAGTTTTTCACTGTTCAACATGGCGACCTCCAGACCAGTGCGCCGTTGTTGTCGTGCCGGGGGGCGTCAAGTGCGCGGCCAGACATCCGTTGCGTCCAAAAAAGTGCATGTTTCTCCCTTTGGTAGTCGATGGACGAAGACCAGCATAAGCCGTGCCAAAGGTTTGACTTGCCTCAAGCCGTCAAAAAGGCAAAACCCGGGTTTTGGCGATAAATTTAAGAGAAATCAGGCTCTAGCCCGCGTGGATAAATCGTGAGCAGCTATCAACCCTGTAGCACGCGGGCCAGCACGGCAGCGTCCACATTGCCGCCGCACAGCGTGGTGCCGACGACCTGGCCGCGCAATTGGTGGCGCTCCTGCATGGCGGCGGCAAAGCTGGCGGCACCGGCGCCTTCGCTCACGTTGTGGGTGTCGGTGTAGAGGTCGCGCATGGCTTGCGCCACTTCGGCATCGCTCACTTTGACGATGTGGTCGATGTGGGGCGCGATGATGTTCAGCGCGGCCTGGTCCGCCACGCGACAGGCCATGCCGTCAGCCAGCACGGTGCTGACCGGGGCTTCCACCACGCGGCCGGCAACCACGGAGTCGGCATAGGTGGTGGCGTGGGCGCTGACGACGCCGACGATCCGGGCCGGGTGACCCAGCGCGCGTTTGGCGGCGATGGCCGCGCAGGCGCCGGAGCCCTGGCCGATGGGGACATAGACCACGTCCAATTGCGGCACGGCCTTGAAAAACTCCCACCAGTAGGTGCTGACGCCGCTGAGCAGGTCCGGGTGAAAGCTGGGCACCATGTGGGCGCCGGTTTGCGCCGCCAGATGGAGGGCGTGCTCCCGGCTTTCCTGGAAATCGCTGCCGTGTTCGATCAGGGTCACGCCCAAGGCGCGCATGGCGGCGTTTTTCTCGACCGAGTTGCCGACCGGCACCACGATGCTGCAGGCCACGCCATGGGCCCGTGCCGCCCAGCCCATGCTCTGGCCGTGGTTGCCGCGCGTGGCGCTGATGACGGCGGCGGGCAGGGCGCCGCGTTGTTGCAGTTGGTCAAAGTAAGTCAGGCCGCCCCGGATCTTGAAGGCGCCGACCGGCGTGTGGTTCTCGTGCTTGACCCAGCAGTCGGTGCCCAGGCGCTGGCTCAGCAGCGCCCAGCGGTACTGCGGCGTCGCCTGGAATTCGCGGTACACCACCTGGGCGGCGGCTTCGATCTGGGACAGGGTCGGCAGGTTCATGCTCACAGGGCCACGCTGCCGTCGATGCAGGTCACGGCGTCGCCGCCAATCCAGACCTGGCCGTCGTCCGTCTGTGCAATGTGGACGCGCCCGGCGCGGCCCAGGCAGCAGCCTTGGGCCGCCACATAGGTGCGAGGGGCCAGGCCGTCGGCGATCAGCCACTGGGCCAGGCTGGCGTTGAAGCTGCCGGTGACCGGGTCTTCGTTGACGCCCAGCGGGGCGGCAAAGGCCCGGACTTCCATGTCGGGGGCGTCGGTGGCTGCCGCTGGCACGCTGGCGCGCGGCCCGAAAGCACGCGCCTCGCGGTTGGAGCGCACGATCAAATTGGGCGCTGCCGGGGCCGGCTCCAAGCTGGCGACACCCACTTGGTAGCCCAAATTCTTGAGTGTCAGGTGGTCCGGCGCCAGTTGCAGCACGGTTTGCGGGCTGTCGAGCAGCAAGCCCAGCCAGACCGGGCCGTTGTCCAGCATTTGCGCGGCGATGATTTGCTGGGCTTTCAGGCCCAGTGCTGCCGCGATCTTGGCGAGCAGGGCCGGGCTGGGGTTGCTGCGCTTGAGCGGGGGGGCGGCAAAAGCCAGGCGCGTGCCGTCGCGGCGAATCCGGATCAGGCCGGCAGCACACTCCTGCACGATTTCATGGACCATTTTTGGCGCTCCGCCGGCCTGCAGCCAGGCGTGACAACTGCCCAGCGTCGGGTGGCCGGCAAACGGCAGTTCACCGCCGGGGGTGAAGATGCGCACGCGGTAATCGGCCCCCGCCGCGGCGCCCTCGGCCGTGGGCGGTAGCAAAAAAGTGCTCTCCGACAGGTTGGTCCAGTGCGCGAAATGCTGCATCTCTTGGGTGGACAAGCCGGTGCCATCCAGCACCACGGCCACCGGATTGCCGAGGTAAGGCTCGGCGGTGAAGACGTCAACTTGTTTGAAAGGGCGCGTTGTCATGGGCAGGATGTACGTGGACCGGTGGAGGGGGTGGGACAGGACAGGGCTCAGGCCGGCAGTTTGGCCGCGTAGGTCTGGATGGCCGCCGCCAGCGCTGCCACGCCTTGCTGGATTTCTTCCACGCTGGAGGTGACGAAGGACAGGCGCAGGGTGCGCTGGTCCGCATGGTCGGCGTAGAACGGCGCGCCGGGCACGAAGGCCACGCCTTGGTCCACGGCGTAGGGCAACAAATGCACCGCGTTCATGCCCTTGGGCAGACGGGCCCACAGGAACATGCCGCCGGCGGGCGTGTTCCAGGTCAGTGTTGTGTCCGGGTCGCCGGCGGGCATTTCATGCGCCAGCGCGGCCAGCATGGCGTCGCGCTGCGATTTGTAGAGGGCGCGGATGGTCGGCACATGGCGGTCCAGAAAGCCGTCTTTCATGACCTCGGCCACCAGGCGCTGGTTGAAGCCGGGGCTGTGCAGGTCGGCCGCCTGTTTGGCTTGCAGCAGCTTGGGGTACACGGCCTTGGGCGCCACGATGAAACCCAGGCGCAGGCCGGGCGCCAGCACTTTGGAGAAGGAGCCGAGGTAAATGCAGCCGTCGGGGTTGCGTGCCGTAAGGGGCTTGGGCGGCGCGTTGTCAAACCACAGGTCGCCGTAGGGGTTGTCTTCGATCAGGGGCAGACCGAGCCGGGCCGCTTCCGCGCTCAGGCTGGCACGGCCGGCTTCGGTCATGCTGCGCCCGGTCGGGTTCTGGAAGTTGGGCAGCACGTACATGAAGCGCCCGCCTGCTGCCTTGTCGCGCAGGTCGCCCAGGTCCACGCCGTCGGCGTCGTTAGTCACGCTGATGATTTGCGGCTCCATCGGTGCAAAGGCCATGACGGCACCCAGGTAGGTGGGGGACTCCACCAGCACCTTGCTGTCGGCGTCGATCAGCACCTTGGCGACCAGGTCGAGCCCTTGCTGCGAGCCGGTGGTGATCAGGATTTGCGCCGGATCGACGTTCCACGGCAGCATGGCGGCAACCTGTTCGCGCAGGGGGCCGTAGCCTTCGCTGGCGGCGTATTGCAGCGCGCCTTGCGGGTCGTCGCGCAAGACCTTGGCGCAGGCGGCTTCAAATTCGGCGACCGGGAAGGTCTTGGGCGAGGGCAGGCCGCCGGCAAAGCTGATGATGCCGGGTTTTTCGGTGACCTTCAGGATCTCGCGGATCACGGAGGGGTTCATCTTGTCGGCGCGGCGGGCCAGCAGCCAGGGGGAGTTGGGGAGGGCAGTGGAGTTCAAGGGATTTTCCTAATAAGACGACTAGTTTATGAGGTCGCGTAGACCGGCATTTTGCGGCCAATAAACACCACGGCGATCACGGCCAGTCCAAAACCTGCGGTGATCGCGTCGAGCGACTCGCCCAGCAGGGGAACGGCAAACAACATGGATAAAAAAGGCTGCAGCAGTTGCATCTGGCTCACACGCACCGTGCCGCCCAGCGCCAGCCCCCGGTACCAGGCAAAAAAGCCCAGCCACATGGAGAACACGGCGACATAGGCAAAGGCGCTCCACGCTTCTGTTTTGATAGCTGCTTGTGGCCATTCCATAAGGGCTAGAGGCAGATTAAGCGGTAAAGAGAAGACCAATGCCCAGCAGATGACGTTGTCCGGCCGCATGCGCTGCGAGAGCTGCGCGCCCACGCCGTAGCCGACCGCCGCGCAGGCCATGGCGAGCAGCAGCAGGGCGTCGGCCGGGGCCAGCGTCAGGCCGCCCTGGCCGGAGCGCAGCACGGCAAACGCCACCACCAGCGCCGTGCCCAGCCCGGCGCAAATCCAGAAACCCAGCGAGGGCCGTTGCCGGTGCAGCCAGGCGCCCACCGCCGCCGTGGCCAGCGGCAGCACGCCGACGATCACGCTGGCATGCACCGCCTCGACATGGCGCATGGCAATCGAGCTGCACAGCGGAAAGCCGAACACCACACCGAGCGCCACCACGCCCAGGGGCCACCAGTCGGCCCGGCGCGGCCAGGGCGCCCGCGTGGCCAGTAAAAAGACCGCGGAGAGCAGGGCTGCAATCACCGCGCGGCCGGTGGCAATGAAGATGCCCGACATTTGCGGCGCCTCCGGCGTGCCCACGGCCAAGCGCGTCATGGGCAGCGTCAGGGCAAAGATGGCCACGCCCAGCGCACCCAGCCACAGGCCGTTGCGCAGGTCATGGGTGTGGGGTGGTTGGGAGCGTTTCATGACTTTGACTGTATAGTTGAAACCAGCACACTGCCAATACAGTTTTGAAAACAATTTGTGTATCTGTATGGTTTGCTTTGGCAGCACAGATAGATCGGAAGGACATGCCATGTTGATGAAGACCGCCTCGCAATCGCTGACCGAGCAGTTGGCCACGCGTTTTGCCGAGCGCATTCGCACCCACTTGCTGGCGCCGGGCACGCGCCTGCCGTCGGTGCGCCAGTGTGCCCAACAGCAGGGCGTGAGCCCCAGCACGGTGGTGGCGGCATACGACCAGTTACTGGCGCAGGGGCTGGTGGAAGCCCATCGAAATCGCGGGTTTTTTGTAAGAAACAGGGCTCTAGCCCCCGTCAATAGTGCACAGGCAGCTATTAATTCAGTAGCGCCGTCGGATGCGGCGCGGGCCGCCAAGGGCAGCTACCAGGCCGAGCATGTGCCGGTCAACGCCACGGCGCTGATTCGCGGCATGTTCCACGGCAGCAGCGACACGCCCCAGCCCGGCATGGGCGCGTTCCCGCCGGACTGGCTGGAGACCACCTTCATGCCCGCTGCCGTGCGCCGCGTCACCAGCACGCGGCAGTTGCAGGCGTTTTCCCTGCAATACGGCGAGCCCGCCGGGGATTCGGGCCTGCGCCAGGCGCTGTCGCAAAAGCTGATCAGCCTGAACATCCATGCCACGCCGCAGCAGATCATCACCACGGTCGGCGCCACCCATGCGCTGGACATCGTGAGCCGCACGCTCTTGCGCGCCGGCGACTATGTGATGGTGGAAGAACCCGGCTGGTCGATCGAGTTTGCGCGGCTCGATGCCCTGGGCATGCGCATCCTGCCGGTGCCGCGCCGGGCCGACGGGCCGGACCTGGAGGTGATGGCTCGGTATTGCGAACTGCACAGCCCGAAGCTGTTTGTGAGCGTGAGCGTGTTCCACAACCCGACCGGCTACTGCCTCTCGCCGGGCAGCGCGCACCGGGTGCTGCAACTGGCCCAGCAACACAATTTCCATCTGGTGGAGGACGACACCTACAGCCACCTGGCGCCCGAGCACGCCACCCGGCTGTGCGCGCTGGATGGGCTGCAGCGCACGATTTATGTCAGCGGCTTCGCCAAAATCCTGGCGCCGGGCTGGCGCATCGGCTTCATGGCGGCGCCGCCCGCTTTGTACGAGCGCCTGCTTGACACCAAATTGCTGGCGACGCTGACCACGCCCGCCTTGCTGGAAAAAGCGCTGGCCTGGTGCATTGACCAAGGCCAGTTGCGCCGCCATGCCGAGCGCATCCGCACCCGGTTGGACTTGGCCCGCGCCCGCAGCGTCAAGCTGGCGCTGGCGGCTGGCTGCAGTTTTGCGGCACCGCCGGCGGGTTTGTTTGGCTGGGTGGAGACCGGGGTGGACACCGATGCGCTGGCGCAGCGCATGCTCGATGAAGGTTACCTGCTGGCGCCCGGCGCCCTGTTTCACGCCAGCCGCCAGCCCAGCACGCTGATGCGCATCAACTTTGCGACGACGCAGGAGGCTGCGTTCTGGCAGGTGTTCTCAAGAATGCGCGACGAAATGCAATGAGCGCGGGGGTTACACCAGCAGCAAGCCTTTGGCGGAAGGCTGACGGGCTTGGGCCAGGGTGCGCAGCAAGGTCCGGTTGACGTTTTCGAGGTCCATCTCGTGCGCGGCGCAGAGTGCACGGGTGGCCTGGGTGTCGGGCGATTCCAGCGCGGCGGCGATGTCCAGGTAAGGCACGTAAGGGCCGGAATGATTCAAAAGGGCCGACGTGATGCGGGTCGGCAGTTGCAGGCGCGCCAGCGCTTCATGGAGCGGTTCGCCCAGCAGCAGGTCAATTTGCGACAGCAGGCCGCACAGGGAAATCTCGCGTCGCAAATTGTCGCCTTGCCCGGCGTCGAGCAGGTTCCCGGTCAGGCGCGCCCGCAGCGCGATGGCGGTGCGCACCGGCTGCAGGTTCAGGTCGCTGTTGGCGTGAGGCAATTGCTCCTGCAGCCAGGCGCGAACCTCCGAGACGCCGAGCACCATCAGGCCGTGCCGTATCGACTCGATCTCGGTGCGCAAGCACAGGCCGGCCGAGTTGATGTAGCGCACGAAGCAGTACGCCAGGATCGGTTCATCGCTCAAGCTTTGTTCAAGGTGGTCCAAGGAATCGTCGGCATCGATGGCTGCGATCAACTGGACGAGGGCACGGCGCCCGGGCTGGATGCGTTTCTGTCGATAGCCGTGCAGCACTTCATCGACCGGCCAGCCCGCCACCGCCCACGCCCCTTGCTCGTCCAGACAGTGTTCGGCCAGCACCCGGCTGGCCACCGATTCGTAAATCTGATCGGCTCGCACCGGGCTGGGCCGGGGCGCCACGCTGCCGTTGTGCTTGCGCAGGGACACCCGCAAACCGGCCAGGGCTTCTTCGGCGGTCAGGCTCAGGATGGTGCGCAAAAAGCAGGGGCCGAGCGCTGCGCCGGGGCGCTGTCCGGGCTCTCCGCGCCAGATCATTCTCAGGCCGCGGCGATGGGCTTGGGACAGCTTTTGCGCCATGGCGGGGTCGCGCAGATAGGCGTCATGGACTTCAATCCACGGGCTGCTGGCCGGGGCATTGTCCAGGATGTCGGCCAGCAACCGGGCGGATTGGATGGACAACAGCAGAATGGGCGCCTGGGCGGTCCACAGGGCCTCGATGGCGCTCAGCAAGTGGCGCGCGTCCACGACCGCCGTGTCGTCCAGACCGACGAACAGCTGAACCCCGCGCAACCGGCGCAACGGGTTCCACAGTAGCTGATAGCCCAGCGAAACGCTGCCAAGTGCGCTCGGGGTCATGGGGGTCAACTGATGTAGTTGAACAGGGAAAGTTTCTGGATCTGGGCGTAGGACTGCAAGGCGACCTGGTAGCCGGTTTGCTGGTTCTGGAAGTCCGACAGGCCCTTGACCATGTCCAGGTCTTCGGCGCGCGAGCGGTCTGCTTCCATTTGAATCGAGCGCGCATCCTGGTTGGTGGAGATGCGGTCGGCCCGGTTGAGCAAATCGCCGGCCAGGCCGCGCGCGGCGGAGACGCGGCCCATGCCGATGTCAATGTTGCCCAGCGCCTGGTTGATGGCCTGCGAGGCGGCTGCATCATTGACAGCGCCGCCGATGTCGCGAATGGCGTTGTCGAGCACGCTGAAGAGGCTGGGGTTGGGCTTGACCGTGACGGTATCGCCCGCGACAGGCGAGCCGGTGAGGGACAGCGACAGGCCCGGCATGGCCGTCACGGCAATGTTCGCGCTTTGGGTGGACGGGTAGCTGGCCGTCAGGCCGGCGAAGGGACCGGTGACGTTCGGGTTTTCCGTGATGCCGTAGGTCACGGTGGTGGTGCCGGGCACGGTCGTGGTATCGACGGTGCCGATCGTGATGGTGTAGGCCGACCCGCTGACCAGCGCGGTGTTGGTGACCCCCACGCTGCCGGTTTTCAGCGCGGTGCTTGCCGGGCTGGTGTTGACGTTGTACGAGCCGTCGCGGCCCGTTTGCAGCATGAAGGCGCTATCGCCATCCAGGGCGAAGGGAATCGCGATTTCGCTGCTGGCCGCTTGCCCGGGCATACCGTTGAACTGGTAGTCAGGCGCCGTCGACTGCGGCCCCACAAACGGTGTCAAGGCACTGCCCAATGCACTGAACAGGGGCTGCCCATTGGTGTCATTGCTGTTGGCGGCGGCCACAATCTGGTCGCGCAAGCCGGAGAGTTGTATCGCAATCGATTGGCGACTTGCGGCCGTGTGGGCGCCGTTGCCGGCGCCGATAACCAGTTCCCGGAAGCTTTGCAGGGCGTCCGTCACGCTGCCCAGCGTGCTTTCAGCCATGGCAATGGAATTGCGCTGCGATTCCAGGGCGCGCTGGTCGGTGGCAATCCGGCTGATGCGGGTGAGCGCGCGCTCGGCCTGGGCGGCGCCCGTGGGGTCGTCGCTGGCGCGCACCACGCGTTTGCCAGAGGTCAGGTTTTCCTGCAGGCCGGACAAGGCAGATTGTCGGCTGGTGATGTTGCGCACCGCATTGTCGTAAGTATTTGACGTTCCGAGGCGGGCAAATGAAGTGGTTGTCATGGTGTGCTCCTATCCTGTGACGCGTCAGCGGCTGATGGTCTGAATGAGGGTGTCAAAAATGCTCTGCGCAATCTGGATCATCTTGGCGGAGGCCTGGTAGGCCTGCTGGTACTGCAGCAGCTTGGCGGCCTCTTCGTCGAGGTTGACGCCCGAGACGCCGGTGCGATCCTGTTCCAGATTGGCGGCGATGGAACTCGACACTTCGGCTGAATATTTGGCACTTTGGGTCCGGATGCCGATTTGCGAGATCAATCCCGCATAGCCGTCTGTCAGCGCCCCGCCGTCGATCATTTTGGCGTCACGCAGCGCCATCATGGCGTTGGCATTGCCGGCGTTGAGGTTGCGATTGGCGGCAGGTTGCGGCATGACCGTGAACGTGTCGCCGGCTTTGGGCGTGCCATTGAGCGTGAGAGACCAGCCGGTCGCGCCGGGTGAAGCGGTATCGTACTCAATGACTTGCCCGGGGGTATAGGGGTAAGTCGTTGCACCCGTGTCGGAGCGGGTGTAGGTGCCTGCGCCATTGAAGGTCAAGACGACCTGGGCTGGAGCGGGCACCGATCTGGCAGCCAGGGACACGAATTGCATCGAACCGGTGTTGGCCGTGCCCGCGCTGCCTGCCACCGGGCTGGCGACTGCCAGTGACCGGGGGGTTGAAAACTCGCTGCTGATGTTGCTGGCCGAGGTGCTGAAGGGTTTGATCAGGAAGCGGTCGCCAGAATTGGGCGTGCCTGACGGCATGGCAATCGCCAGGCCGTCGATGGTGACCGGATTGGTGACACCAAAGTCAAAGGTGGTGACCACGCCATCCGAGCGCCGGGTGATGGAGCCGGCCGTGGCCGACGAAAAGTTCACCTCGTAATCAGACGCAGCCAGCTTGCTGGTCTGGCTGATGCTCAGGGCCAGGCTGGCTGATCCGCTGTTGGTGGTTGCGGCCAACACATTCATGTTGCCGAAGGTCGGGGGCGTAAACAAGTTGCCGCCCACGTTGCCGTCCAGATCGAGCCCGAGCTTGTGCTGCTCATTCATGCTGGTGCTGACCACCGTCGTGAACCGGCCCAGCAGGTTGCGGCCTTCCACCAGATCGTTATTCTGAAAGCGCAGCAGGCCCGATACTTCGCCACCGCCCAGTGCGTTTTCGTCCATCGTGAAGGTCTGACCGTTGCGGGTAAGGGCCAGTTTGCTGGTCGCGGGGTCGCCGAATTCGTCCGACACGAGCGAGACCTGGGCAACGGTTTTGCCCAGGACCAAGGCCTGGCTTCCCCCTATGAAAATGCCGAGCGTCCCGTCGTCCGCCGGGATGGAGGTGGTTTGGACGTATTTGTTCAGGTCGCGCACCAGCTGGTCGCGCTTGTCCAGCAAATCGTTGGGGGGCTGCCCTGAACCCTGCGCGCGGGCAATTTGTTCGTTCACGCTGGCAATACTCTGAGCCAGACTGTTGATGGCGGTTACCTTCTCATTGAGCTCATGTGAGACGCCTTGTTGCAGTTCATCCAGGCTTTGAGAGGCGGCGCGCATGCGGGCGGCCGTTTCGTCAATCCGGGTGAGTACCACCGTGCGTGCGGTGAGGTCGGTCGGGGCACTGGCCACGTCCGAGAACGAGTTGAGCATGTCATTGACCGCTGCGCCCAGGCCGGTGCTGCCACCGCTAAAGATGCTTTCAAGCTGCGACAGCTTGTCGAGCCGCGTGCTGTCGGCCGATGCGGTAGAGCTGGCCAGCCCGGCCTGGCGTGTCAGAAAGGCGCTGAAATTACGCTGGATGGTGTCAACCGTCACCCCTTTGCCGATGTAGCCGCTGCCGGTGAATTGACCCTGCACGGTTTTCAACACCACGGACTGGCGTGAGTAACCTGCGGTGTTGACGTTGGCAATGTTGTTGCCTGCCGTCTGCAACGCGATCTGGTTGGCTTGCAGGGCGCGCGTCCCTACGTTAAGAAGGCCGCTCATACGCTTTGAGCCACGACTTGGGCGCGTTGCAGGCGCTGCGTGACGTTAATGGCCCGCCCCAATTTAGAGGCGTAATCAGGGTCGGTGGCATAACCCGCTTTTTGCAAGCTGGAGGCAAAGGCTTGTGCCGAGCCGGTTTGCTGGCTGGCTTGGGCATAGCGCGGCGTCTTGGTGATGAGCCGGGCGTAATCGCGAAATGAATCCTCGTAAGAGTCGTAGGCGCGGAATTTGGCCACTTTCTTGACGGCTTCTCCGTTGACGAATTCGGTGGTGGTCACTTCTGCCACCTTGCCGGTCCAGCCTGCGCCGGCCTTGATGCCAAACAGATTATTGGAGGACGCGCCGCCTTTCATCTTGATTTCATGTTTGCCCCAGCCGGTTTCGTGGCCGGCCTGGCCCACCATGTAGCTGGCCGGGATGCCGGTCGCTTGCTCTACCTTGACGGCGGCGTCGGTATGGCGTTGCACAAAATTGCTTTGGCTCAGGGTGGGCGTGGATTTGGAGGCCGGGGAATTGGCGCCATAGGCGGCCAGCGCGGATGCCTTGCTGAGGGCGCTCGTGGATTTTTTGCCGGTATCGGCGGCACCGGCTTCATCGCCGCCCATTTGACGGGTCAACTGGGCCGCAATCAGCTCCGACAGGCCACCGGGTTTGCCGGACATCTGCACCGCAAACTGCTGGTCCAGCAGATCGGTGCCCAGGTCGCTGCCGGGGTTGTCGGTCAGGCCGGATTTCATGGTGGCTTCGCGCATGCTTTTGATGAGTTCGCGCATGAACAGGGACTCGAACTGTTTGGCCGCTTCCTGGATGGCAGCCGGTGATTTTTGCCCTGCCTGCAGCTTCAGGCTGCTGAGGGAGCGGGCATCCGCCGCCAGCGCGCCGGAAGTTGATGGGGTTTGACCGTAGCTCATATCAGATCACCTCCAGCTCCGCGTTCAGCGCGCCCGCCGCCTTGATGGCTTGCAAAATAGCCAGTAAGTCCTGCGGTGTGGCGCCCAGCGCATTCAAGGCGCGCACGACGTCCGACAACTGGTTGGACGGCGGCAACTGGATCAGCATGCCGGGTTCCTGGCGGATCTGGATATTGCTTTTCTCGGTCACCACCGTTTGTCCGCCGGTTGACAGGGGATTGGGCTGGCTGACCATGGGCGTCGTGGTGATACTGACCGACAGGTTGCCGTGCGCAATGGCGCATGAGCCCAAAGTGACGGCACCGTTGAGCACGATCGAGCCGGTGCGTGAATTGATGACGACTTTGGCGGAAGGCGAGGAAGATTCCAGCGGCAACTCTTCCATCTCGGCGATGAAGGACACGCGGGCATCGGATTCGATGGGGGCATTCACCCTGATCGTGCGGCCATCCAGCGCTTTGGCCGAACCGTCGCCAAAGCGTTTGTTGATGGCCTGGGCCACGCGCCGTGCGGTTTGAAAGTCCGACGCTTCCAATCCGAGGTTGATGCTGTCGCCTTCGAGCAAAGGCGTGGGAACAATCCGTTCCACCTGCGCCCCATTGGGAATGCGACCTGCGCTGAGGTGGTTGATCTGGACTTTGCTGCCCGCTGCTGACGCGCCGGCACCGGCCACGATCAGGTTGCCCTGGGCCATGGCATAAATCTCGCCATCGGCGCCTTTGAGCGGTGTTGCTACCAGCATGCCGCCTTTGAGGGATTTGGAGTTGCCCATGCTGGAGACATTGACGTCAATGGCCTGGCCGGGGCGGGCAAAGGCGGGCAGTTGTGCGGTGACCAGAACGGCGGCCACATTTTTGAGTTGCAAGGCGGCCACCGAGGCCGCCGGCAGCGTGATGCCGAGCTGTTTCAGGTAATTGGTGATGCCCTGCGAGGTGTAAGGCATCTGGGTGGTCTGGTCACCCGTGCCATCGAGCCCGACGACCAGGCCAAAACCGGTCAACTGATTGCTGCGCACGCCTTCTACGGCTGCCACTTCCTTGATGCGGCTGGCGTGAGCTGCATCGGCCACAAAAACACTGGCGAGCAGCCAAAGCGCTGCCAGTGGCCAGAAAAGGCGGGTGGTGTGTGGTGTGTGAATAGTGTGCATGGTGTTTACCCCTCGGCACTATTCTCACGAGCTTTAGAAAGGTAGAAAGCTGAAAAAGAACCGTGATAACCAGCCAACTGTTTGCGCTTCGGCCTGAGCACCACGCCCTTTGGACTCGATGCGGGCATTGGCCACCTGGGTCGAGTTGACGATATTGCCCGGTTGCACCAGGCGCGGATCAATGGTTCCGGAGAACTTCAACACGTCCACATTCTGGTTCACGCCAATTTGTTTCTCGCCGGTGACGACCAGATGGCCGTTGGGCAAGACATCCATCACGGTGGCGGTGATCGAGCCGGTAAAGGTGTTGGCGCTCTCGGTGCCGCCCTTGCCGGAAAAATCGTTGGCCGAGGAGGTGCCGATTTTCAGTTTGGTCAGGTCGGACACCGGGGCGACATCGGACACAAAAGGCAGGGTGAAGGCCGAGACACCCACCGAGCCCGAGGTCGTGCGATTCGTGGTGGACTTGGACACCTGGCTGGCCGTGACGGTTTCAACGATCACGATCGTGATGAGGTCGCCGATGGCCCGTGCGCGAGGGTCTTCAAAAGCGGGCCGATAGCCGACTTTCTGAAAGAGACTGCCGCTATTGGGCCGCTGCGCTGTCTGTGTAAGGGGCTGGACCGCCGTGGTTGGTGCGGCAAAGTCGACTTTGACGGTTTGCGGCAGTGATTCGCAGCCGGCACATAGCAGGCCGACGCCGAGCACCAGGCCGCAGCCTTGCAGGGTTCGGCCAAATTGGGTGACGGTGTGGGCGAATTTTTTCATGATGAACTCACAGTTGACCCAATTTTTGCAGCATCTGGTCGGAGGTCTGGATGGCTTTGGAGTTCATCTCGTAAGCCCGTTGCGTTTGAATCATGGTGACCAGTTCCTGCACCACGTTGACGTTGGAGGTTTCTACAAAACCCTGCATCAATGAGCCCATGCCATTGGTGCCGGGCGTGCCCGTGTTGGGCTGGCCGGAGGCGACGCTCTCGGCGTAGAGGTTGCCGCCTTTGGGATCAAGGCCAGCCGGGTTGATAAAACTGGCCAGCGCAATCGTGCCAATCGCTTGAGGTGTGGTTGAGCCTGGAACCTGGGCGGTGACCGTGCCGTCTTCGCCAATGGCGATGCTGGTGGCATTGGCTGGAACGGTCACGCCGTTCGCAATCGGCAGTCCGGTCGCCGTGACCAGACGGCCTTGGGAGTCCACCTGGAACGAGCCGTCACGGGTGTAGTTGGTGGTGCCGTCGGGCATGGTGACCTGAAAGAAGCCGTTGCCCTGCACGGCCACATCGAGCTTGTTGCCGGATTGTTGCAGCGCGCCTTGTGAAAAAGAGCGGCTGGTGGCGACGGTTCGCACGCCCAGGCCAACTTGCAACCCGGTGGGCAACTGGGATTGTTCCGAGCTGTTGGAGCCAGCCTGACGCAGGTTCTGGTACATCAGGTCTTCAAACACCGCACTGGCACGTTTGAATCCATTGGTCGATGAGTTGGCCAAATTGTTGGAAATCACATCCAGCTGCATTTGCTGGGCTTCCATGCCGGTCTTGGAGATCCATAGAGAGTTGATCATGATGGCGTCCTTGGATGTTTGTCTTTATTGGGCTTACTGCATGCTCAGCAGCTTGTCGGCGGATTTTTCGTTGGCCTCGGCGGTTTGCAGCAGGCGCATCTGCGTTTCAAACTGGCGGGCGGTGGCGATCATGCAGACCATGGTTTCGATGGCATTCACGTTCGACCCTTCCAGTGCGCCGACTTGAACGCGGGCATTGGTGTCGTTGGGCAGGGGGTCGCCAGAGGTCGCCCGGAACAGGCCATCGGTGCCGCGTTTCAGGGGATCGTCAGCGGTTGGCGTGATCAGTTTCAGGCGGCCGACGCTGGTCGGGGGCTGATTGCCCACTTTGGCGCTCAGGTTACCGTCAAATCCGATCGACACTTCGGCGCCCTGGGGCACGGTGATGGGGGCGCCGCCATCGCTCAGGACGGTCAGGCCATTGCTGGTTTTCAGCGTGCCGTCACTGGCCACTTCAAAGGAGCCGTTGCGGGTATAGGCCTCGGTGCCATCAAGTCCCTGAACCGCGAACCATGAGTTTCCGGTGGTCATGGCGTCCAGGCTGCGTCCGGTGCGCTGGGCCGCGCCCGGTGTATCCAGATGGCCGGGGGTGGCTTCCAGCGCCATCACCCGAGTGGAAGCGCCATCGCCGCGCACGGGAACGGCGCGAAAGGTGGACAACTCGGCCCGAAAGCCGTTGGTGGATGCATTGGCCAGATTGTTGGACAGAACCGCCTGACGGTTGGCGGCCGCGCTTGCGCCAGACATTGCGGTGTAGATGAGGTGATCCATGGCAGGTCCTGTTCAACTGGGAGTCAAAAACTAAAAATGATCAGCGCAGGTTGACCAGTGTCGTCATGATCTGATCCTGGGTTTTGATCGTCTGCGCGTTGGCTTGGTAAGCCCGTTGCGCGACCATCATGTTCACCAGTTCGCCGGTTAAATCGACATTGGATTCTTCGAGTGCGCCTGCGCGGAGTCCGCCAAATTTACCTTGGCCCGCAGAGCCCAGAACCTCCGCTCCCGAGGTAAAGCTTGACACCCAATTACCGCTTCCGGTCGGCGTAAGACCTTGCACATTGCGGAAGTCGGCGAGTGCCAACTGGCCTTTGGCCTGGGTTTGACCATTAGAGTAGGTCGTGTTGATCACGCCGGACGCGTCGATGGTGACGCCGGTGAGTTCACCTGCGGTGTAGCCGTCTTGTGTCAAAGTGCCCATGGCAAAGTCGGTGCCGTATTGGGAGGCTTTTGTGACATCCAGCGTCGCCGTGAAGGTGCCGATGGCGGAGTTGGACGACGTCAAGGTCATGCTTTGCGCCGTTGTCGGGGTAACAATCTTTCCTTTGTTGTCAAAGGTCATCTTGAAAGACTCTCCCGTGGCGCCAAAGGCCGTGCTGGCTGGGATCACGGCGGCTGCCGGGTTCTGGCCTGCGGTCGCATACGTGGGTAAACGCTGCAGGGTGCCAAGGGCATAGGTGGGCAAGGAAGTTCCGTTGGCCAAATTAAGCGCCGTGTTTGACACATCAAGCGCATCGCTGGCAACATTGAGCGCGGTGTTGGCCGTGTCGAGCGTTTTGTTGGATTTGTTGGTGGCTGCAATGGCGCCATTGGCGGTCAATGCGCTTGTTCCTGCGGCCAGGGTATTGGCGTCATAGACGTTCCAGGTATCGACGGTGACCGGGGGGACCGCGGTGGCGTCGGGGCCGACTTTCACGAAGTACAGGCTAACCGGCACTTCCACGCCTTGGGAGTCATACGCTGTCACCGATGTGCCATATTTTGTGATGGGTGTCGGGGGCGAAACACTGGTTGCCACTGCGGCGCGCGCGTCCAGGTTGAACTCGGCGGTGATGGCCGTTGTGGCGTTGGCTGGAATGGGGGAGTTGGTGGGGACCACCATTTTTTGCGGTGTGATGCTGGTGACGGCGCCATAGATGTCTGTCGGATAACCCATGACATTGGCACCCGTATTGGTGATGATGTTGCCGACCTTGTCGAGTTTGAATTGGCCATCACGGGTATAAGCCGAGGTACCGTCTTGCAGTTGCAACTTGAAAAAACCATTACCGTTAATGGCCACATCAAGGTTGTTCCCGGTGATGCTGATACTGCCTTGGGAAAATTGCTGGGAAATGGTGGCGATGGACACGCCAATGCCGCCACCGCTACTGCCGCTTGATCCTAGCGAAGACGCGACCAGGTCAGCAAACTCTGTGCGCGATGATTTCATGCCGATTGTGTTGGCGTTGGCAATGTTGTTGCCAATCACGTCGAGATTGCGGCTGGAGGCATTTAAGCCGGAGAGACCTGTTTGGAATGACATGATGAGTTCCTTTGGATATGCGCGGTTTATTTTTAAAGAATGGCTCTGATGCTGTCGTAAGCCACGGCACTGCGTCCTTGCAGTTGCACGGTCATGGCTCCGTTTTCGCTGCCGACAGCGACGACCTTGTCCAGTGCCAGTGACGTTGTTTCGACGGCCTTGCCTGCCAAAGTGGCGGTGACTTTGAAGGTGGGTGCCCCGGTGCCCGGGTAGTTGGACGCGTCCCAGCTAAAGCCGTGTTGACCCGCGTCCAGAGCCCCCAGATTGAAGGTGTCCAGAACCTGACCGCCGGGGGACAAAATTTCCACTTTGACGGCGTCAGCCTTGCCTGCCAGATCAACTGCGCCGGCAGCGCTTTTGTCATTAATAGTCAATTTGTTGCTTTCAACCAGCACGTTGTGCCCGACCATGGAGGACCCTTGCAGCACTTGCATTGAGGAGAACTGTGTCGCCAGGCTTTTCAAGGTGTCATTGACCTGTTGAATTCCGGTGACGGTATTGATTTGCGCCATCTGGCTGGTCATTTGCGCGTTGTCCATCGGATTCATGGGATCCTGGTTGTTCAGCTGCGCAACCAGTAATTTGAGAAAACGGTCTTGGGACGCTGTTGAATCGGTGGCGTTTGTCGAAGTGCCCGACGTTCCTGTTGAAGTCGACGCGGATGTGGCGGATGTGGCGGAAAGCATGGTGAGATCCTTTTGTTATTACTGGCCCATTTGCAGGGTTTTGAGCAGCAGTGTTTTAGCCGTGTTCATGACTTCGACATTGTTCTGGTACGAGCGTGATGCCGAAATCATGTTGACCATCTCTTCCACCGGATTCACGTTGGAATGGGTGACGTAGCCTTCCGCATCGGCGGACGGGTGGCTGGGGTTGTGCACTTTGCGCATCGGTTCATTGCTCTCCTTGATGGCGGAAACCCGCACACCGGAGGACGCATCCGAGCCCATGGGGGTGGTCTCGAACACCACTTGCCGACCTTTGTAGCCTTGGCCATCGGGACCGGCCACGGCATCGGCGTTGGCCATGTTGCTGGCCACCACGTTGAGACGCTGGGACTGCGCGCTGATGGCACTGCCAGACACATTGAAGATGGAAAACATGGACATAAGGATTCTCCGGCTGGATCAGGCTTATTGGCCCTGAATGGCGCTCAAAATGGTTTTGGACTGGCCGTTAATAAAGCGTAGCGTGGCTTCGTAGCGAACGGAGTTGTCAACAAAGTTGGCGCGTTCGCGGTCCAGGTCAACACTGTTGCCGTCAACGCTGGGCTGGGTTTGCGCGGCATAAGCGAGGCTGGATGCGCCACCGCCCAGGGTTCCGATGGCTTCACCCGACACCGGGATATGCCGGGCGTTGGTCATGCCGTTGGTGGCGCTGCCTTGGTTGCTGCTGAGGTTCAATCCGCTGCTCAGCGCAGAGCCTGAGCCAGTCGCCTTGTTCATGGCTTCCTTGAAATCCAGGTCGCGGGCCACATAGCCCGGGGTGTCTGCGTTGGCAATATTGCTGGCGATCACGCGTTGCCGTTCGGCGCGCAGCACCAGGGCCTTCGATTGGAAGTCCAAACCACTGGTCATATTTGCAAACATGAAACACCTCTACTTTTGGTTAGCCACCCCTACTGCGATGGCAATAGGCGTTGATGTGCGGCAATTATGGAAAATACTTAAATTTCTGATGCTTTGAATAGAGGGGAAAACCGGCCTTACTTAAATCCTTTGTGACATCGGGGGCTGCTTATATTCGTTGGAATAAGTCTGCAAGGCTGCTATGTTCAATAAATCCCCCCATCCTCATCCATCGACGCACAAGGCATCAGCCTTGGTCGTGGCCCTCGTTTGCATGTGGGGGATGTCTGCGTCGGCGTACGCTCAGGCCGCAGGTGACAAGCCTGACTTCATTGAAGCGACCCAGCGCTGGCTGGACAATGCGGTGTCAAATGTCCGCCCTTCAGGGGCCGCTTCGCTGCGCATGGAGGTCACCGTTGGCGCGCTCGATAGCCGACTTCGATTGGCGCCCTGTGCAAAGGTGGAAACTTACATTCCGGTAGGCACCCGTCTTTGGGGTAAAACCCGCTTGGGTTTGCGCTGTCTGGAGGGGGGGACCAAGTGGAATGTGTTTCTGCCTGTGACCATCAAGGCCTATGGGACAGCTTGGGTGATCAAAGGCAATGTGGCTGCTGGCGCCGTCTTGACGGAAGCCGATGCCATTGAGTCTGAGGTTGATTGGGCCGAGGAGTCCAGTCCCATCGTCGCCAGCCCGTCGCAATGGACGGGTCAGGTGACGACCAGAGCCTTGGTGACCGGGCAAGCGTTACGCCAGGCGATGATCAAGCCTCCCCAGGTTTTTCAGGCCGGGGCCCAGGTCCGCGTGGTTGCCCAAGGGGCCGGGTTTCAGATCACGTCCGATGGACAAGCCTTGTCGGTGGGCATCGTAGGGCAGCCAGCAAGAGTTAAACTGGACTCCGGGCGTGTCATGACGGGTGTGGTGCTGGACAGTCGCACTGTGCAGTTGGAAATATAAAGACTTCCAGCATGCTATTTTTCAGCATGAATCAAAAAAGGCTAAAGCCTGTCGGAATTCGGCCGATAGTTATCGTACGACGCTACATTTGCAGTAGTTTTGGAGAATACGATGAAAATAAGTCAACCTTCAGACAATTCGATTCCAGTCAATTCGACTGTTCAGTCCACGCCTTCCAAGGTCGGACAGAGCGCGACTTCGACTGCCAATGCTGCTGCAGCCAAGAGTACTCAATCTGCGGGAGTCGCAGTGACCGTCTCCACGCTGGCTCGTTCGCTGGGAGCAGCCAAAACAGGCGATACGGCAGACGTCGATATGGCAAAAGTCAATTCAATGCGAGCGGCTATCCAAAAGGGCACGTACGTGGTGAATGCAGACGCCATTGCCGATAAGCTGCTGTCCAACGCACAGGAAATGCTCGATCGCCCCGGTAATTAAGTAGGTTCAATCAGTTTTTGAGATTCAAAAAATGCTTCCCGCTCACATAGAAAAAGAATTAGCCGAAGTTGAACTTTGTTTCAATGACGTGTCGGCTGCGCTTGTGAGTGGCGAGCCCATGGCTCTGGCCGCGGCCAGCGTCAGTCTGCGACAAGCGGCTTTGGATTTCTCTGGCGTGTTGCAACATGTGGCTTCAGCGGAGCTCAAAGACAACACCTTGACGCTGCGGTTGAAGAAAATTGCAGATGGCATGGCGCTTCAGCGGCAAAGCCTGATTCGTCGAACAGTACTGGTTGAGATGGCCTTGAACACTGTTGTTCCTGCTACTGGCGATGCAGCCACTTATGCCAAGACCACAGGCCCCTACGGAAGTGCGGGCAAGCAAACAGGCGCTTTTAAATATCTGGCTGCCTGAGTCAGCTTATCTGCCTGGATTGAACCAGGCTTTTCTAAATGAGGTAAGTGAGATGCAAGCCTTCAGTTGAGAAGGCTTTGGCGCTTAATGTGCCCGCATCTTGGCCCGCAGTCGGGCGATGGACTGGCTGTGCAACTGGCAAATACGCGATTCGGTGACATCCAGAACAGCCGCAATTTCTTTGAGGTTCATGTCCTGCTCGTAATACATGCTCATGATGAATTGTTCACGTTCTGGAAGATTTTTAATGGCAGCGACCAATGCTTGTTTCAAACGCTGATCGCGCAACATATTGATGGGGTCGACCTCGCTGTCACCCACATGCCGGTCGAGGAAGCAGTCATCGTCTTCGTTGCCGCGAGCCATGTCTTCAAGATAAACAAGTTGCGTCCCCCGAACTTTCCCAAGCAAAGTTTGGTAATCAACCAGGCTCAGACCCAAGTCGGCTGCAATTTCGCTTTCCAGCGGGGTGCGTCCCAGCTTGTGCTCAAGCCGTCGCAGGGCTTGTTCAATTTCCTTTTGGCTCTTTCGGGAACCTCGGGACATCCAGTCGTTGTCGCGTAGTTCGTCCAGCATGGCACCGCGAATGCGTTGGGTGGCAAAGGTTTCAAACTGAACACCTTGGGCAACTTCATACCGGGTCAATGCTTCGGATAAACCGATCAGACCAACCTGAATCAGATCATCAACCTGCACATTGGCGGGCAACTTGGCCATCATGTGATGCGCCAGGCGACGAACCAGCGGCTGGTACTGCTTGATCATGTCGTTGCGGTTCAATTGACCGTTGGCGGTGTACATCAATGACTCCCCTCAAAATGGTGGCGCTGAAGCGGCAAGGCATTCTCCAGAAGCCGCCAGGCCAACCGGTTCATATCGTCAGACCGACATTTCTGGGATTGCAGAACCCGGATGGCCAGTGAATCAAATTGGTAGTCTAAAAATGTCATGGCACATTCCTGCAATTTTTTAATGGGGGATTGGTCTGCCAGGGAGGATGTCGACAAAGGCTTGCTCGTGATATTCGCGACTGTAGGCCGGAGCTGGGCGTTTAGCAACATTTTCTTGAGTGCCTGGTAGGCCGTCACAGAGGATGCTTTGGCCGGTGTTACCGTGAGCAAAGGTGCAATCCCGCTGCCGGGGAGCAAACGAGTCAGGATCTCTGTGCCGGCGTAAATGACAATTACTCCAAAGCTCGGAAATAAACCGGCCAGCGGGTCCACGGCCAGCCCGTGATCGGATGATGGCTGAGAGCAGAGCCGTTGAAGTCCATGTGCGGCAGGTATCACGGTCCATGACAGGGGGTCACAGTCATCACCGTCCTTTGAATACGCATCGTCCAACAGGTGCTCCAGCCCGGGGTTGTCTGCTGATTCCGCTGTGGTCGCGTCCAAAACGGCAACCGGGTAGCCCAGCCCGACCAGCGTGGAGCAAAGGCTCCATAGCAAAGGCAACTCGCCTTGCTGGTTCCCGTGGCTGGCCATGGCCATGACGCGAGGCGCGGCTTTCGCCAACATGCTTCGCAGACCAGCCGCCTGGTTGTTGCACATCTCAAGCATCAAGACTTCCTGTGTGCGAGGAGGTGGACTGGGAGAAGAAGAAGCTCAGATCGGCTGTCGTGGGGTCGAAGGCGGATTTCGCCGGCGAACGCATGGATAGGCGAATCAATTTGGCCGCATCGGCCGATTCCCAGTCCTCGGGCACCTTCTGGCCCATGGTGACACCCCGCAAGAGCAGTTGGTGGCGAATAGCCGCATCCAGCACCGGGCCCAGTTTGGCGGCCTCGTCGATTTTGGAAAGAATGGCTTGTTGTACCCCGGTTGATTTGAACGAGGAAACCACATCATTCAGCGTGTCACCGTGACCGCCTGCATTGAGTACCAGCAAACGGTTGACACCGGGCAAATCGAGCATGTCCAGCATGCCGCGTTTACGCGGGTCGCTAGGGGCGATGCCGGTGGTGTCAATCAAAACCATTTTTTTGTTGCCAAACAGACCCAGCAGGTCTTGCAGGGCGGCGCCGTCATGCGCGAGGTGAGCCACAACGCCCAGCATGCGCCCATAGGAGCGTAACTGTTCATGGGCTCCAACGCGGTACGTGTCCAGCGTGATGAGTCCGACGCTGCTGGAGCCGTGTGCCTGAACGCACAGACCGGCGAGTTTGGCCGCAGTCGTGGTTTTGCCAACGCCGGTGGCGCCGACCAGCGCATAAATGCCGCCATCTTCATGCAAGGGGTTGGTTGCTGCATCGGTTTTCAGGTTGCGCTCCAGCACCGCCATGACCCATTGCACGGATTCGGCGGCCCCCATTTCTTTTGGCAATCGCTCCAGAATGGTTCGTGCCAGTGTGGGCGAGTAACCCGCACGAATCAATTTGAGCATCAAATTGGACTGAATCGGGTTTTGGTGCGCTTGCCCCAGCCAGGTCAGCGTGTTGAAGCGGTCTTCAATCAAGGCTTTCATGGAATGCAATTCGTCCACAATGCCCTGAGACACGGTAGGCGCTGGCGCTGGAGTAACAGCCGGAGCAACCTTGCGCACAGGAGTCGCCTTAGGTTGGGCGCGAGTCTCAAGGGGCAGAGGTGCGATTCGGATGCTCTCGCTCTGACGACGGGGAGCCGGTGCAACTTCTTCTGCCATAACAGGTTCAGTCTGGCTTGTCATGGCTTCATGACGGCGACGCAGCATCCGTTCGCGCACATAGCCTTGGAACGACAGCGTGCTCATGGCCAACTGGGTGGCGTCATCTGCTACCTGATTCTTGGATTCAGGTGTGCTGGCGGCGAACTGATGGCGCAATGGCACTTGATCTTTGGTCCGGTTGGCAAATGATTCAGGGCGGTCAAGTGTGGCCAGCGTGTCTTCAGCGGTTGCCACCACCTCAACGCCAGTTGCCGTGGGACGGTTTGACAAAATCAGGGTGCCGTCACCAAAAGCGAGCCGTGCCTTGGCCAGAGCTTCGCGGGAGGTCGGTGCATTAAAGCGTTGGATGTTCATACTGCGCCCCTAAGTATCGGACCGATACGGATGGTGTGGGTTTCAGGGATTTCGCTGTGAGCGAGAACCTGAAGCCGTGGCGCTACGCGACGTACCAGACGGGCAATAGCGCTGCGAATTTGATCAGGCACCAGCAGGCAGGCAGGAATGCCAATTTCTTCCTGCTTGAGTGCTACTTCTGCGGCTGTGCGGGTAAAGATGTCGGCCACACCCGGATCCAGTGCCGGCCCGTTTGGGTTGCCAAGTGCCTGGACCAGAAGACGTTCCAAGGCGGGATCAATGGCGATGACGTTCAGTTCGCGAGCGGGGCCGTAAATTTGCTGCACGATCGCGGGGGACAGGGCGATGCGGACGCGACGTGCCAATTCGGCCGGGTCGGTCATCGTGCTGGCGTGCTCGGCCAGGGACTCGATGATGGTGCGGATGTCCCGGATGTGCACAGATTCATCCAGCAGCAATTGCAGCACTTTCTGGAAAATAGCGATGGATACCATTTTGGGAACTACTTCTTCAATCAGTTTTGGCGCCAGTTTGCTTACGTGGTCTACCAGTTGTTGGGTCTCTGTTCTGCTCAATAACTTTGAGGCCTGAACTTGCATCAAGTGTGACAAATGAGTGGCCATCACAGTCTCTGAATCAACCACGGTAAAACCCGCCATTTGTGCGGCTTCCTTCTGCCGATCGTCGATCCAGTGTGCTGGTAATCCAAAAGCCGGGTCCGTGGTGGCGGTGCCGATCAGGGGGGTTGTAATGCCGCCGGGGTTGATGGCGAGGAACATGCCGGGGAAGGCTTCACCTTCGCCCGCAATGACGCCGCGCAGGGTAATGCGGTAGCCGCTGGGTTTGAGTTCCAGGTTGTCGCGCACATGCACAGCGGGCGGTAAAAAGCCGACTTCCTGGGCGAACTTGCGGCGCACCCCCTTGATACGGGTGAGCAAGTCCCCTTGACGATTCTTGTCTACCAGCGCAATCAGTCGATAGCCCAATTCAAGGCCTAACTGATCAATCGGTTGCAAGTCGTCCCAAGTGGCTTCGCCGTCTGTTGCAACCACGGGCGTTTCTGCTGCCGGGTCGGGTGCTGGCGGCTTGTGGGCCAGAATCCAGGCCGCATAGCCAAGCACGCCCGAAATGCCCAGGAAAACGACGTGAGGCATACCGGGAATAATGCCCAGGACGCCCATGATGGTGGCTGTAATCCCCAAAACACGGGGTGAAATGAACATCTGGTCAATGATCTGGCGACCCAAGTCCTGTTCTTTGCCGACGCGTGACACCACCATGGCTGCGGCGACCGAGATCAATAAACCGGGAATTTGCGCGACCAACGCATCACCCACGGCCAGCAGAATGTAAGTGTCAGCGGCCTGGGATGCGCTCAAACCGTGCTGCAAAACACCCACCATGAAGCCGCCAAAAATATTGATCAGCAGAATCAGAATGCCGGCTACGGCGTCACCTCGTACAAATTTGGAGGCGCCATCCATCGACCCGAAAAAATCGGCTTCTTCAGATACTTCCGCCCGGCGGCGTTTGGCTTCTTTTTCATCAATCAGACCGGCGTTCAAATCTGCATCCACGGCCATCTGCTTGCCAGGCATGGCGTCCAGAGCGAAGCGGGCTGACACTTCGGCGATGCGTTCCGCACCTTTGGTGACCACCACGAAATTGATGACCACCAGGATTGAGAAAACAATCAGGCCGACCGCGAAATTGCCACCGATAAGAAAGTGACCAAAGGCCTCAATAACCGCGCCGGCGGCGCCGGGGCCTGTATGACCTTCAAGCAACACGACGCGGGTTGACGCCACATTGAGTGACAGGCGCATCAGTGTGGTGAGCAGCAGTACTGCGGGAAAGGCCGCGAAATCGAGCGGGCGAATCATGTAGGCAGCCACCATCATCACGATCAAAGCCACGGAGATATTGATCGTGAAGAAGGTGTCCAGCATCCAGGATGGCATCGGCAACACCATCATGGCCAGAATGGCCACGACCAGCATCGGAGCGGCAACGCCCTTTAGCAGTGCCCCATTGCCGTCCAGCCAGTTTTGAAGTGCTTTGAGTTGTGGATTCATGATGCGTGTGGGGGGGCGCTGGCGATGACCTTGGATAAGGGGTCAAGTTCCGGCGGAACAAAAGGCTGTGGCGGCTCGCCCGGCATGGGGCCATCGCCACGCATGGCGGCCTTGAGTCGGTAAATGTAGGCCAGAACCTGGGCCACCGCGGTATACAGGCTTGCAGGAATGTCCTGATCCAGTTCTGCATTCGCATACAAGGCACGTGCCAACATGGGCGACTGCAACACCGGAATTGAATTGTTTTTCGCGATGTCCCTGATTTTCATGGCGAGCAGGTCTGCTCCCTTAGAAACCACTTGGGGCGCACGCATGGTTTTCTCGTCATATTTGATGGCGACAGCAAAGTGGGTCGGGTTCATTAAAACGAAGTCTGCTTTTGGCACTGCGCTGATACTGTTGCCTTGTGCAATCTCGCGTTGTCGTTGGCGCATCTTGCCTTTCATTTCTGGATTGCCGTCCGACTCCTTGTGCTCCTGCTTCATTTCTTGTTGAGACATTTTCATTTTGGACATATGCAAGAAGTTCTGCAGCGGTACATCCACCATGGCAAGCAGCAAGATCACGACCAGCAATAAACTCATCCCTGATGTCAGCCAATCCGTTAAATGACGGATTGCAGACGTTGATGGTTGTAAAACCAGCGAAGCGATGGTGGCGATGCTAGAGCTTAAGTACATTGCCGCTAATGCAATAATTACCGCAGTGATCACTGTCATCTTGATCACTTCAGTAAATTTGTCTTTAGTGAACATGCGGCCAAATCCTGACAATGGATTCAGGCGGCTGAAATCGGGCATGACGGGTTTCAGGCTGGCAACCCAACCACTGACAGCCACAGTGCTCACTATCATCACCGTCGTGACGATGGCCGCAAAAATAACGCACCCTAACAGACCGACTGCAACCATGTCTTGAAGTCGGAGCAGCATGGTTTCCGGGTGTGCGATAGAGGTTGCATCAAAAGAAAGATGTTGGCTCAGACGCCGTTTCAACTGGTCAAACATGAGCGGCGCTAGCGTCATCAAACTCAGGGCGCCCGTCCCTAATACCGCCAAATGTGAGAGATCCCGCGAACGTGAAACTTGCCCGTCGTCACGCGCTTTTTGAAGCTTCCGCTCGGAGGCCGGTAAATTGCGGTCTTGACTTGATTCCATGATGAGGCGACGGTTAAGTTCTCACCATTGTCCTAAGACAGCGCGCTAACTAAAGATGGATAAGTAGGCGTTTAACCCGCCAGTTCAAAATCCCAGGCTGGCCAATAGATCGTCTACTTCGGACTGACCCGTTACGACATCAGGGTTGTCTTCCGGATTAATGGCAGGTCCCGCCAAGGCTGGTTTGTAGTCAGTTGCAGGCGGTGGTGTTTTGACCAACGCATCTGCCGGGGCAGTTTGGATCAGCAATTCGACCAACTGGACTTCAATATCGGCAATCAGGTTGATCACCTTGGCAATGACCTGACCGGTCAGGTCGTGAAAGTCCTGCGCCATCATGATTTCGGTCAGATGCTGGTCCGTCTGCTGGGTGGATTGCTCAACATCGGTCAAAAAATTCATCACGTGACCTTTGGCCACGGCCGCCACAGGGTCTTTAACGAGTAATGTGTTAATGCGACGGGTTTCTGTCGCAATGTAATCATGTTGCGCTTTGGCCTGATCCACGCGGTTAAGCACTTTTTCGGCTGCTTCGCCCGTGAGTCGCGCAATATAGGATAGGCGATTTTTGGCGTCAGGTATTTCGCCCGTCAAATCTTTAACCTTGTCGGTCAAACCAAGTCCGCTGAGCGCATCATGCAGTTGACGCGTCAGTTTTCCGATGGTTTGATGTACATCTGGCGTAGCTGTCGTGCTCGCTGCAGGTGTCGAATTATTTCTTTCCATGACAGTTACTTCAAGCCCAGCTTGGTGAGGATAAGGTTGACTTTATCTTCCAGCGTAGCTTTGGTAAAAGGCTTGACGATATAACCGGAAGCCCCGGACTGCGCTGCCAGCACAATATCTTCTTTACGCGCTTCCGCTGTCACCATCAAGACTGGAATGTGTTTGAGCTTTTCGTCTTTCTTGATTTCCGTGAGCAACTGAAAGCCGTTCATGTTAGGCATGTTGATGTCGCTGACGACGAAATCAAAGTTACTGCTGCGTAATTTTTGCAATGCCGCGACGCCGTCTTCGGCCTCATCGGCTTCTGTGTAGCCGCTCTCTTTGAGCAGATTGCGGACGATCCGCCGCATGGTCGAAAAGTCATCAACAACCAAAAACCGAAGTTCATTTGCCATGGGACACCCTTTCAATGGCGTTAGTCCGAACTGTTACTAATATGTACCGAATCATGATGTCTCAATGTTATTGGGTGACCGCGGGAGTGGCTGCTGTTACAGCCGGTTCCGGAGTCGTTGTTACTGTCGAGCGTGCCGTTCCCATCAGTCGCTCTTCGGCTTCACGTGTCATCACAATGATACTGATTCTTCGGTTCGCTGGACTTAAAGGATTAATTACATCAATCAAGCTGCTTGATCCCAGTCCGACCACCCGAGCCAGTTTGTCGTCTGGCAAGCCTGCCGCTACCAATTCGCGCCTGGACGCGTTCGCACGATCAGAGGAGAGTTCCCAGTTGCTGTATCCCCGTTCGGCATTGCTATAGGGTGAGCGGTCCGTATGGCCGTCCAGACTGATTTTGTTTTCAACGCCAGCTAAGGCTGTACCGATTTCTTTCAGAATGTCACGCATATACGGTTTGACAGTCGCGCTGCCGCTATCGAACATCGGGCGTTTTTGATCGTCAACGATTTGAATTTGCAGGCCGTCCGGTGTTGTTTCGAGTCTGATTTGTGAGCTGTATTCAGAAAGTTTTGCGTTGTTGGAGATGAGTGCGCTGATTTTTGCACTCAGGGATGCGATTTTTTTAGCATCCAGCTTGGCTGCTTCTGCCTTCATGGCGTCAGCCCTCATTTTTTTTTGAATAGGGTCGTTGCCATCGCCTTGGCGAGACTGTCCGCTTTTTTGTGTCAAGTCAGCCCCCCCACCCGGAAGAATGCTGTTGCTGGCGCCTGCGCCACTGCCGCCCAGCATGGAGACTTTAAGCGGGGCCGAGAAGTAATCGGACAGTCCTTTTTTATCGCCTTCCGACGTGGAGCCGAGCAACCACATCAACAAGAAAAAAGCCATCATGGCTGTGACAAAGTCGGCATAAGCAATTTTCCACGCTCCGCCATGGACCGCGTGGCCGCCTTTTTTGATCTTCTTGACGATGATCGGCTGCAGTTTTTTAGCGTCTGTAGCCATATCAACTCGTCAGGGGCTTATTTTTTACCGCGGACATGGCTTTCCAGCTCTAAAAAGGTAGGGCGCTCAGTAGAGAAGAGCACTTTCCGCCCGAACTCAATGGCCGTAGATGGGTTGTAACCTTGCATGCTGGCCAGCAACGTGGTCTTGATGCACTGGAATTCTTTGGAGGCATCCTCATTTTTTTGCTCCAGTAGCCCCCCCAATGGCTCCACCACGCCATAAGCCAGAAGAATTCCCAAAAAGGTACCAACCAAAGCGGATGCAATCATGCCGCCCAGCACCGCTGGCGGCTGTCCTACCGAGCCCATGGTATTCACGACGCCTAAAACTGCGGCAACAATTCCGAATGCAGGCAATGCGCCGGCCAAGCGTGCAATGGCGGCAACGGGGGCATGGGCCTCCGCATGGTGTGTGTCAATTTCACTGTCCATTAAGGACTCGATTTCGTGGGCATTCAAGTTGCCCGAAACCATCATGCGCAGGTAATCGGTCATGAACTCGACCACGTGATGGTCACTGCCGACGGTGCTGTATTTTTGGAAAATGGCCGAAGAATGAGGGTCTTCAACATCCTTTTCGATGGCCATCAAGCCTTCTTTGCGGGCTTTTTGCAGGATGTCATAAAGCAAAGCCAGTAATTCAAGATAACGGGCCTTGGTGTACTTGGACCCTTTGATCGCCTGTGGAATGAGCTTCATCGTCGCCTTCAGCACCTTGGGCTGATTGTTGACAGCGAAAGCCCCCAGGGCGCCGCCAAAAATCGTAATCAGCTCAAAGGGCAAGGCCTTAAGAATGACCGAGATGTTGCCGCCGTGAAAGATGTACACGCCAAAAATGCAACCCATGGAGACTACATAACCAACAATAACTATCATGGTTTTTTTGAGTCAGATTGAGGGGTTGTAGCCATAAGTGGTGTGCAATTTATATCGTGCGCTACCTCATTTTATGAGGCAATAGCGGGGGCCAATAAAAGAAAAGGCCGCTAAAGGAGCCCCATTAAAAGTGCTTTTACGCCTGTTCGGCTAGTGTATCAATATCACCTCCGCTTCCTGAGCGGAGCGGATGCGTGCACAGGCCGCACTCAAAATGGGGTGAGTTCTCGCATTGGCCGCCATTTGGGGCTCCAGCGTCTCGTTATCGAAAAGTTTCACTAAGAGTTAAGCGCACGTGGTCGATATGGGCGCGACACAGTTCATGGTGTTGGAGGCTGGTATTGGCGAACGTTCACCAAGGGCTGTTTCCCGCCTGATAATGGTACGCCTGATGTACAAATTTCTTAAAAGAGAAGCAGTTGGATGCCGTCATCTAAAAAATTTTCATCAACGAAATGGCTAAGAAATCCTATCCTGCTTCTTGTGATTGGCTATAGCGCTATTACGAAAATTTCTGGCCGTCAATAAGGTTAAGTCAGGATGCACCTATCCCCTTCTATACAGTGAAGTCGATGTTATGAAAGCAGTTATTCTTGCCGGTGGTTTGGGCACTCGGATTTCCGAAGAGACGCACCTTAAGCCCAAACCCATGATTGAGATTGGGGGGAAACCCGTCTTGTGGCACATTCTGAAAATGTACTCAGCCCATGGCGTTAATGAGTTTGTGATTTGTTGCGGGTATAAGGGTTACGTCATCAAAGAGTACTTTGCCAATTACTTCCTGCACATGTCAGATGTAACTTTTGACATGGTGAACAACAGCATGGAAGTACATCACAAGCATGCTGAGCCTTGGCGCGTGACTCTTCTAAATACCGGTGACGACACCATGACGGGCGGGCGTCTGAAACGGGTCGCCGACTACGTTAAAGATGATGAGGCTTTTTGTTTCACTTATGGTGACGGTGTTTCAGATGTGGATATTTCTGCATCGATTGCTTTTCACCAACAGCACGGCAAACTTGCCACCATTACCGCCGTGTTGCCGCCGGGCCGATATGGCGCCTTGCAAATGGCGGGGGCGGTTGTACAAGGCTTTACAGAAAAACCGCGTGGTGACGGGGGGCTGATCAATGGGGGCTTTTTTGTGTTGTCGCCTCGCTGCCTGGAGCGCATTGGCGGTGACAACACGAGTTGGGAGGGGGAGCCTCTTGCTGGCCTGGCCGCAGATGGTCAACTCATGGCATTTGAGCACACAGGCTTCTGGCAACCCATGGACACCTTGCGTGAAAAAAATATGCTTGAAGACCTTTGGCAGTCAGGTCAAGCGCCCTGGAAGGTATGGTAGGTGACGTGAGTACGAACTTTATGACTGTACCTGCTGCCAATTTCTGGTGTGGAAAACGCGTGCTTCTCACGGGACACACTGGCTTCAAGGGGGGATGGCTGGCCTTGTGGCTCAAGCGTTTGGGTGCTGAGGTAACGGGTATTGCATTACCGCCTGCCACGCAGCCTAGCCTGTTTTCCTTGATTGGAAAACAACTATGTGCCACCAGTCATTTTTGCGATATCCGGGATGTCCAAGCGCTCAATCTACTGGTGCAAGCCGCACGACCCGACATCGTCTTCCATCTCGCTGCCCAGGCATTGGTAAGGACCAGCTACCAGCAACCCCTCGATACTTTTGCCATCAATGTCATGGGCACGGCTAATGTGCTGAATGTGCTGCGCGACCTGCCCAGAGTGCGTGTTGCTGTGATGGTCACTACCGACAAGGTCTACAAAAACCGTGAGTTGCCCTATCCTTACCGTGAAGACGATGCCTTGGGGGGGCGTGATCCCTACAGTGCCAGCAAGGCAGCATCGGAACTGGTCATTGCCAGCTATCGCGATTCTTTTTTTTCTGCAGCTGGCGTAGCCGTGGCAAGTGCTCGCGCCGGAAATGTTATTGGCGGGGGCGACTGGTCGGTCGACCGTTTGATGCCCGATGCTGTGCGCGCCTGGCAGGCTGGGCAAACGCTGGTCGTTCGCAATCCACATGCCACGCGCCCCTGGCAGCATGTGCTGGACCCACTGGCTGGCTACTTGACACTGGCGCAAAGGCTGTGGAGCCAACCTGAGTTGGCTGGTGCGTATAACTTTGGCCCACTACCGCATGAAGCCGCCAATGTGAAAAATGTAATTGAATTGGCCTGTAGCCGTTATGGTACAGGTGTTTCGCGCTATGAAAATCATAGCGATGGGCCGCATGAGGCTCATTTGTTGGCGCTTGAAACCGCAAAAGCCCGCACCGTATTGGGGGTGTACCCACGCTGGTCATTGACTGAGGCGGTAGGGCGCACCATGGACTGGTACCGCGCACACGGTGAAGGTGCAGATGCCCGCATGCTGAGTGAGGCAGATATCAGTGCTTATGAGACGCATACATGAATAAAGTAGAAATTCGAGCCGCCATTGCTAACCTCGTTGAGCAGTATGCTGCTCTTGCGTTAGGCCCGACACCTTTCATACCAGGTGAAACCATGGTGCCTCCTTCCGGGAAAGTCATTGGTGCTGAAGAGCTCAAAAACATGGTGGATGCCAGTCTGGATGGCTGGTTGACCACTGGCCGCTTCAATGCGGCATTTGAGAAAAGCCTCGCTGCTTTCATTGGGGTTAAGCACCTGATCACCGTTAATTCTGGTTCATCAGCCAACTTGGTTGCATTCAGTACTTTGACATCCCCCAAGTTGGGTGACCGAGCCATTAAAAAGGATGATGAAGTCATTGGTGTCGCCGCTGGCTTTCCCACCACCGTCAATCCGATTATTCAATTTGGTGCCGTGCCTGTATTTGTGGACGTTGACCGGTTAACCCACAACATTGATGCGGCAAAAATTGAAGCCGCAATTGGTCCAAAAACCAAGGCCATTATGTTGGCGCATAGCCTGGGTAACCCTTTTAATCTGGATGTAGTGACTGGACTTTGTAAAAAATACAAACTGTGGCTGATCGAAGACTGTTGTGACGCATTGGGCTCCACCTACCGTGGGCAGATGGTGGGTACCTTTGGCGATATCGCCACACTCAGCTTTTATCCTGCGCACCACATCACCATGGGTGAAGGCGGTGCGGTGTTTACCAACAGCGATGAACTCAAATCCATTGCTGAAAGCTTTCGCGACTGGGGGCGCGATTGCTATTGCCAGCCGGGTAAAGACAATACGTGCGGTAAGCGGTTTTGTCAGAAATCAGGCGACCTGCCTTATGGCTATGACCATAAGTACACCTACAGTCACTTGGGCTACAACCTCAAAATCACCGATATGCAGGCAGCATGTGGCTTGGCACAGTTGGAAAAAGCACCGCAGTTCATTCAGGCACGCAAAGACAACTTTGCTTTTTTGAAAAAACGGTTGAAAAACTGCGAAGAATTTCTGTTGTTGCCGGAGGCCACCGAACACGCTGACCCATCCTGGTTTGGCTTTCCTATCACATTGAAGGACAACTGCCCGGTAAGCAGGCTGGATCTTTTGACCTATTTAGATCAGAACAAGGTGGGAACTCGCCTTCTTTTCTCGGGTAACCTGACCCGACAACCCTATATGGTAGAGGCTAAGTACCGGGTAAGCGGTGATTTGATTAATACGGATATTGTGATGAACAATACTTTTTGGATTGGTGTGCAGCCAGCACTGACACGTGAAATGCTGGAGTTTGCAGCATGTAAATTGGAGTCATATCTTGGGGTTGTTTTTGAAAATTAAAACGACAGTAGTCACATGCATGTAAAAAATAGAGGAAAAATGAAAAAACTACTTTTTATAGTGCCAATGCACATTACATTTGATTCCTTTTTAAATCCAACGCATAACTCACGTACGTTCAAGAAAAAGAATGGCAAACACTACAACAGTCTATCGACAGATTTGCCATTAGGACCAATTTCGATGAGTGCTTATTTAAAAAAGCACTATGACGTTGATGTGAGACTAATTGACTTTAATGTGGAAATTAATCATCTGGATGAGTTTTTATATATAAATTTCTATGACTGCTGTCATGATTTAATCGAGAAATTAAATTTCATTCCAGATTTTGTTGGTGTTTCATCTCTCTTTAGTCCATCTTTTTCAAATTTCATAGATTGTGGACGAGCTGCTAAAAAAATATTCCCAGAAGCCATTGTTCTAGGTGGAGGAAATATTCCAACAAATAGCTACGATCATATTTACAACGAATTGAATTGCACCTTTTTCGATGGGCTTTGTTTTGGCGAAGGGGAAAAACCTTTGCTTGGATTATTTGCAGCTAGCGATCCTCTGGAGTATTTAAATACTTCAGATTCATGGATAACAAAAAACAAAATTGATAAGGGTGCTGCTTTATTTGTCCCGAAACATGATTTCATCGAAGAATTAGATGAAATACCATTTTATGATTATGATTTATGCGACATAGAAAAGCATTCAATTAATCCGGTTACGAGTAGTTATCATAATGTGGATGACAAAACTGGTTTCCATATCATGACGTCGCGTGGTTGCCCCTATCTTTGTACGTTTTGTGCCTCACATAGAACGCACGGGCGGAAGATGAGGTTTCACTCTGTCCAACGGGTTAACGAAGATCTCCATCGTTTAAAGAATCAGTATGGGGCGACGACTGTTGTCTTTCAGGATGATCACCTCATGGGTGATAAAGAACGGGTTTATGAAATTCTGAAAATAGTAGGTGATTTGAAATTACAAGCGCTATTTCAAAATGGTCTTACTTTATACGCCTTAGATAGGAAAATGCTTGAAGCATTTTATGCAGCAGGTGTTCGAAATTTGGTTCTTCCTGTTGAATCTGGAAGTGAAAAAGTGCTGCGAGAGCAGATGAAAAAGCCGTTGAAATTCAGGATTTCAGAAAGAGTTGCAAGAGACTGCAGAGAAATAGGTATTTACACAAACACCAATATTTTGATTGGAATGCCAGGGGAAACAAAAGAGGATATTGAAGAGGCTCGAATCAATTTAAGAAAAATAGAAACCAACTGGTTTAATATCGTCTGCGCGAGTCCAATTGTTGGTAGCGAAATGCATGCATTGGCAAAAGAAAAAAAGTATATAAAAATTGATACTTTAGGGGCTGATTTTCGAGAGGCTGCGATAGAGACTGAAGATTTCACATCTGAATATATTCAAGACATGCAGTATTTAATGAATCTTGAGTTGAACTTTGTTCACAATACGGATGTGAGATTGAAAGAATATGGTCTTGCCATAAAGGCCTTTCAAAATGTGATAAGGATAAAGCCAGATCACGCATTTGCACACTATTACACGGCGCAATGCTATAAAGGCTTAGATAATTTGGTTGAATGCGAAAGAAGTATGCTCGCATATTTTGATTACGTGTCCAATCCATTTTGGTCGAAATATGCAAATTATTTTAATTTGCCGCTAAATGAAACATCATCGCGATGATTCATATGATTAAAATTTATCCCTATTCTTTTTGATTTAGTGTATCTAATCAAAACATGATCAGGATAAATCGTTAATAAAGATAATTCTTTGGTAATCTATGGAATTTGGGTTGTAATGTTTTTTGATGCAGGATTTTCATTTGGCTTATTTGGCTTGATTGTGAATAGATAAGATTTATGACTATATTAATTACTGGCGCCGAAGGTTTTGTTGGACGAAATCTAGTGCAAGAGTTGCTATTGAAAGATTATTCTCTACTGTATCCAACAAGGGCAGAGTTGAATCTTGTTGATGAACTAATGGTAAAAGAGTATTTCAAGAATCATGAAATAACTCATATTATTCACGCGGCGACGACATTAAGGGATGGTACAAGCTACCCTCCGGATACCTGTGAAAATAATTTACGGATGTTCTTTAACTTGCAGAAATTCAAGCATCCTGGTGCAATTTTGATAAATTTGGGTTCTGGCTCAGAGTACAGTCGAAGTCACTGGCATAGGAAAATGTCGGAGGATTTCTTCGATGAACAAATACCGCAGGATCCACATAGCTACGCTAAATATTTGATTTCAAAATACATTCTTGAAAAAGAAGATGACACTTTAGTTTCGTTAAGAATTTTTGGTGTGTATGGGAAGTATGAAGACTATCGATATAAATTTATATCAAATGCAATTGTAAAAAACATTCTTCATTTGCCAATCGTGATCAATCAAAATGTTATTTATGATTATCTATGTGTCAGTGACTTGGGCCGGATTGTTGAGTATTTCATAAAAAATAGATCAAATCACCGAGTACTTAATGCGACACCAGTAAATTCAATTGATCTTATAAGAATTGCAAATATCATTAATCAAATTAGCAATTATAAAAGTGAAATTCACGTGCTAAATGACGGAGTTGGTATTGAATACTCGGGTGACAATTCAAGATTGATGTCGGAGATCGGCGATTTCAAATTTACAGATGAAGTAATTTCAATAAATAGCTTGCGAGAATATTATTTGGAAACGCAAGAGTCATTGGATTTTTCGGCCATCGAGGCTGATGACTATTTAAGCTATGCCAAAGATTTGCGCCAAAAATACTTTGGAAAGAATAATGATAAATAAAATAATAGAAGAAGATTTGCAATATATAACAGCAGCAGATTTAAATTGGTCTGAATTTAATGGAAAAACTGTTCTTATATCCGGTGCCGCTGGATTTCTTCCCTCTTATATGGTTGAGACACTTCTTTATTTAAATAAGAAATTTAAAACAAATGTCAAGATTATTGGGTTGGTTCGATCTTTGGAGGCTGCAAAAGGTAGATTTTTAACTCATAAGGATAATAGTCAATTACAGCTCATACAATGTGATGTATGCAAGAAAATAAAAATAGATGAGCCGGTAGATTATATTATTCATGCAGCGAGCCAGGCTACACCAAAAGTTTTTCAAGAGGATCCGGTTGGCACGTTATTGCCCAATGTTGTCGGTACTGCCAATTTACTAAATTTGGCCAAAGAAAAAAAGATAAAAGGCTTTATTTTTTTTAGTACAAGCGGGGTTCATGGACATGTCGATGATGCTTGTATTCCAATTAAAGAAAACTGCTCTGGATACTTGGATTTTACGGATCTAAGGTCATGCTATATAGAGAGTAAACGAATGGGTGAAAACATGTGTGTTGCTTGGATGCATCAACATGGAATTCCAGTAAAAATTTTAAGGCCTTCAATAACGTATGGACCTGGCGTTAAATTAGATGATGGACGTTCTTTTGCCGATTTTATTTCAAATGTACTGAAATATGAAAATATAACTTTGTACAGTGATGGAAAAGTTATACGTAATTTTTGTTATATCGCAGATGCTACGTTAGGTTTTTTTACTGTATTGCTTAAGGGTAATGTTGGTCAGGCATATCATGTAGCCGCTGATCATGATATCAGTATTATTGATTTGGCGAGATTGTTGGTGAATGAGGTATTTCCTGAGCGCGAGTTGAAAGTAGTCATGGCACAAGACTCTTCAAAGAATTTTCTTAGAATGGATTTTCCTAGAAATTCAGTTGATGTGAGCAAATTAAAAGAGCTGGGGTGGAGTCTTCGTCACTCTATGAAAGATGGTTTTAGGCGAACCATTGAAAGCTTTGAGAAATTAAATTAAAGTTGGAGAAGTAAATGAAATTACGTGAGCTTTATCATCAATTCATTGAGAAGAAAATTGACAAAACAACATATATAGATTTGATGCATGAGAATCACAAAATATTATTTGAGTATTTTGATTACATTAAAAATACAGATGTTGCGTCTATCACCATTGAACAAAACTCTATTTATTTAACTATTCGAGAATCAGGAATAAAGTTGTTGCTGGATCCGTATGATAAGCGCTTCATTCCGATTGAGATTCTTAATTTCAAAGCTACGGAAGCGATGGAGAAAGAAATCATCATGAAATTGATTTCTCATTGCAAAAATGTGGTGGATGTGGGGGCAAACATAGGCTGGTATACCCTGAATTTTGGAAAGCTTGAAAATATCGAAAAAATTTATTCTTTTGAACCAATTCCTTATACATTCGCCTATCTGAAAAAACATGTGGAATTTAATAAAATTAGCAAGGCTGAAATTTTCAACATCGGTCTATCCAATGAAATTGGCCAGAAAAACTTTTTTTGGACAACCGAGGAGACTGGGAGCTCTTCAATGGCGAATATACGGGAACGGAACAATATCGAAATAGTGAAGTGTGAAATTAATACACTCGATAATTTTTTAAGTGATAAGAATATTGTTATTGATTTTCTCAAAATCGATGTAGAAGGCGCAGAGCTTTTTGTGCTCGAAGGAGCAGCAACATGCATTGAAGAACATAAACCAATAATTTTTTCAGAACTTCTTCGGAAGTGGTCTGCTAAATTTAATTATCACCCTAACGACGTAATAAATTTGCTTAAAAAAGCTGGCTATAGCGTTTACATAGCATCTCAAGGGGGGTTGAAAAATATTGAACTGATTGATGACGAAACTTATGAAACAAATTTTTTCTTCTTGCATGAAAATAATCATCGCTCACTCATAAATAAGTATGTAAACTGAAATTTACTTAAATATCAAGGGCCAATCGTTTATGACCAAGATATCCAAGATATCCAAGATATCCAAGATATCCTGGTTTTTAAACTTGTTAAGTCTACTGGGTGATGCCGAGTAATTTCAAATTAATATTTGACATGTACTTGCCAGCAGAATATTTGTTTCATCTAAACAGGATTAAAAGTAATGCGTTTTGCTGATTACTTGGCCACCAGGCTTATGCACGCAGGAATGAGCCGTGTCTTTCTTGTCACGGGCGGAGGGTCGATGCACCTGAATGACGCGTTGTCAAGAAATAGCCAAATGCACGTGACTTGTTTTCATCATGAGCAGGCTGCTGCAATTGCTGCAGAGGGGTACACCCGGCTTTCGGGTGTGCCGTGCGTGGTGAATGTCACGACTGGGCCAGGGGGGATCAACGCGCTAGTTGGGGTTTTTGGTGCTTATGTTGATTCAGTTCCAATGTTTGTTGTCTCCGGTCAGGTCAAACTCGAAACTTGCATGAGTAATTTTCCCGAGTTGGCGCTTAGACAATTGGGCGACCAGGAAGCTCCCATTGCCGCGATCGCCAAAAGTATTGTGAAGTATGTTCGCAGCGTAAGTTCTGTAGCTGAGGCAGTCACGGTACTTGAGCGGGCGCTTTACCTTATGCGGTCTGGCCGGCCAGGCCCCGTCTGGCTGGATATTCCGTTAGACATCCAGGCCACATTGATCAATGAATCTGAGCTGGATCAGATGGCTGTGCACGCACGAAGCGCGGACCTTGACAAACTGCTTGCTCAAGATTTCGGTTGTCATTCAAACACGTTATTGGAACTTGAATGCAGGGCACGTCAATCCGAGGAAGTGCTGCTCACCCAAGTGCAAGAGGTTCACAGGCGTATGCGCGCAGCAAACCGGCCTGTGATGCTCGTTGGGACAGGAGTCAACTCGCAACAGGCTCGTTCAGCACTGGCCAAGTTCCTTGAGTCAGTGCAGTTTCCTGTGGTCACGGGGTGGAATGCCTTGGATGTGGTGCCAACGAGTCACCCTAACTTTTCAGGGCATCCCGGAACGGTCGGTGACAGGGTTGGTAACTTTGTTGTTCAGAGTGCAGATTTTCTCTTGGTAGTCGGCTGTCGATTGAACATTCGGCAAATCAGCTATAACTGGAAAAGTTTTGCCAAAAATGCTTTCATCGTGATGGTGGATATCGATGCAGCGGAGCTTGATAAACCCACTCTGAAATTGAATTTGAAAATTCAGGCTGCATCTGAGATTTTTTTGAACTTGCTGGCGCAAACAGTTACAAGTCCAATGCCTGAAGTTCATGCATCGTTTTTAGCCTGGGCTCAAAAGCTCAAGGAAAAGTATCCACTGATACCGCAACCTGGCCAGTTATCAAATGTGCTAGGCCCGTATCACTTTTTGCGGCAATTAACAAGTCGGCTGCCGGAAGGGGCTACTGTTGTGACCGGAAACGGGGCTGCGTGCGTTATGACGTTTCAGGTAGCAGAAGTCAAACCACTGCAACGCTACATTACAAATTCAGGTTGTGCTTCGATGGGCTACGACCTTCCCGCAGCCATTGGTGCCGCCTTGGCAATGACCGCTCAGGCTCCAGTGATATGCATCGCTGGCGATGGCAGCATCATGATGAATCTGCAAGAATTACAGACGGTAATATCCTCAAGATTAAATATAAAAATCATTATTTTGAATAATGGTGGGTATTTATCTATACGACAAACGCAGCAATCTTATTTTTCAGATAATTTATTTGGCACTGGGCGCGGGGATGGGTTGGATTTTCCTGATTTCAAGAAAATTGCTTATGCATTTGGAATTCGATACCATGCGCTATCAACACAGGCTGACCTCCAGGAGGCTACCTTTATGCAGCTACTCAATTCGGACGAGGCTGTAATTTTTGAAGCATTCGTAGACCCTGCGCAAGGATTTTCACCTAAGCTTGCATCAAGAATTAATCAGGATGGTTCCATGTCTTCCCCAGAGCTGGATGATATGGCTCCTTTTATTAGCCGTGAAGAATTAGAAGAAACAAGATTATCTGTAATTAATTGTGCTTAATTAATTCTTTGTTGTTACTTAATTAATGGTGGCTAAAAATAAGTGACGTAAGATATTTTGATGATTTGCTTAAAGTATCGCTAGATATTAAGCATAAATTTAGTTTATTGGTTTTTTTAAAATCGAACTTTAAGGACATGATGTAATGAACCAAACCGAAAGAGAAATGTTCGCAATTCTCAAAGAATTGAATCGAGATTTTGGTGCCATCGCTGTTAAGGCTGAATTTGAGGCTGAAGGTACAAGAACAGAAGAATTACTTAGATTGTTGGATATTTCAAAACGTGCCAACATGAAATTTGGTTTGAAAATTGGAGGATGTGAAGCAGTTAGAGACCTTATTGAGGCAAAGCAGTTTGGTGTTGACTATGTTATTGCACCTATGGTTGAGACATCCTATGCACTCAGTAAATTTATTGAAGCAAAAAATAAAGTTTTCTCTGCAGATGAATTTCAAGATGTGGATTTTTTAGTAAATATAGAAACGAGAACCAGTTTTTCAAATATTCACGAGATAGCAGAGGTCGCGTCTACTGCAGGTGCGATTCAAGGACTCGTTTTTGGTCGAGTCGATTACGTCGGATCTAAGGGTATGAGTCGCGATTCCGTTGATTCTGATACCGTAACAATGGATTGTCAGGCCGTTGCCAAGATTTGCAAGGCACATCATCTTGATTTGGTTGTCGGAGGTGGTGTGTCCATAAATGCCGTCCCCGCTCTTAGGTCGATTGCCGCGACACATTTGTCGCGTTTCGAAACGAGAAAAGTTATTTTTGATGTGAAAGCATTATCGAATGAACGCATTCAAAAGGGCTTACTTCATGCAGTGCACTTTGAGCTATTGTGGTTGTTAAATAAACGAGATTATTATAAAAATATTACACAAGAAGATGATAAACGCATAGAAATGTTAGACGCTCGCTGGAAAATTTTAAATAGGTAGAGAAAATGAATTCAAAACAACCACGGATCTCGAATTTTATCTGCAGAGGTTGTGGTTCAAATGTTGTCGCTGATCTGCTGACGTTGGATGGCTTTCCGCGTGCAGCACAGCATTTTTTGAAAACAATTGAACAGGCCATGGATGACAATCCTGTCGCATTGAATGTGGCTGAGTGCCAAGACTGTGGTTTAGTGCAGCTTAAAAATTCTCCAGTTTCATATTACAAAGATGTGATAACTGCTGCTGCGTTATCGGCTAAATCTAGAGAAGTTCTGATCCATGAATGGTTGCCAATAATTGAGCGCTTCTCGCTTTCAGGTAAAAAATCCATTGAAATAGGTGCATGCAGAGGTGATTTTTTAGCTGTATTAAACAATCTGGGGCTAGATGCTTGTGGTTTGGAGAATTCAGAAGAGAATATAGAAGTAGCAAAAAATAATGGATACCCTGTGCAGCATGGGTATCTTATTGATTCAGATTTTGAGAGTGAATTTGATTTGGTGGTTTGCAATAACTACCTGGAGCATCAACCGGATGTAAAAACTTTTCTTCGAAAAATCAAAGAGTTGATTTCAGAGGACGGTTTGGTTTATTTTTCCGTTCCCAATTTTGAATACTTATTGCGACGATCCTGTTTGTATGAGTTTGTTGCCGATCACCTTGTGTACTTCAATAGGAAAACTTTAAAAACGACATTTGAAGCTAATGGATTTGAAGTACAGATGCAGTACGAGAAGAATAATGGCAATGATCTGGTTATTATCTCCAAGAAGGCACCACGGTTAAATCTGCAGGAACATGCGAAAACAATGGATCGGGTTGTTGGCTCGCTAAGGTTGCTGCTGGCAGAAGCCAGCAAGGCCGGCAAGACAGTGGCTTCATGGGGTGCTGGTCATCGAGCTTTAGCCTTGTTGGCACTCGCGGACGCTACATCCATTGCCTATGTTGTGGACTCAGCTCCATTTAAACAAAACCTGTTAACACCAATTACCCACCTACCGATCCGGGATCCCGACTATCTCATCAAGAACAAGTGTGATATTTTGTTGCTGATGCTTCCTGGTGGTTTTGCTTTGCAAGTGCAGGAATATTTAAAGCAAAATAAATGTAATTGTCAGGTTATCATTTTTAATGATGTTGAAATCGATACACAAATTCTAAAGAAGGTTAACTATGGAAATGAATGATCCCGCGATTATTCGACCACGCATTCACTCGGCGCACAAGCAGCCCTTGGAGAATCTTGTCCCGCTTCAAACACCGATTTCAGCGCATATTGATATTTCAAGTCTGTGCAACTATAAATGCAGTTTTTGTTTTCAAGCCGATCTTGAGGGCATGAAAAAAAATGGCTTGAAACGTGGATTCATGGATGTTTCTCTGTTTGAAAAAATAGTCACTGATATGACTGAATTCCCGGAAAAATTGAAAAAAATAAAAATTGGAAATCATGGGGAACCAACTTTGCATCCAGATGTGATCGAAATGGTTGCAATAGCTAGAAATAGTGGATGTGCTGAGATCGTTGAAATGTTCACTAATGGTTCAAAACTTGAACCAAATTTGAATAAAGGTTTGATTGAAGCGGGACTTCAAAGAATAAATATTTCCCTCGAGGGGTTATCAGATGAACGCTATCGTGAAGTTGCCGGTGTTCGTCAAAGTTTTGATGAGATCGTAAAGGGTGTTGTTGATCTTTATGCGCAAAAAAAAGCACTGGGCAGTGAATTAAAAATTTACGTGAAAATTGCAGATCATGCTCATGCACTTAAAAAAGATACAACGGAGATGTTTGTTTTAACGGCTGAAGAAAAACAATATTTCTTTGATACTTTCTCTCCTCATTGCGATGAGATTTTTGTGGAAAAAATTGTTCCACAGTGGGCTGAAACTCAATTGGACAAGCAGAACACGGTTGGCGATACTGGAATGTACGGCCAGTCTATAAGTGCATGGAAAAATGTGTGCCCGTTTGTTTTCATGTACATGCACTTCAATTGTGATGGAACTGTCAGTCCATGCACATTGGATTGGCCGCGCAAAGTAGTGATCGGAAATGCATTGCATGAGAGCGTGCCGGATATCTGGAAAGGCCAAGCCATGAAGGAGTTGCAAGTGGCCATGCTTGCTGGCCAGCGCAAATGTGTTAATTTTTGCGCAACTTGTTCAGCGCCAATGGTTTGTGTGGAAGAGGATCTTGATCCACATGTTTCCAGGTTGATTGATGCAATCGATGCTAAGTCTTGTGTTGAAAAGCTTGGCACCAACAGATGGCTAACCCAACAGCAAGTTAAATTCGTGAGAAAGCTTTGAATGACTAAAAGAGTTCTGTTATTAGGCGCTTCCGGATTTATCGGGAAAAATTTGTGTGAAGCGATTAAAAAAGATATTCGCTACGAACTGCTTGCTCCAACAAGGTCAGAACTCAATTTACTGGATGCTAATGCCTGTCGAATGTATTTGCAGCATAGCCAGCCTGATTACGTCATACATTCAGCAGTTAATATTTCTTCTGCCGAAGGTTCGTTACAGTCATTTTTCAACATTCTTAATCATCGGGCACTTTTTGGCCACTTGATTCAAATTGGTTCTGGCGCTGAGTATGATCGACGAATTTGCAGTCCTCAAGTGATTGAGCAGGACTTTGGAAAGAGTATTCCAACTGATAGTTATGGATTAGCCAAATATTTAATTGCAAGAGAATTAAATGCAACGTGCCGTGACAAGGTGACGAATTTTCGTTTGTTCGGAGTATTCGGAAAGCATGAGGATATAAATAGAAGATTTATATCAAACAACATCGTTCGGGTTCTCGCAGGGCTTCCTATATCTATTAATCAAGATGTTGTGTTTGATTATATTGATGTGCAAGATTTTTGCGATTTTCTTGTGAAAATACTTCCAAGGCTACCACTTGAAGGTGTTTCTTACAATTTTAGTGCTGATCGACCTGTGAGTTTGAGTTTTCTTGCTCATGTAATAAAATCTCAAATGCATGTGGAACAAGATATTCAGATTAAAAATAAAGATTTTGGAAGAGAGTATACGGGGTCATCAAAAAAATTATTTTCAGAAGTGGATGCATATAAATTTCGTCCGCTGGAGGAGTCGATTCGTGATTTGATTTGTTTTTATCAAAAAAGTATGACTGAAGATATGATTCAAATATTCAAGGATAAATCGAATGCCTAAGATAGAACAGATGAAGAAAGACTTTGGCGAGCGCACAATAGTCATTTGGGGTGCAAGAATGACTGGACTCGGTGCCTTACGTCAGTGTCGATCAGCGGGTATTCTTCCCGTCGCCTTTATCGATTCAGATCCTGCTTTCAAGGGTAAGACGGTTGCTAATCTTCCAGTATTTTCCCCCGCCGAATTTTGGGCGAAGTTGACGCAATTTATAAAACCTGCTGTACTCATTGCTGTTTCTTTGAAAGAAGATGAAATTCGATCCCAAATACTTGCACAGGGGTCGTCTGGCATTTCTATTTTTAGTTTTCACGACGCGTCATCCCCCTATTACACTGTTGATGTACTTGGTTCTTGTAATCTCAGTTGCAGGTCTTGTCCTCACAGTATTGAAGCACATGGTGTTCCCAAAGGTTCGATGGAGTTGAGCACTTTCAAACAGGTGTTCAATAAAATCGTATTGGAATCTCCAGGTATTTCACACTTAAGCCTTTACAGTTGGGGTGAGCCGCTTCTTCATCCCTATATTGCTGATATCGTTGAATATGTTCATTCAATGGATGTGGCCGTTGCGTTGTCAAGTAATCTGTCAATTCGTTTTGAATCTCGCATCGAAGCACTGATTCAACAGGCACCAGACTATTTGAAGGTTTCTGTTTCAGGTTATTATCAAGATATTTATGGAAGTACGCATCAAGGAGGTGATGTTAATCTTGTTAAATCAAATCTTTATCGACTTCGTCACCTCATTGATAAATATAATTCCGGCACATTAGTTGATATTAATTACCATCTGTATAGGAATAATAATGGTGTCAACCTTGAAATGTTCAGACGATTGGCTGATGAACTAGGATTCATCATGTCAGAGACATACGCTCTTGTTATGCCTTTAGAGCGAGTTATAAATCATCTGGATGGCAAGCCAGATTTGCAAACACAATTACTCAAAGACAATCTTTTGGTTACGATTGATGAAGGTATTGAAGCCTCGTCTGTTCAGCGTTTGCGTGATGGCTATTGTCCCTTCAGGGAAAACCAGGTGAATATCAATGCTGATTTGACCGTGCCCGTGTGTTGCACCGTTTTTCATCGCAATGGAACCATTGTTGCCAATAATTTCCTAAACACTGATGCCGATACTATTCGAGCCAATAAAACACGCGTTGAATTATGTAACCGCTGCACAAAGTTAGCACTTCCAGAGTACAACTTAGGATTGAATCATGCTGGCTGGGATGTCTTCGCACGTGAAAAACAAAGCACTGACGATGGCAACCAAACCCAGCAGGGCTACATGATCGCCACCAGTACCCATGGCGTTGTCTGAATCCGAGCTTTTATCCGACTCCAATAGTACCGAGCTATTACGATGCACCTTGATGAAAATGTACGCAACTCACAGGCCGAAACTCTTCTCGCCAGAGCAGAGGGGCTGAGCTTAATTGATGATCGACCTTATAGAGATTGGCTCATTTCTATAAAATCATGAAATTGAGCTTTGAATTCATTCAGCGAGGCCGTGAGCGTGACTGGTTCTGGAAAATCCTCGATGATTCCATCTTTACGAATGAATTTAACCTCACACCCACACAGCATCGCTTCATGGCCGATCGCACTGATCAAGTCGTATGTGTATAGCGTTTTTACGCTGCGCATGAACTGCGCGACTTCACGACGTGTTTTTGGAAACTCTCTTGTAATATAGACACAATCTTTCGGATGAAGATTTAAGTCCTTTTCTTTTCCGGTATAAACCGCATTGATATTTTTTGGAGTGTCGTCTTTGTAGAAAAAAGGCTCCACAGGCGGGACCATCATAATGGCCCCATTTGCATAGCTTGCAAAAGTATCGCTATAAGATAATAATAATTCATTGTTGGCATATTTTTTTGTTCCGCCAAGTTTCCCAGGAACATTCAATATATATCGAACCACGCGTTGTGCTTTTAGTGGGTTTCCTGTTACAACTTCCGGGTAGATAATAATATCATCCGAGAACTGATCGACAGGATAGCCATTGGTTCCTGCAATAATGATTGCATCAAATCCAGAGCATACTAACCATTTTTGCAAATCAAATAATACGCGGATTCCCGAACTATTGTGCCGATAAAGGGGTGCAAAAATAACATAACGACGCCCATTGCTTTTGGGCTGGATAATGTAATCGAGATTTGCTGTTAGGCTTGATTTTGGCGAAGGCCAAGGAGGTGGAAACGGGAGCTCCTCGCTTGCATAATCTACAAGCTTGTCTTGTGCTATTTTCTCGAGTTTTGCTACAAAATCAGCCGCCATGATTTCAGCAGTTTCGCTTCTAAGGCCATATTTTTGTCCCCATTCCAATGCAGATGCCGCAGTATCAATTGCACCGGATTGCACGAGTACATTAATGTAAGAAACCCAGTATTTTTCGCATGCTGGATTTTCTTGAACTGCCATTTCCAGACGTGGAAGCGCCGCAGTGGCCCCTTTTAATTTGACTTCAAGCATGCCCAAGTCGTGGCTTATCTTGGCATGTGCTGGTTGGATTTTAAGAACTTCAGCGTAAAGGTGGCTTGCTTCTAAAAGCTGGCCGGCCTCTTCATTATTCAGCGCCATTTTTATCAGCGAACGAATAACGATTGACGAATCATCTTCTTCTGGAACTTCATTCTCTGGATAGAGTTGATCAGTTTCAATTAAATGTAAATTTTCAGCTGGCATAGGCGATGGTTGATCTTGATGGCATAAATCGGTCGAATCAGAAGAATTTGCATGCAGGTTATCGATTGATAACATATTAGGATTCATGCCGTCACACCACTGCTGCCACATTTTTCGAAAAATTGCATCCAGATTATTTGCAAACCGGTCTGCTTGGCCCAAGGCTGATTCATTAAATCGAGTTCGCATGCCATTGCGCAGTTGGGCCAACTCTGCAATGTGCTTAGCCCAATAAACGCCCTGTTCGACATAACTCTCAATGCTGGTCGCAATAAATGCATTCAAACCCAAGTGATGCATCATGGCTGCGCTAAATCGGCTGGCCGGCGTTTCCCCCGTCAGGCAAAGAGTGGGTACGCCCATCCAGGCTGCATGCGCTGTGGTTGCTCCGCCGCCGTGTGGAAAAGTATCCAAGCAGAAATCGACTTGATGGTGCAGCGCCAGATATTCAAAGGTATGCGCGCGGGGGTAAAAAATAAGACGGTCATGCGAAATGCCTTCGCGCGCAAAGCTGTCTACCAGTGCCTCTTGCGCGTCCCGCGCTATTGCTCCCAAAACCAGTTTTGACGATGGAACCTTGTGCATCAACATGGCCCACAAAATAATCACCGAGTCATTAATTTTGTTGGAGCGATTAAAACTGCCAAAAGTGATGTGCCCATTACCAATCGCGGGCAGCGGGTTGACAGGAGGCGCAAGCACACTGGGCTGGAATGTCATCGCTGCAGGCAGGCAGGCGAGTTTTTCAGTAAATTGCCAATCCAGCTCACCCGGTGGAATCCAGTAAGGATCGCACAGGTAGTAATCCATCGCCTGTAGCCCGGTGGTGCCCAGATAACCAAGCCAACTGGCCTGTACAGGTGCCGGTTTGCGAGCAAAAGTGAGTAGGCGATTTTTGGCAGTATGGCCGGAAAGATCAATCAGGATGTCAATGCCTTCGGCGCGAATTTTGTCGGCTAATTGCGCATCATCCAACCCGGCTACAGCGTGCCAGTGTGCAAAATAGCTGCGCATGCGCTGGGTCACCGTGTCTTCTTGGGCATGCGTGTAAAAAGCATGTGTGACCAGGGAGGCTTTTTGGCCCAGAACCCTGAATACAGGCTCTAAAAATTCATTCAAGGCGTGATGGTTCAAGTCACCAGAGACAAACCCCACTTGCAAAATACGCAAAGGGTCTTTAACGTTGCTGTGGTCTTGCCAATTGTTACGTAATGAGGTTTCAAACTGATCACCAAAAGCCACATGCTCGGCAAATAAGTGGCGGGGGTCAACGAGTACATCGTGATTAAGTAAATAGAGAACATTGCTGTGTGCAACAGCACGCCGAGGCTCATGTGCCATATCCGCCCGGTAGTAGCTTGCCTGGGCCGCGGATAGTTTCCCTTGGTCTTCTAGTGTGTTGCCTAAACAGATGTGCGCACTGGCATCGGTGGGGGTAATTTTCAAGGCACTGCTGCAACACGCTTGCGCTTCTGCAAAACGACCTTGCAGACGGAAAAGCGTTCCCAGGTTGACAAACGCTTTGCCGTACTCGGGTTCGAGGGCAATTGCTTTCTTGAAATTCTCTTCTGCTTCGGAGAGTCGTTCCAGGATCAACAGGGCTACACCCAAGTTGTTGTAGTTTGCAGCCTCGTCAGGCTGCAACGCAATCGCACGTTGGGTGGCAGGCACAGATTCCTCGTAGCGCTCTTGGGCTTGATAGATTGAGCCGAGAATTTTCCAGGCGACCCCGTGTTCTGGAAAACTGCTGATCAAGCGCTGTGCAGAGGCTAGAGCTTCGTCATAGCGCTTGGAGTTGTACAGCTCAGCCAGGGCGTCCAGTTCTTGCGGATTGGGTTCACGCTGGTAGGTTGCTGGGCACGGATTGTGGTTCGCAGCAGACGGCGACTCGATTTCAATGGCCGTCGGCGGCTGGTCGTCACACCAGTGACGCCACATGGTGCGCAACAACGTTGCAAAGTGATTGGCCAGTAGTTCGGGTTGACCCAATGAAGAGTCGGTGAAGCGTTGGCGCAAACCGTTGCGAATGTTGGCCAGTTCGAATAAATTCTCAGACCAATATCTGCCTTTATCAATGAAGTCTTCAATGTCAGTGGCAATGAATCCGTCCAGGCCCAACTGATGCATCACGGCACTGCCAAAGCGGCTCGCTGGACTTTCCCCGGCCAGTGACAGAGTGGGGATACCCATCCAGGCGGCATGGGCGGTTGTAGCGCCGCCGCCATAAGGGAAGGTGTCCAGGCAAAAGTCAACCTGAAGGTGCAAGGCCAGATAGTCCGGCAAGTTTGAGCGGGGATAAAACTTGAGTCGATCTGGTGCGATGCCTTCGCAGGCAAAGATCTGCAACAAAGTCTCTTGACTATCCAACGGCATACCGCCAAGCACCATGTGGGCCTGAGGTACTTCCTTGAGCAGCATTGACCACAGCACGATCACTGATTCGTTGAGTTTGTTGGGGCGGTTAAAGCTGCCAAAGGTGATGTAGCCATTTTCAAGCGCAGGCAAGGTGTTGACTGGCGGGGCCAGCTCGCTTGGCTGGAACACAACAGCGGCTGGTAGATAGGCGGGTTTCTCGGTAAATTGCCAACTCAATTTAGGCGGTATCCAAAACGAATCGCACAGGTAGTAATCCATGGCCTGCAGGCCACTGGAGCCCAAGTAGCCCAACCAGCTGGCCTGAATGGGCGCTGGTTTCCGGGCAAACGTGAGCAGACGATTGTGGGCCGTGTGACCAGCCAGATCGATCAAGATGTCAATACCGTCTGAACGGATTTGGTCTGCCAGTTCAGCATCGCTCAAGTGGGCCACTGCATGCCAGTGCGAGAAATAGCCTCGCATGCGCTGGGTAGCTGCATCGTCCAGAATGTGCGTGTAATACGCATGAAGCGTCAAGTCAGGTTTACGGGATAAAAACTTGAAGACTGGTTCCAAAAAATTCGTAAGGGCATGGTCGTAAAGATCGCCGGATACAAAGCCAATATGCAGGCCGCGCTCAGGTGCTTTAACGTTGTTGTGCACTTGCCAGTCAGCACGTAGAGGCGTTTCAAACTGCTCGCCAAAAGCCTGATGTTCAGCAAATAGATGCGGGGGTTCAACCTGAACGTCATGACTCAGGCAATAAAGCAGGTTACTGTGCGCTGCTGACCATTCTGGTTTGATTGACAAGGCTTTGTAGTAGCAGTCTTTTGCTTCTCCCCAATGGCCCTGATCTTTAAGGGTAATGGCTAAATTGTTGTAGGCTTCAGCCCAATCGGGCTTTAGTTTTAAGGCGAGACGATAACTCGCTTGGGCTTGAGCGTATTTGCCTTGAGCGTGAAGCGCATTGCCCAGATTGTTATGCGCTTTTTCCATGTCGGGCTGGAGGGCGATCGCTTGCCTGCAATACATTTCAGCCTCAGGCAGTAGACCCATTGTTTTGAAAATGTTGCCCAGGTTGCTATAAGCAATGGCATTCCTGGGCTGAAGCCCCAAGGCCCGGATATAACTTTGCACGGACTCATCCAAGTAGCCTTGTTGTTGTAATTCGCATGCCAGATTGAAATGAGCTTCATGATCGTCGGGGCGCAACTCAGCGGTTTCTTTCTGAATGGCTAAAGACTCTTCCAATCGTCCCTGCAAATGTAAAACGGCACCCATTATTTTTCGGGCAAAACCATGTTCCGGAAATTTATCGATCAGTTGCCGAGCTAAAAGTGCAGCTTCTTGGTAACGTTGTTGGCGAAATAAATCCTGGAGAATTTTCTGCTTTTGCGCGCTGGGTTCTGCTGGGTCGGAGGGATTGCCCGCACTAGCGCTTTGAATTGCTGCTTCGATGTGAAGAGTCTCGGGTGGCAAATCATTGCACCAGCGTTGCCACATGGTGCGTAACATGGTTTCAAAGTTATCGGAGAAACGTTGGTGTTGCCCCAGTGGTGACTCATTAAAACGTAACCTCATCCCTTGTCGAAGATTGGACAATTCGACGAGGTTTTCTGCCCAATAGCAGCCTTTCTCAATGAACTCTTCAATACTGTAGGCAATAAAGCTGTCCAAGCCCAAGTGGTGCATCTCGGTAGCGCCAAAGCGACTTGCAGGACTCTCGCCTGCCAGACTTAGCGTGGGAACTCCCATCCACGTCGCATGGGCTGTTGTGGCACCGCCACCGTGTGGGAACGTGTCCAGACAAAAGTCAACTTGATGGTGTAGCGCCAGATAATTCGTCTGCGTAGCTCTTGGGAAAAATGTCAAGCGCGCTCGATCAATACCTTCCTGTTCGAAAATTTGAATCAATCTTTCCTGAAATTCAGGCGGTATGGCGCCCAACACCATTTGGCTATTGGGAATGCGGTTAAGCAACATCGACCACAACACAACCACGGAATCATTGATCTTGTTGATACGGTTAAAGCTGCCAAAAGTGATGTGGCCTTTTTCTAAGGCTGGCAGCGTATTGACTGGAGGCGCATGTGGGTTTGGCTGAAAAACAATGGCAGCAGGCAAATATGCAGGTTTTTCAGTAAATTGCCAATCCAGCTCTCCGGGAGGGATCCAAAAAGAGTCGCAAACATAGTAGTCCATGGCTTGCAGACCGGTTGTTCCCAAATAGCCCAGCCAGCTCGCCTGAATAGGCGCTGGCTTGCGGGCAAAAGTGCGCAGGCGGTTGAGTACGGTGTGACCCGCAAGGTCGATCAAGATGTCAATGCCATCAGCGCAAATTTTGCTGGCCAACTCGGCATCGCTCAAGTGGACTACGGCATGCCAGTGCGGTATGCAGGAACGGACGCGATGAGTTATTGCGTCTTCATGAGTGTTTGTGTAATAAACGTGCAGTGTTAGTGCCGACTTCTGGGCCAGGCATATAAAAAAAGGCTCAAGAAAATTAGACAGTGCATGGTCATTGAGGTCACCCGTAACAAACCCGATCTGCAGGTGCCGCGCCGGATCTTTCGAGTTGCTGTGGATTGGCCAGTTTGTACGCAGTGGGGTTTCAAACTGTTGACCAAACGCCAAGTGCTCCGCAAAAAGTTGTTGCGGCTCTACCCCTGCATCCAGACTAAGCAAATGCAGCAGATCGGTATGTAGATCCGCCATGTCAGGGGTGATCGCCAAAGCAGCCTTGTAGCTGGCTTGCGCTTCGGGTAGCCTGTTCTGCAGTTCAAGCGCGTTACCTAAAGCAATATGTGCATTGGTGTAGTTTGGCTCCGCTTTTAGTGCGAGCCGACAGCATTCTTCTGATTCAATCAGTTTGCGATTAAATCGCAAGACCGACCCCAAATTAGCAAGGGCCTTGGCGTAGTCTGGGACGATGGCTAATGCTCTGCGGAAATTCAACTCTGCATCGCCAAACCGCTCTAGCCGTAAAAAAATAGATCCTAGATTATTAAAAACAGCCGCATCGTCTGGTAATAATTTCGCAGCATGTTGTGCAACAGGCAACGCTTCTTTGTAACGTTTTTGCTCTAGATAAATAACGCCTAGCACCTTCCACGCAAATCCATGCTTCGGGAATCGAGTGATCAGAGATTGTGATAGCTGCTCAGCCTCTGCGAAAAGGTTTTGCTCAAACAGTTGGATCAGCTTTTCAAGGTCTATGGTGCTAGGTTGATGACGACCATGGTGCATGTTGTGAGTCTCTATCCATAAGCAAAAACGCTTACTTTAACAATGACAGCACGGTTTGCGGTTGCTGGTTGGCTTGCGCCACCATGGCGGTGCCGGCTTGCTGCAGCACTTGGGCGCGTGACAGGTTCGCTGTTTCCATAGCGTAATCCGCATCCATGATCCGGCCGCGGGCGGCCGCAGAATTCTCCGCACCAACCCGCAAGTTGGTGATAACGGTGTCAAACCGGTTCTGCGTCGCACCCCAGGTCGACCGTGCGGAGGTAACCGTGTTGATGTCGGCGTCCAGCTTGGAAATCTCGGCGAATGCCGTGCTGGTGGCCGTCCCCAGAGTGGTGGCGGTGCCGGAGAAAGAAGTTGCAGTCACCGAAATCGTGTCATTGGCGGCCGTGT
>JAZKHK010000025.1:0-12311 GCA_040385425.1 Pseudomonadota bacterium | reverse complement strand
TCGTCAAATTGGCACGAACAGCGGCGCTACCCCTTGTCAATTGGGCACAGTCAGCTACTGTTTTTGTAGCATCTTCGAGCGAGTCCCGGTAATGAATCGCCACCCGCCAGCCGTCCTTGGCCAGTGCGAGCGCAATTTCACGGCCCAATCGTTTGGCGGCCCCGGTGACAAGAACCGTGCGGGGAAGAGGGGTGGAGGACATTCGGAGACAATTCAGGCGTTATGAAAACACCCTACAGTTTAACGAGCGCCCTTTCTACCCATATTGCAAATGCCATTGCGGCGCAGGGGGAATGGATCGGTTTTGACCAGTTCATGGCGCTGGCCTTGTACACCCCGGGTTGGGGCTATTACGCCAACGACAGCACCAAGTTTGGCGTCATGCCGCAAGCTGGCAGCGACTTTGTGACCGCCCCCGAGATGTCGCCGCTGTTTGGCATGACCCTGGCGTCTCAGGTAGCGCAGGCCTTGCAGGTGACCCAGACGGCTGAAGTCTGGGAATTCGGCGCCGGCTCGGGCGCGCTGGCCCTGCAGTTGCTGGACGCCTTGGCGGCCATGGGCCAAACCCTGACGCGCTACACCATTGTGGATTTGTCCGGCAGTTTGCGGGCGCGCCAGCAACACAAGCTGGAGAAGTACGCCCACCTGGTGCAGTGGGTCAGTGCCTTGCCGGACACGATGCAAGGCGTGGTGGTTGGCAATGAAGTGCTGGACGCCATGCCGGTAAAGCTGCTGGCCCGCGTCAAGAATGTCTGGTTTGAGCGCGGCGTGACCGTGCAGCAGGCCGAAGCCGAAGACGCGCCGGTCCTGGTCTGGCAAGACCGCCCCACGGCATTGCGCCCCCCGGTTGAGGTGGAAGGCGAGCACGACTACCTGACTGAAATCCACCCGCAGGGCGAGGCTTTTATGCGCACGCTGGCCGACAAGCTGAGCGTGGGCGCCGCTTTTTTCATGGATTACGGCTTCCCCGAGCATGAGTACTACCACCCGCAACGCCACATGGGCACCGTCATGTGCCATTACCAGCACCGCTCCGACCCCGACCCGCTGGCGAATGTGGGTCTGAAAGACATCACGGCCCATGTCAACTTCACCGGCATCGCGCTGGCGGCGCAAGAGGCCGGTTTGAACGTGCTGGGGTATTGCACGCAAGCGCGGTTTCTAATCAATTGCGGCCTGGGGCCTTTGCTGGATGCGGCTCCGCTGGCGGTGCGGGCGCAGGCGCAACGGCTGATCATGGAGCATGAAATGGGCGAGTTGTTCAAGGTCATCGGCCTGTACAAGGGGGAGCCGTGGGATGCCATCGGCTTCTCGCAAGGCGACCGCACGCATACGCTCTGACTGGGCCGCTTGAAGTTCGCCCCAGACGGGACCATGTAGTTAAGTGAAAGGAATCCTTATGACTGATTCACTGCACATTGTTTGTCCTCATTGCCGCACCACCAACCGCGTGCGCCGCGACGATCTGGCCCAGGCACCGGACTGCGGCAGTTGCCACAAAGCGTTGTTTGTAGCGCATTCGCTGGCGCTGGACGAGACCAGTTTTGACCGCCACATCAGCCGCAGCCAGATTCCGGTGCTGGTGGATTTTTGGGCGCCCTGGTGCGCTCCGTGCCGCCAGATGGCCCCGGCGTTCGAGCAGGCGGCGGCGCAACTGGAACCCCGAGTGCGGCTGGTCAAGGTCGATACCGAAGCCAACCAGGCTCTGGGGGCTCGCTTCAACATCCGCAGCATTCCCACGCTGGCGCTGTTTTTGAACGGCCGCGAAATCGCGCGCCAGGCCGGCGCCATGGGCGCGGCCGACATCGTGCGCTGGACGCAGGCGCAACTTCCCTGAACAGGCGCAGACCACCCTCTCGTTTGCTGAAGCGACATGAACAATAACGTATTAACCAGCGGATTTAAATGGCCGGCAGGCCGCGCCCCCGTGGCCTGCGTGGACATTGGCGGCACCAAGGTGGCGGTCAGCATTGTTGATGGGCGGGGTGTGAGCGGCCGCGTCACCGAGCCCACGGCCAAAGAGGGTGCGAACGATGCGCTGGCGGCGCAGATCATCCGGCTGGTCGGGCAGAGCTGCCAGACCGCCGGTGTTGCCGCCGCTGATTTGTCGGCGGTGGGGGTGGCGACCTGCGGACCGTTTGTGTTGCGTGACGGCCTGGTGGAGTTGGCCGCGCCCAATATCTGCGGCGGACTCGCGGGCGAAGCCGGAGGCTTGCCCAACGATTGGCACACCGCCTTGCTGGAAGCGCCTTTGCGCCAGGTGTTTGCCAAGGTACGGGTCGAAAACGACTGCATTGGTGCGCTGGAGGCCGAACGACGCTGGGGCGCGCTGCAAGTCAACGGCCAAGCCCTGGCCCACTGCGCTTACGTGACCTGGAGCACCGGCGTTGGCGTCGGCCTGTGTGTCGATGGCCATGTGCTGCGCGGCAAGAACGGTAATGCCGGCCATGCCGGTCACCTTTTTGTCAGCGACAACGTGGAGGCCCGCTGCGGCTGCGGCAACGTTGGCGACGTGGAAGCGCTGGTGGCGGGCATCGCCATGGGACGCCGCTTTGCGTATTTGGGCTATCCTGATTACGCTACCCTTTTCATAGCTGCTCACGCAGGTAATACGGGGGCTACAGCCATTATTGATGAAGTATGTCGGGTGATGGGCCGGGCCCTGTACAACCTGATCGTCACGCTCGATTTGCAGCGCATCAGCCTGGGCGGCAGCGTGTTCTGGCACCACCGCGAATTCCTGTTGCCCAAGCTGCAGTCGCATATCCACGGCAAGCTGCCCGCTCTGACCGACGGCTGCGAATTGGTGTCTGCTGGTTTGGGTGAGCGCGTGGGCGATTTCGGCGCGCTTGCGCTGGTGGCCTGAAGCATTTCGGGCCAAGGTGTAACGCGGCAGAGCGTTACACTTAAATACACTCGCAAGCCTGTCGCAACCGTGTGAAATCACCTCGGAGTCAAGGCTCAACGCTGAGGGGAGGAGAAACCAAGAATGAACATCAGATGGCTTGTTCGCGCATCGGTTCGGCGCTCACGTTCGCTCGACTCCGCAGGCCGGGGCGCTTGGTCACTCGCCGTTCTTGCGATGCTGGTCTGTGTCTTGTCCGGCTTGGCCCCGCCGGTGGCCGCAGGTGAAACAACGATTCGGTATTTCCCGGTCGGCCCGATCTACGAATACCGCTGGAAGCTGCTTGAACTGGCGCTCTCGCATGCACCGGGGCCCGTCGAGACCTTCCGGTTGGCCCCTTACGCAGAAGACATCACCCAGAATCGCGGCATGGAGTTGCTGCAATCCGGCGCGATCGACGTCATCGCCTTGGGCACCAATGCCGAGCGTGAGTCGCAGATGCTGCCGGTCAAGATCGACATCCTGCGCGGCATCGTGGGTTTCCGGGTGTTCGTGATCCGCGCCGCCGATCAGGCCCGCATGGCGCGCATGGATGAACAAGCACTGCGCAAGCAGCTGACCTTTGGTCTCAATAGCCAGTGGGCTGACTTGCCCATTTTGCGTGCCAACGGCTTCACGGTCGTGACATCTTCCAGCTATGAAAACCTGTTCGGCATGCTGGCAGCCGGTCGCTTCGATGCGTTCACGCGGGGACTGAATGAAGCCAGCCGCGAACTCAATGAGCGCAAAAGCACTTATCCCCAGCTGGCGGTGGAGCACACCCAGGCGCTGTATTTCCCTTATCCGGTTTATTTCTGGGTCAAGAAGGGGAACACGGCGCTGGCGCAACGGATCGAACGCGGATTGAAAGCGTCGCTGGCCGACGGCTCGTTTCGCAAGTTGTTCGAAACCTACCATGCGGCGGAGATTGACATGCTGGCCAAAGAGAAGCGCCAGGTCATTCGTCTTGCCAACCCGATCCTGCCGGCAGGAACAGCGGAGCCTGACACCCGCTGGTGGTGGCGTTAATATGTTTTCCACCTACCCGAAGGAAACCCGATGTTTTTAACGCAGACACTGTCCCGACGTCTGCTGTACACAATGCTTCCTTGGTATTTGCTGATCGCGCTCAGCATGACCGGGGTGCAACTGGCCATCCAGTATTTCAGCGTCAGCCGCAACATCGACAACGATCTGGCCTCCTTGAGCCGCACGGTCGAGCCCAGCGTGACCAATGCGGTCTGGGAACTCGATACCCCGCAACTGCGCTCGATCGTGCAGGGCGTTCGACAAAATGCCATCGTCACCGGGGTTCAGATCGAATCCGCCGCCGGCGCCATCCTGATGACCGATGGCGGCCTTCCGGCGGTTGGCGACGAGGTGGACGGTGTTTTTCCGCACCGCTTCAAACAAGCCGTGGTGCCGCTCATTTACCAATCGCCGCGCGGGGAACCCCGCCTGATCGGTCACCTCAAAATGTATTCAAGCCGGGACGTGGTCCTGGTGCGCACCAAATACAGCTTCCTGGTGGTGTTTCTCAATTCGGTCATCGTGACCGCCGCCCTGGGCCTGATTTTTGTGTGGACCATCCGTTTTCGCTTGTCCGATACGGTGACGCAAGTTGCCAGAGCCGTCGCCAGCTGGCGTTTTCGGCCCAGCGATGCGCCGATCGAGAAAATCAGTTATCCGTACCGGGACGAACTGGGCGAACTGGTCGAAGCCTTTAACGAGAGCCGCACAAGGCTTTTCGACTCGTTGCAGGAGTTGAACGAACTCAACCGCAATCTTGAAGGTCTGGTGGCGGCGCGCACCCAGGAATTGCAGCAGGCCAAAGACGTGGCGGAAGAAGCCACCCGCACCAAGTCCGAATTTCTGGCCAACATGAGCCATGAGATTCGCACGCCGATGAACGCGATTCTCGGCATGCTTTACCTGGCGCTCAAAAGCGATTTGACGCCGGGGCTGCACAACTACCTGGCCAAGGCGCAGGGCGCGGCGCATTCGCTGCTCGGCATCATCAATGACATCCTCGATATTTCAAAGATCGAGGCTGGCAAGCTCGAGATTGAACATATCGAGTTCGGCCTTGACGCCGTGCTGGAGCAATTGACCGACGCCATTGGCTACCAGGCCGAGCACAAGGGCATCGAATTCCTGATTCGCTACGACGCTGCGATACCGCCGGTCCTGGTGGGCGATCCGCTGCGGTTGGGGCAGGTGTTGCTCAATCTTTGCGGCAACGCCGTCAAATTTACCGAAAAAGGCGAGGTGGAGCTGGGTTTTCGCTGCCTAGCGACCAGCGAGACGGAGCTGACCCTGCAGGTTCACGTGCGTGACAGCGGCATCGGCATGGCGCCCGATATTCAGGACAAGTTGTTTGAAAAATTCACCCAGGCCGACCAGTCCACGACGCGCCGTTTCGGTGGCACCGGACTGGGACTGGCGATCAGCAAAAACCTGGTGGAACTGATGGGCGGGCGCATCTGGGTCGAGGATTCGCAACCGGGCCAGGGAACCACCATCTGCTTCACGGCCCAGTTCAGAATAGCGCCGCAGAGCCAGTCCCGCCGACGTGAGCTGGTGGACCAGGTCGGGCCGCTGCTCAAGGGCATCCGCGTGCTGGTGGTTGATGACAACGAGGTGTCGCGCGAGATCATGGCCGAGATGCTGCGCTACTTCCATATCGAGGTCGGCATGGCCGTGAGCGGCCCGGCTGCGCTCACCATGCTTGAAGGAGCGGCCGAGAACCCCTACGACCTGGTGCTGATGGATTGGCGCATGCCGGGCATGAACGGCGACGAGGCAACCCAGCGCATTCATGGCAACACGCGCATTGCGCACCAGCCTAAGGTGGTGATGGTCACCGCCTACGGGCGCGAAGACGTGATCCGGCTGGCCGAGCAGGCGGGGGTTGACGGCTTCATCATCAAGCCGGTATCGCCTTCGATGCTGCTCGACAACATCCTCACCGTCTTGGGTCGCAAACGGATTTTGGGTCCGGGCGACCAAGACGAAGGCCGCCCCGGCACAGCTCCTCTCGCTGCCAGCGGCCAGTTGGCGGGGGCCCGCCTGCTGCTGGTCGAAGACAACGACATCAACCGCGAATTCACCTCCGAGCTGCTGCACAGCGAGGGCATCGAGGTGTACGAAGCGGTTAACGGCCAGGACGCGGTCGAGAAGGTTCAACGCCGGGAGTTTGACGCTGTGCTGATGGACATCCAGATGCCCCTGATGGACGGACTGGAAGCCGCCCAACGCATTCGCGCCCTGGCGCAAACGCCTGGTCATGAGCGTTTCGCCACGCTGCCGATCATTGCGATGACCGCGCTGGCCATGGTGCAGGATGCCGAAAAAAGCCGGGCCGCCGGCATGAACGACCACGTGACCAAGCCCGTCGCCCCGGATCACCTGATGGCCGTGCTGGCGAAGTGGGTGCATTTGCCGACAGATCGGGCGATTCCCCCGGCATCTGTCCCATCCGTTTCAGAACTCCCGCCCGAACTGCTGGCACTGTCGAGCCTCCATGCGCGCGATGGTGTCCGTCGCATCGGTGGCAAGGTGGATGCCTACCGTCGTCAATTGCGTCGTTTCCGCGAGTCCTACGCCCATGCCGGGACCGAATTGCAGCGGTTGGCGAGTCATCAGGATCTACAACCGGCGCAAAACTACTGTCATGCGTTGAAGGGTGTCTCTGGCAATATTGGCGCCATGGCCCTGTTTGATCAGATCACCAACATTGAGGCGGTACTCAAACAAGGTCATCACCCGGATGCTGCCGCATTGGATGCCATGGTCGCGTTATTGCGCGATGTGATGCGAGATATCGACAGTCTCGCCGCCAGTTCGATGCAGACAACCCTCTCTGCTGCTGCGCCACTCGATTCCGGTCAGTTGTGCGAGCGACTGGAGCGACTGAGGACGGCGCTGGACTATGACCTGGGCGTTGCCGAGCCTTTGCTTGCAGAATTGCGCGCCGGCGTTGTCGGCACCCCCCTGGAACCGGAAATTGCCACCATTGCCGCCCGGGTCGATGTGTTTGATATCGATGCAGCGCAAACCCTGCTTTCCCAATTGCATGAGCGTCTGAGAGCGCAACCTGAGTGATCCACCATGACTGACCTCGCCAATGGCCGAAACCGCATCCTCATCGTCGATGACGTGAATGAAAACCTGCATGCGCTGATGAACATCCTGCGCGACAAGTATGCGATTGTGGCCGCCAACGGCGGTGAAAAAGCGCTCGAACTGGCGCAGCGGCAGCCCCGGCCCGACCTGATCCTGCTGGACATCAAAATGCCTGGCATGGACGGCTATTCGGTGCTGGCGCGCTTGAAAGCCAATCCGGCCACGGCCGGAATTCCGGTTATTTTCGTGACCGCCCTGTCGGAGGCCGCTGATGAAGCGCGCGGTCTGACGCTCGGGGTCGCCGATTACATCAGCAAGCCCGTCAACCCCGAACTCCTGCACTTGCGCGTGCGCACCCAGCTCGAATTGCAGCGCCATCGAAAAAACTCGGTCACCCTGGATAGCTCCCAGCCTCCCGATCCGCAGCACCCGGCCTCGCTGCTGGTGGTGGATGATGTGCCGGAAAACATCCACGAATTGCTGGAAGCCCTGAAGGACGACTACCGCATCATGGTCGCCAACTCGGGTGCCAAGGCGCTGGAGGTCATGCTGGGCTCGACCCCGCCCGATCTGGTGCTGCTCGACATCATGATGCCGGGCATGGACGGCTATGAAGTCTGTCGCCGCATCAAGACCACGCCCGTGGGCAACCGCATTCCGGTCATCTTCGTCACGGTCGTGGACGCCACGCAGCAGAAGGTCAGGGGCTTTGACCTGGGTGGCGCTGACTACATCACCAAGCCCTTCGATATCGACGAGGTACGCGCGCGCGTGCGTACCCACCTTGAACTCTCCCGGCTGCGGCGCACGCTCGAACAACTGGTGGCCCAACGCACGGCCCTGCTGGATAAAAGCGAAGAAAAATACCGCATCCTCGCTGACTATTCGCCCAATTGGGAATACTGGATGGCGCCCGATGGCAGCTACCTGTATGTGTCGCCCGCCTGCACGGAGGTCTCCGGTTATGCACCGGGCGAGTTTTTTGCCGATGCGGGGCTGATGGAAAAAATCATCGATCCAGACGATCTCCAGGCCTGGCAGTTGCAGGGTCCGGCGGCGGCCCAGGCCGATCCTGCGCCGCTGATTTTTCGCATTCGCGCCAAGGACGGTAGCGAGCGCTGGATCGAGCACATCTGCAAACCCGTGCTGGACGGCGGAGGCCGGTCCCTGGGGCAACGCGGCTCGCATCGCGATATCTCCCAGCGCCGCCATGCCGAGGAACGGCTTGATTTCTTCATCAACCGTGACCCTTTGACCAGCCTGCCCAATCGCGCCCTGTTCCATGAGTTGCTGGGGCATACCTTGCAACGCGCCGAGCGCGATCAGACGCAGTTCGCCCTGCTGTTCATTGACCTGGATAACTTCAAGAATATCAACGAAAGCCTGGGCCACAGTCTGGGGGACCAGTTGCTGATCGAGGCCGGTCAACGGCTCAAGGTGCTGCTGCCCGATATCGATGCCATTGCACGGATCGGCGGCGACGAGTTCAACATCATTCTCAGCCATAGCGAGGGCTCGCCGTGGATCGACCTCACCGCCCAGCGCATTATTGACGCGCTCGCCCGGCCGTTCGAACTCGATGGCACCAGCGTCTATGTCGGCGCCAGCATCGGCATCGCCCTGTATCCCAGCGACGGCCTGGATGCCGGGACCCTGCAAAGCAACGCCGATGCAGCGCTCCATCAGGCCAAATTGCGGGGTCGGGGCATGCTGCGGTTTTTCTCGTCGGAGATGACCGGTCGCGCCAAAGAACGTCTGACCCTCGAAGCCGATTTGCGCCGCGCGGTAGAGCGCCATGAATTGCGCTTGTATTACCAGCCGCAGGTCGATCTGATCAGCGGCCGGATCGTCGGGGTTGAAGCGCTGGTGCGCTGGCAGCATCCTTTGCGCGGCCTCATTCCGCCGGTTGAGTTCATTCCGCTGGCCGAGGAGAGCGGTTGTATCGTGCCCTTGGGCGAGTGGGTGTTGCACACAGCGTGCCGACAGATCAGGCAGTGGTCGGATGCCGGGCTGACCTTGCCCCAGATGGCGGTCAATGTGTCCGCAGTCCAGCTCAGCCGGGGCAGTCTGATCGAATCGGTGAAAGCGGCGCTGCAGGAATCCGGCATAACGCCTGGGCAACTGGAAATCGAAATTACCGAGAGCAGCATCATGCTGGACCGTGACCAATCGTTCAAGTCACTGGCCGATCTCAAGGCGCTCGGCGTCAGCCTGTCGATTGATGACTTCGGGACCGGCTACTCTTCGCTTGCCTATTTGCAACAGTTGGAAGTTCACAAGCTGAAGGTGGACATGGCTTTTGTGCGCGACATGACCACCAACAGCAGCAATGCCTCGATCGTCAAAGCCGTCATCGCCATGGGCCACAGCCTCGGCCTGGAAATCATCGCGGAAGGGGTGGAAACGCCCGGCCAGGCGCGCTATCTGCGTGCGCTGCAGTGCGACGTGATGCAGGGCTACCTGATCAGCAAGCCGCTGGCGGCCGACGACATGACCCGCTTTCTGACCTCGTTCTCTCCCATGCAGATTCCGGTCGAGAACCCGGCCCTTTCAACCCTGCTGCTGGTGGATGACGAGGCGAGCATCCTGTCCTCGCTCACACGATTGCTGCGGCATGAAAATTATCACATTCTCACCGCCAGCAGTGGCGAGGAGGCCTTGGCCTTGCTGGCACAGCATCCGGTCGGCGTGATCCTGACCGATCAACGGATGCCCGGCATGAACGGCACCGAATTACTCGCCCGTGCCCGCAAGATGCACCCCAAGGCCATCCGCATGGTGCTTTCCGGCTACACGGGGCTGGACAGTCTGACCGATGCCATCAACCGTGGCGAAATTTACAAGTTTCTCACCAAGCCATGGGACGACAACAATTTGCTGGTCGAAGTACGCGAAGCTTTTCGCCGTTATACCGAGTCGGCCAGTTAAAGGCACGCCAGAAAACAAGCGGGAAGACCGCTACCTCGCTGCCATGAAGGCTTCAAAGTCCGGCACGGACAGCGGCCGCGCAAACAGGTAGCCCTGGGCGTAATCGCAGCCCGCCGCGATCAGCAGTTCGCGCTGCTGTTCGGTTTCGACCCCTTCCGCAATCACTTTCAGTCCCAGCGCATGGGCCATCACGATGATCGCTTTGCACAAGGCCAGATCGGTGCAGGCCGGCACCAGGTGGCGTACAAAAGACTGGTCGATCTTGATGAAGTCGATGTCAAATTTTTGCAGGTAGGACAGGGACGAATAGCCGGTGCCGAAGTCGTCCAGTGACACCTGAATGCCGGCGTCGCGCAGTTCCAGCAACTGATCGGCCACGCTGCTGCTGGAGTCCAGCAACAGCCCTTCGGTGATTTCCACCACGATGCTTGAGCCCGGCAAGCCCATCGCCTGCAACTGCTTGAACCACGGTTGTTTGGCCTTGCCACTATGGTGAAATTGCACCGGGGACTTGTTGACGCTGATCTGGAAATGCGGCGCCAGCACGGTGCGCCATTGACGCACCTGCTGGGCCGCCTGCCGAAACACCCACTCACCGATATCGATGATCAGGCCGCTGGCCTCTGCAATCGGAATGAACTCCGCCGGGCTGACCAGCCCGCGCGTGGGGTGGTGCCAGCGAATCAGTGCCTCGGCCTTGTGAACGGCGCCGGTAGCCAGCTCGATGATGGGCTGGTAGACCAGCCGGAACTGTTGGCCGCTCAGCCCGGTGCGCAAGTCATGGGCCAGCCGCAGCCGGTTTTTCGCTGCTTCCTGCAGCGCGGGTGTGAAAAAGCTGAAGCGCTTGCGCCCGGCGCCTTTGGCGACGTACAGGGCCTGGTCTGCATTCTTGAACAGGTTTTCGATTTCGGTGGCATCCAGCGGGTACATCGTGATGCCGATGCTGGCGGACACATACACCTGCTCGTCGCCCAGTTGAAACACGGTCTCCAGCGCCTGCAAAATAGCTTGCAGGATGGGCTCCAGACCGCTGGCGTCAAAGAGCTGGGTCAGGATCACGGTGAACTCATCGCCGCCCATGCGGGCCACGGTGTCGGAGTCACGCACACAGCTCTGGATGCGGCGGGCGGCTTCCACCAGCAGCAGGTCGCCACAGGCGTGGCCGAGCGTGTCGTTGACTTCCTTGAAATGGTCCAGGTCAATGAACAGCAAGGCCAGGTGCTGGCCGTCGCGTTTGCATTGCTTGATCTCCTGCGCCAGCCGGTCGCGCAGCATGTTGCGGTTGGGCAGGCCGGTCAGGGCGTCGAAATGGGCTTGCTGCCAGATCAGCGCTTCGGCGTTTTTGCGGTCCGTGATGTCGGTGTGGGTGCCGGTCATGCGCAGGGGGTTGCCGTCGGCATCGCGGGTGATGACCATGCCCCGGGTCAGCACCCATTTCCAGTTGCCATCCTTGCAGCGGATGCGGTGTTCGTTGATGTAAGTGGGGGTGAGGCCGTCAAAATGGGCCTGACGGTCCCGCAGCATCTGCGCCATGTCGTCGGGGTGCGTTCGCCCATCAAGGGCGGCAGTCCGCTGGATGATTTCATCCTCGTTGAACCCGTACATTTCGATCAATCGACGCGAGAAAAACTCCATGCCGCTGGGGATATCCCAGTCCCACACGCCGTCGCCCGTGCTTTCCAGCGCCAGCTTCCAGCGCGCCTCGTTTTCATGCAAAGCCGCTTTGGCCTGCACATAGTCGGTCACATCCGCAAAAGTGCGCACCATGCCGCCGGTGGGCAGGAGTTGGGACTTGACTTCCAGCGTGCGCCCGCGCGGCGTGGTCCGCAGGTAGTGCGGCGGTATCTCGCCCAGTCCGTTGGACAAAATATAGGCGCGCGCATGCGCTTCAACCAGATTGGCGTCAGGGCCGAAATCTCCGCGCTGCGTTAAAAAAAGGTTGAGTTCCGTCACCGTCGGACGGGCGGCCAGGAAACTGATCGGTACTTCCAGCAAGCCGCAAACCCGGGGGTTGAACTGTTTGATCCGGTGCTCGGCATCGGATACCAGAATGCCCTGGCTGATGCTGGTCAAGGTGGTTTGCAGGAGCCCGGTTTTTTCATGGAGCTGCACGTTCAGTTCGCGCAACTCCGTTTCGGTCTGCTTGCGTGCCGAGATGTCGGTGTGGGTGCCGATCATGCGCAGGGGCTTGCCTTGGGCGTCGCGGCTGACCACCATGCCGCTGGACAGAATCCACTTCCAGGAGCCGTCCTTGCAGCGCAGGCGGATGTCGATGGCGTAGCCGGGGGCGCGGCCTTCCAGGTAGTCGATTCGGGCTGCGTTCAGGGCCGCCAGATCCTCTGGATGCACGCGGCTGATGAATTCATCGTAGCCC
>JAZKHK010000024.1:0-8465 GCA_040385425.1 Pseudomonadota bacterium | reverse complement strand
CATGGTGCGCAGCGCGGCCAAGAACTGGAAAGACGTGGCGGTGCTGACCGACGCCTCGCAGTACGCCCAGGTGCTGGCCGAACTCAAGGCCGGTGGCCTGACGCTCAAGACCAAATTCGCCCTGTCGGTGGCCGCGTTCAACCGCATCAGCCAGTACGACGGCGCCATCAGCGACTACCTGTCGTCCATCACATTTGAAGAAGGCAACAGCACGCCCGCGCGCCAGCTGTTCCCGGCCCAGTCCAACAGCCAGTTCATCAAGCTGCAAGACCTGCGCTACGGCGAAAACCCGCACCAGCAAGCCGCCTTCTACCGCGACCTGTACCCGGCGCCCGGCTCGCTGGTCACCGCCGTCCAGTTGCAGGGCAAGGAGCTGAGCTTCAACAACATCGCCGACGCTGACGCAGCCTGGGAATGCGTCAAGAGCTTTGATGCCGCCAAGGAAGCAGCCTGCGTCATCGTCAAGCACGCCAACCCCTGCGGCGTGGCCGTGGGTGTGGACGCGCTGGAAGCCTACAGCAAGGCGTTCCAAACCGATCCGACCTCCGCTTTTGGTGGCATTATTGCCCTCAACCGCACGCTGGACGAGCGCGCCGCGCTCCAAATTTCGAAGCAGTTTGTCGAGGTGCTGATGGCGCCCGACTTCACGCCCGAAGCACTCGAAGTGTTCAAGAGCAAGGTCAACGTGCGCATCCTGAAAATCAGCCTGCCTGCCGGTGGCGCCAGCGACTGGGCCAACGGCCGCAACGCCGTGGACGTCAAGCGCATCGGCTCCGGCCTGCTGATGCAAACCGCCGACAACCACCAGTTGACGCTGGCCGACCTGAAAGTCGTTACCAAAATTCAGCCGACCGCAGAGCAACTGGAAGACCTGCTGTTTGCCTGGAACGTGGCCAAGTTCGTCAAGAGCAACGCCATCGTGTTCTGCAAAGGCGGCATGACCATGGGCGTCGGTGCTGGCCAGATGAGCCGTCTGGATTCGGCCCGCATCGCCAGCATCAAGGCTCAGCACGCCAGTTTGTCGTTGAGCGGTACGGCCGTCGCCAGCGATGCCTTCTTCCCGTTCCGCGACGGTCTGGACGTGGTGGTGGATGCCGGTGCGACCTGCATCATCCAGCCCGGCGGCTCCATGCGCGACCAGGAAGTGATCGACGCGGCCAATGAGCGCGGCGTGGCCATGGTGTTCAGCGGCGTGCGCCATTTCCGGCATTGAAACGCCAGCCCGGCGTTCCCGGGCTCTGCGTAGTGGAAAAAGCGGCCTTGGGCCGCTTTTTTTATGACAAATTAGCCTCTAGCCCTTGTGAATCATGCGTGAGTAGCTATTAAATTAATAGTAACTTAACCAAGCGTGTTTGTTGGGGTAAAGATCAGGCGGCTTGCTTGCGTGGTGCTTCAAGCGGCGGCGTGCCTTCCTTGAACAGGCTTTGTAGCTGCTGGCGTAATTGCGGCGAGTCCTGGTGCTGGTGGACAGTCACTGCATGCTGCACGGCGGCAGCCAACAGCTCTTTGTCCGAGTCAGCCGACATTGCCACCGAGCAATTGGACTCACTCGGAAATTCCCGGCAATCAATGTATTTGCGTGTCATTTCAACCTCCATCTACGGTCAAGGATGATGGTCAAGCTCGGACTCGCGCAAGACACCTTCTCTGGTCTCGAATCCTTCACTCCTGCGGCCTAGGCCGTGCCTTTTTTATAGTCAAAAACGGCCGTTCTTCAAGAAGCGTTTGCAAGCTTGCTACGCCCGTGAAGACGGGGCCCGTCAGGTGCCGACGCTTGGCCTGGGGTCGTGGTGCTTCAGGGCTGCACCACGGGCCAGCCGCGCGCGGTCCACTGGTTCATGCCGCCTTGAACGTAGCGGGCATTGGTGTAGCCGGCGGCCTGCAATTGCGCCACCAGGCGCGATGAGCGATTCTGGGTGGCGCACATCACCAGCAGCGGTTTTTGGTCCGGCTTGGGCAGTTCCGCGATGCGTTGTGAAATCTGCCCCATCGGAATGAGCAGGGCGCCTTTGGCGACACCGGTGGCGTGCTCGCGGGGTTCCCGGATATCGACCACCACGGCGGACGCGTTCTCCAGGGCTGCGCGAGCTTCTTCCTGCGTCGCCACAAGCGCGTCGGCGTGGGCACTGCACGGGAGGGCCAGCAGCAAAGCGCTGCTGGCCAGCGTTGAAAGAAATTGACGGAGGTCCATGATTTTCCTTTGTTTTTAAGGGTAAATAAGGATCTAGCCCCCGTCGAGTAAGCGCGGGTAGCTATTACTTTGCTAGCAATTTGAACACGTCATGTGCCACTGCGACCGAGGTGGCAATGTCTTCGTCGGTGTGCGCTGCGCTCACAAAGCCGGCTTCATACAAGGCGGGTGCGATGTACATGCCGCGGTCCAGCAGACCGTGGAACAGTTGATTGAAACGGGCGCTGTCGGTGGTCATGACCTTGGCGTAGTTTTGCGGCAGGGCGTCAAACAGGAAGAAGCCGAACATGCCGCCTTCGCTGTCGCCGCAAAAGCTGATGCCTTCGCTGTGGGCGGCCTGTGTCATGCCGTCCACCAGCAAACGGGTTTTGCGGGACAAGTCTTCAAAGAAGCCGGGTTTTTGAATCTCGCGCAAGGTCGCCAGACCGCAGGCGGTGGCGACCGGGTTGCCCGACAGCGTGCCGGCCTGGTACACCGTGCCCAGCGGGGCCAGGTGCTCCATCACGGCTCGCTTGCCACCAAAGGCCGCCAGCGGCATGCCGCCGCCAATGACCTTGCCCATGACGGTGATGTCGGGCTCGAACCCCGGGATGTCGCGGGCATACACGCTTTGCGCGCCGCCCAGGGCCACGCGAAAGCCGTTCATGACCTCGTCAAACACCAGCAAGGTGCCGTACTGGCTGCAGAGTTCGCGGCAGCGCTTCACAAAGGGGACCGAGGCGCGCACGAAGTTCATGTTGCCGGCAATCGGCTCGATCATCAGGCAGGCAATGTCCTTGCCGTGCAGGGCGAAGGCTTCTTCCAGTTGACTGATGTGGTTGTATTCGAGCACCAGCGTGTCCTTCACCACCTCGGCTGGCACGCCGGCGCTGGTGGCGTTGCCAAAGGTAGCCAGGCCCGAGCCGGCCTTGACCAGCAGGGCGTCGGCATGGCCGTGGTAGCAGCCTTCAAACTTGATGAGCTTGTTGCGGCCGGTGGCGCCGCGTGCCAGTCGGATGGCGCTCATGGCCGCTTCGGTGCCGGAGCTGACCAGACGCACCATGTCCATGGAGGGCACCAGTTTCAGGATTTCTTCGGCCAGTTCCACTTCGCGCTCGGTCGGGGCGCCAAAGGAAAAGCCTTCGAGGGCGGCGTCCTGCACCGCCTTGAGAACTGCCGGGTGGCCATGGCCCAGAATCATCGGGCCCCAGGAGCCGATGTAGTCGATGTAACGCTGGTCGTTGGCATCCCAGAAGTAGGCGCCTTGGGCGCGTTTGACGAAACGGGGCGTTCCGCCCACCGCTTTGAAGGCGCGAACCGGGGAATTGACGCCGCCGGGGATAACCCGTTTGGCGCGTTCAAACAAAGTTTGATTCAGATCAGTGTTTTGTGTCATTGCTAGGAAATTCCAGGGTGGAAATAGAAGGAGAAGAGACTGTGGGATCGCTGTCTTCGGCGTTGGGTTCTTCTTCAGGCTGGGCCCAAAACAAGCGGTCCGGCACGACGTGGCCCATGCCGGGACGTGAGCCGCCTTCCAGGCAGCGGTCCAGATAACTAAGCGCTTCCGTGAACGATTCGGACAGGTCGTCGCCACTGGCCAGCAAGGCGGCGAAAGCGGCGGACAGGGTGTCGCCTGCGCCAATGAACATGGCTTCAAAACGTTCGAACTTTTCACTCGCCAGCACCGCTTCCGGGCTGGCCAGCACGTTATCAATGAACTGCTCCGGCAGGGGGATGCCGGTCACCAGGGTGTAGGGCACGCCGAATTCGTGCGCGGCGCTGGCGATCTCCTGGGCACTGGGCGGGTTCTGCGTGCTGCAGTCCGGCAGCAGCCAGCGCCACAAGGTGCTGTGGTTGCCGACCAGGACGGTGGTCTGGGGCAGGATCAATTCCTTGAAGGCGTCCAGATACAGGTCGATCTGGATTTCATTCCACCAGGACAGGTCCGGCATGTAGGCAATCAGCGGTGTGTCCGCATAGTCCGAGGCAATGCCAGCCACGGCGCTGAGATTTTCGGGGGAGCCGACAAAGCCGATCTTGATCACTTCAACCGGAACATCCTCGAGAACGGCGCGCGCCTGTTCCGTCACCGCTTCATCGTCGAAGGAAAAGTGGTCGAAGATTTCGGCGGTGTCGCGGGCATAAGCGCCAGTGACGATGGGCAGGGCGTGGGCGCCCACCGACGCGATGGTGGTGACATCAGCCGCCAAGCCGCCAGCACCGCTGGGGTCGCTGACATTGAACACCATGACGCAGGCGGCGCGTGTCGTTGGGTGTTGTTCTTCTGCAATAGGGGATGCCATGGGCGGTTGTATATGCGGACCTGGATTCTTCTTCAGGCAGAATATCGTAAGTTGTGGTGAAAGTTGTGTGAATCTTGCACACCGTTTCCAATCAATAATCGCATTCTATTTGAAGGCCCTTGACGCTGTGAATGAGACAAAAACGTGGATGTGCTTGATTTGTGGCTGGATCTATGACGAGAAAACGGGAGACCCGGAACATGGGGTGGCCCCTGGAACTCCATGGCATGCTGTCCCGCTCAATTGGACCTGTCCTGAATGCGGCGCCCGGAAAGAGGACTTTGAAATGGTGCAAATCTAAGCCTCTACACTAAGTATGTGTCCCTTTCCTATTTTTAAATGTCAATTCAGGAGCAGTGTCTGGTGAATACGTCTGGATCGACTTTCAAAGTTCTGGTGATTGATGACAGCAACACCATCCGGCGCAGTGCCGAAATTTTTCTCAAGCAGGGCGGACATGAAGTCATGCTCGCCGAGGATGGGTTTGATGCCCTGGCTAAAGTCAATGACTACTTGCCCCATCTTATTTTTTGCGACATTCTGATGCCCCGGCTTGATGGTTATCAAACCTGCGCCATCATCAAGCGCAATGCCAAGTTCTCCGGTGTGCCCATTGTCATGCTGTCTTCCAAGGACGGTGTTTTTGACAAGGCGCGCGGGCGTATGGTTGGCGCGCAGGATTATTTGACCAAACCCTTTACCAAAGACCAGTTGTTGCAAGCGGTGCAACAGTTTGGCGCATTGCAAGGAATAAATTAATGGCTATTCAAAAAGTACTGGTTGTGGACGATTCAAAAACTGAATTGATGTTCATGACGAATTTGTTGCAAAAAAACGGTATGACCGTGCGGACCGCGGAAGGTGCCGACGAGGCGCTTCGCCGTTTGGCTGAAGAGAAGCCCGATCTGATTCTGATGGATGTGGTGATGCCCGGTCAGAATGGGTTTCAACTCACCCGCTCCATCAACCGGACGCCCGAGTACGCGAACATTCCAATCATTATGTGTACCAGCAAGAACCTGGAGACTGACCGGGTATGGGGCATGCGCCAGGGGGCGAGCGACTACATCACCAAGCCGGTCGATGCGGCTGAGTTGCTGGTCAAAATCAAGGCGTTGGGTTGAGCGCCGCAGGACAGCATGGCTAACCGCGAAGCTCTCCGGGAACTCCAGACACGCCTTGCCAGCCGATTGCAGGCGGCGCGCTCTGAAGGGGTGTCCGCCTCGTGGCTGGCGGTCAAGGCGGGGGAGTCCAACTACCTTTTCCCCTTGTCGCACGCCGGTGAAATATTTCCGCTGACCCAAATTCAGCTGGTGCCTTATGCCCGTCCCTGGTTTATGGGGGTGGTCAATCTCCGTGGCGCCCTGTACGGCGTGGTTGATCTGGCGAGCTTCATGGGTGACCGATTGAGCCGGGTCAGAGGTGAGCAATCGCTCGCTGAATCCAGCGTGATCACATTCAATGGCGCGCTGGAACTCAATTGCGCGTTACTGGTGGACGGTTTGGCAGGGCTTCGCAAGCGCGATGCCTTTTCCGCCGCAGTTGCGCCGCCTGCCGGGTCGCCAGCTTATTTTGGCAACCGGTTTACGGACCTCAATGGGATTGAGTGGCAGGAGCTCAACTTGCAGTCCTTGTCTCAGCTTTCCGAATTTCTCAACATTAGCGCTTAGTTTCTATCCAGGGTGTTTATATGGCCTTCGTCGATAAATTAAAAAATATATTCTCAAAAAAGGCGCCTGATTCCGAAGAGGATTCCCGCTTGAGCCTGGCCATGCCAGACGCTATGGGCGATCCGATGGTGACAGAGCAAATGAAGGACGAGGAACGCATTCAAGCGCTGACGCCTGAAGTCCATATGGCTTCTGCGCAAGGCGCCGATGAAACCCCCGCGATCGATTCAGCGGACCTGATTGCTCTTCCGATTCTCGGAAAGAAAACCGTACTCCAGCATCAGCGACTGCTGTCGGTCCTGCTGGGCTTGTCGCTGGTCATATTGGCTTTGGTGACGCTGTTTGCCGTGAGCCAGGGTGATCGGGTTGCCCAGCAGATGGAAGCCACCGGCAATTCCTTGATGCAGTCACAACGCCTGGCTAAATCTGTTTCACAAGCGCTGGTGGGGGGCGCCAAGGCGTTTCCGGACGTGGCCGATAGTTCGAGTGTTCTGGTCAAGTCAATCCACGGCATGAAAGCGGGCGATGAACAAATGCGTCTGGATGCCTTGAGTGCCGACTACCATGATGAGTTGGACAAGATCGTGCCTTTTGTCGACCGAGCCGAAAAACATGCGGCAACGGTGATGTCACAAGAGAAAATCCTGACGCAGGTGGGCACCGCGCTTCGTCTGATCAATCGGCAGTCTTCTGATTTGCTGGAAATTGCGCAGACCGTGTCAGACCTCAAGCTGAAACAGGGCGCAGCCGCTGCCGATATTTCGGCTGCAAGCCAGTTGGTGATGCTGACACAGCGTATCGGCAAGTCTTCAAATGAGTTTCTGACGGTGGAAGGCGTGAGCCCTGAAGCCGTTTTCTTGCTCGGCAAGGATTTGAATTCTTTCAAAGAGCTGGCGGAAGGTCTGCTTGATGGCAACTCTGAATTGCGTTTGACCGCATCGAGAGACCCGCAAACGCGTGAACAACTGTCTGAATTGATCAAGTTGTTTGAAAAAACCCGTACCCAAGCGGGCGCCATTCTCGGCAATCTCCAGGGGCTGGTGTCCGCACGCGAAGCGCAAAGTTCCATCATCGCGGACAGTGAACCCCTGCGTCGAAATCTCGAGGAGTTACAGAGCAAACTCTCGTCACACACCGGTCTGGGTGCTTCCGCTGTAGCAACTTTGGTTGGGGCTGCTTTTTTAGCGTTGCTTTGCGCTGGGGGCTTGTCCTATGTTCAATTGATGGACAGTCGCAAGCGTCAAGTTGCCGCAGAGGCGCAGCGTATGGATGCCGAGCGCCAGGAGCACGAGGCCAAGCGGGTGAATGATGCCAATCAGGCCGCTATTTTGCGTTTGATGAATGAGCTACAAACGGTTGCCGAGGGCGATTTGACCCAGGAAGCAACGGTGACGGAAGACATCACGGGCGCCATTGCCGACTCGGTGAACTACACGGTGGAAGAATTGCGTTCTCTGGTGGGAAGCGTGCAAAACACAGCCGCCCGAGTGGCGCAAACCACCTCGGATGTGGACACCACGTCCACCGAGTTGCTGGCCGCCTCCAACGAGCAATTGCATGAAATTCGGGAAACCGGTCGTTCTGTTGTGGATATGGCCTCCCGAATTAACGATGTCTCGGTTCAGGCGCAGGAATCAGCCGCCGTGGCCCGGCAGTCGTTGCAGGCCGCAGAGGTGGGTTTGCAGGCGGTGCAAAACGCCATTGGCGGTATGAACTCAATCCGCGACCAGATTCAGGAAACCTCCAAACGGATCAAGCGGCTGGGTGAGTCATCTCAGGAAATTGGGGAAATCACAGAGCTGATCTCCGACATTACCGAGCAGACCAATGTGCTGGCGCTCAATGCCGCCATTCAGGCAGCCTCCGCCGGTGAGGCGGGACGGGGCTTCTCGGTGGTGGCCGAAGAAGTGCAGCGTCTGGCCGAGCGATCAGCCGATGCAACACGCCAGATTGCCGCCCTGGTGAAGGCGATTCAGACCGATACGCAAGATGCGGTGGGCGCCATGGAGCGCTCAACCCAAGGCGTGGTGGAAGGGGCCAAACTGTCTGACAATGCCGGTACGGCCTTGACGGAAATTGACCAGGTGTCGCGCCGACTGTCTGATTTGATTGAACAAATTTCCAACTCCACTTCTCGCGAGGCGAACCTGGCGAATGTGGTGGCTGAAAATATTCAGCATATTTTTGCGGTGACCGAGCAAACTGGCGAGGGAACGCGTTCCACCGCCACGCAAGTTCGTGAACTTTCGAAAATGGCTGAAGAACTACGTCAGTCTGTGGCACGGTTCAAGATTGCCTAGTTTTTACAGGTGTGAATTTGTT
>JAZKHK010000023.1:0-11737 GCA_040385425.1 Pseudomonadota bacterium | reverse complement strand
AGGAACGCATGTACCCCTTCGAGGTGAGCCACCCGACCCCAGAGCACAGACCATCCTGGCGGACCATGGGTACAAGGTAGCGCGTCTTCGTTCACGCAGAATTTCAATGCAGGACTTTCAGAAATTCGATCTGATTCTGGCAATGGATTCCAGCAATCTGACTGAACTGCGTCGAAGGTGTCCGCCAGAACATGCTCATAAATTGCGTCTGTTTCTGAGCTTTGCAGAAGGGTTAACCGAAACCGAAGTACCCGACCCGTATTACGGCAATGCAGATGGATTTGAACGTGTTCTGAATCTGTGTGAGGCGGGTGCCACGGGCTTGCTTAAACACGTTTACCGGAATTACTTGCGTCAGCGCCAATGATCACTGCGGTTTCAGAAAAAAAGGAATTTGCAAGTTTCGCGGCCACCCCCACCATCCCTTGATGGTGATCCACCCGAACGATTTCTCCTTCGCAAACAAGTTTTAACTTTTGACCTTGTACGTTAACCTCGATCACCAAATGCACGTGCGAACCCGGCTCTTGCGCCGCTTCAGTTTCAAAGTAGATGCCCGTTGCGCTGATGTTACGGCTCACCCCATGAGAGGAATCGACCAGAAGGGGTAACTCGCTATCGAATCGCTCCTCGTCCCTGTGATCCTCAACCAGAGACGCAGTCCTTTGCTTTTTAATGTGTTTCATAGAGAAACGATCGCGTCCAATGACAGAAAAAAACTATATGCATGAACTGTGCCCAAGACAGATAGGACTCATCATATCTATCTAAATCAATAACTTACAGCGTTATCAATGCTCATGCTTATGCAAAGAGCAACAAAACTAACTCAACTGTAAATTTATTCGACACATGTAGAAATCTGCAACATATTTGCGGCCTTTGTCTATTTCCCCCACAATAAAAAAGTAACAAGCAGCACAACCGGCTATTCCTCTTTACACCGCCTCAGGAGTTTGCAATGGATCTATCCTCGGCCATCGTCCAATGGCAAGCACTTCTCGGCGAGTCACAGGTGTTATCCGGCGAAGCCGCAGCAAAGGCGTATGGCGGTGACACGAGCGACGCGCAGCGACACATTCCTGCCGCCTTGCGGATAGAAGACCGCAGCAGCTTGCAAGAGGTCATGCGTATTGCAAGCAGGCACCGGGTCCCCGTTTACCCCATCAGCACGGGGAACAACTGGGGATATGGCTCTGCGCTTCCCGCGCAAGACGGCTGCGTCATTCTTGATTTATCACCGCTCCAAAAAATCATTGATTTTGACGAAGAACTGGGCGTGGTCAGCGTAGAACCGGGCGTCACGCAAGGCATGCTGGCCGACTTTCTGGCCAACGGAAATTACCCCTACCTGGTGCCCGTGACCGGCGCCGGGCCCAGTTGCAGCCTGCTGGGCAATGCCCTGGAGCGGGGCTATGGCGTAACTCCACATGTGGACCACTTTGGCGCCGTGACGGACCTGGAAGCAGTCTTGCCGGATGGCAGCCTGTACCAAACCGCACTCCGGGAAGCAGGCGGTGAAGATCTGGCGCGTTTATTCAAATGGGGCATTGGCCCCTATGCGACCGGACTTTTCACGCAAAGCGGTTTTGGCATCGTCACCCGTTTGTCCATCGTCCTGGCCCGGCAACCTGAATGCATCAAGGTCTGCCTGTTTGGTCTGAAGGACGATGCCTTCCTTGAACCCGCTATCCAGGCCATTCGATCTATCCTGATCAAACTGCCTGGCACCGTGGGCGCCATCAACCTCATGAACCAGCACCGGGTCTTGAGCATGTCCGCCCCCTACCCCGCCAACCAGCTCGGGCCAGACGGCATGATTCCGCCATCGGTGGTCCAGGCCTTGGGGCGCCAATACCAGGTCATGCCGTGGACCGGTTTTGCCACCCTTTATGGAACCCGACGGGTGGTCAACGCAGCTCAAAAGGAAATGAGCGCCGTGCTATCAGGCACAGCCAGCCGGATGATGTTTTTAACCCCTGACCGGGCCCGCACGCTGGCCAACCTGACCCAATGGATTCCCGGCGCCATCGGCAAACGACTGACGAGCCTGACCAGCACCCTGGCTCAATCATTGGAACTGGTCGCAGGCCGCCCCAATGAAACGGCATTGCCGCTGGCTTATTGGCTCAAGCCGAGCCAGACTCAGGGAGCGCTGAAAAATCCAGCCCGCGATGGTTGCGGCTTGACGTGGTACGCCCCGCTGGTGCCCATGCGACCGGCCGGTGTTCGGGCCTACGTGAACATGGTGAACCGGATCACCCCAAAACACGGCATTGAGCCCTTGATTACCTTCACCTCGCTGAACGACCGATTATTTGACAGCACCGTTCCCCTGGTATTTGACCGCGCCAATCCTGACGCGGTCGCCGCGGCCGTGGCTTGCGGCAAAGAGTTGTTTGAAACCGGGCGATCACAAGGATGGTTTCCCTACCGGGTCGGAATCAACACCATGCAGACGCTGGTGGATTTGCAGACCGACGCAAGAACATTCCAGTCCCGTCTGCGCAAAGACCTGGATCCCTACAACCTGCTGTCCCCGGGCCGTTATCGCTAAAGCATGCCGAAATCTGTCGACCCGTTTTACAAGCCCACTTTTTAGGCAATTAATAATCGTCAATATTTCGACAAAATATCAATATAGATCAACCACTTAGAACAACATCTTCACCCTGGCACACCGTTTGCATCTTCTCATGCGTATGGGGCGATCTTGCCCTCTACAGCGCTCTAACCTCAAGGAGTTCATGATGAAAAAATTTAAAAAGGTGCTTGCAGGTGTTGCTGTAGCAGCGGCCCTGGCAACTTCGCAAGCTGCAACAATCAATGTCGGTGGCGTAGTGTGGGATCCGAATTCTTCGTTTGACTTTTCGGGAACAACCGCAACGATTACTCAGACAATCAATGCAGTGACCGGGGAGTTGAGTGGGTTCGGCAACATCACCACCCTCAACAACACATTGCAAAACACGTTCTGCCCAGGCTGTGAATTGACAGTGCAATATTCCGGATTCCTCCCTACTGTTGCAAGCGCTATTCCCGGTGTGGGGGGCGCGGGCCAAGTTATTCAATATACAGGCGGCACCTTGACATTGTTTGTTGACAACACGCCTGACACCAACGGAGGCACCACCCTGACCTTCGCCAATACCGGCGATGGCCTGGTCTGGCTGTCCTTGGCGGGCCATCCAGATGCCGGAGGTATCACCTTAACAGGGACAAATTTCTTCCCGACGAGCCTGGCAGGCGCCGGTTTACTGGATGTCATTGGCGGTCTTGCAGCCGCCAATACCAACACCAACACCAAGACAGCTGGGGCTGACTTTACTTACAGCACGACGTTTACCAATTTCCCGAACGGTAATCCGCTGTTTGCCACTGGCAGCGGCACATTCAATGGTGCCTCCATTGCAATCACAGTTCCAGAACCCGAATCCCTCGCCCTCTTCGGTGTGGCTCTGTTGGGACTGGTGGCCTCACGCCGCCGCAAATCGGTTTAATCAGCCTTGGCCACTAACGCCTCAAAAACCGATTCAAGCGGAATTTTGGGGCGTTTCTGTTTACATAGCTGGATGCAACAAAAATCTGTCGGGATGCTTTACAACTGAAATGTGAAACTTGATATTTCTTGTTTGACTTACAAAAAAATACCATATAAATCAAACGCTTACGCGCAACAACTGGAGATGGCATGCTCCATGCATATTGCCATTCGTACAGGGCGTTTTGTCCTCTACAGCGCTCTCAATCTCCAGGAGTTCACAATGAAACAGTTTAAAAAAGTGCTTGCAGGTGTTGCTGTAGCGGCGGCCTTGGCAACTTCGCATGCGTCCACCATCAATGTCGGTGGCGTGGTATGGGATCCGGATTCGTCGTTTGACTTTACGGGAACCACGGCGACGATCACCCAGTCGATCAATCCGCTGACCGGCGAGTTGAGTGGTTTTGGCAACGTCACGATCCTGAACAACACGACGCAGAATATTTTTGCACCGGGCGCTGAATTGACGATTCAATATTCCGGTTTTCTGCCGAGTGTGGAGAGCGCCATTCCGGGCCCGGCTGGCGGCGGCACCCAAATCCAGTACACGGGTGGTTTGATCCAATTTTTCATTGACAGCACACCTGACACAAACCAGGGCACCACCCTGACCTTTGCCAATACCGGCGATGGCCTCTTATGGCTGAGTCTGGTAGGCCACGCCCAAGAAGGCGGAATTACCTTCGTGGGAACCAACTTCTTCCCGTCCGTTCTGCAAGGCGCTGGCTTGGCCGATGTGATTGGCGGTCTTGCCGCGGGTAACCTTAATACCAACACCCAACCAGATGGTTCCGACATGAAGTTCAGCACCACGTTCACGTCTTTCGTCAATCCTTTGAGTCCGCTGAATTCCAACGGTAGCGGAACGCTGACGGGCAACTCCATTCCAGAACCAGAATCCCTGGCCCTCTTCGGCATGGGCCTGTTGGGTCTGGCAGCCTCACGCCGCCGCAAATCGGCTTAACTCAAACTGTCGGGTTTTTTTACGCCCTGCAAGTCCGCTTGGATGGACTTGCAGGGCGTTTCTGTTTATCCAGTGGCAAAGACTTAACCGGGCAGACCGAGTCTTCTGCAAATCTCCAGGGTGGTAGCACTCTGGTTCATGCAGTAAAAATGCAGGCCCGGGGCGCCGCCGGCTTGCAGTTGCTCACACAGGCTGGTCACAACGTCCAGGCCAAAGGCCTTGATGGACGCGGTGTCGTCACCAAAGCTTTGCAGGCGCAGCCGAATCCAGCGTGGAATCTCGGCGCCGCTGGCGTCGCTGAAGCGCATGAGTTGGGTTGAACTGGTGATGGGCATGATGCCCGGCACGACGGGAATCGTCAGGCCCAGCGCGTCGGTTTCTTCCACAAAGCGGAAGTAGGCGTCGGCGTTGTAGAAATATTGGGTGATGGCCGAGTTGGCTCCGGCTTTGACTTTTTCGGCAAAGGCCTGCAAGTCCGCCGCAGGCGATTTGGCTTGCGGATGCACCTCGGGGTAGGCGGCCACTTCGATGATGAAGTCGTCCCCGGTTTCCGCCCGGATGAACGACACCAGATCGCTGGCGTACTGGAACTCGCCGCCGGCCCCGTAGCCGCTGGGCAAGTCGCCACGCAAAGCCACCAGGCGCTTCACGCCCATGGCCTTGAGGGTGGCCAACTGGACGCGCACCGTATCCCGGGTGGCTCCGATGCACGAGAAATGCGAGGCAGCGCTCACGCCTTCGGCCAAGATGTCGCGCACGGTATTGAAGGTGCCCTCTTGCGTGGAGCCGCCCGCGCCAAAAGTAACCGAGCAAAACTCGGGCTTCAGGGCATACAACTGCTGGCGTACCAGGCGCAGCTTCTCGACCCCTTCCGGGGTTTTGGGCGGAAAGAACTCAATACTCAGGGGGGTCGGAGTGGTCGCGGTCATGTCAGACTTCTAAAGTGTTGGGGGCAGTGCGGGCGCACCTTGCGTCGCCGCCATCTGCACCGCCATGCTACAAGTTACGTGCGCAAATAAAAAACTCGCGGTTGCCGTCGCCGCCTTCAATCGGCGAGTCGAACCACGCGGTCACGGTCAGGCCGAGCCCCGTGCAGGCTTCGCGCAGGCGCTGCTCGATCAGCGGGTAAAAAGAAGCATCTTTGACGATGCCGCCCTTGCCCACCTGGCCGGGCTGCAGCTCGAACTGAGGCTTCACCAGCGTCAGCAGCGTGCCGCCGCTTTTGAGCAAAGGCACGATGGCCGGCAGCACCAGGGTTTGCGAAATGAAGGACAGATCAGCCACGATCAGGTCAAACTCGGGTGCAAACTCGGATTGATCGCCTTCTTCTACGTCAAATTGGCCCCCAGCCCCCGTACTGTCTTCATAGGCTGCTATTAAATCAGAAGCATCCAGCGAGCGGGCATTGACTTTTTCAACGCACAGCACGCGTGGATCTTCACGCAAGCTGGGGTGCAGTTGGGCACTGCCCACGTCCACACCCACCACCGAGGCCGCCCCGTGCTGCAGTAAACAGTCGGTAAAGCCGCCGGTGGACTGCCCCACATCCAGACAGGCGAGGCCCGTCACCGACAAGCCCACCTGTTTCAGCGCCGCCTCCAGCTTCAGGCCGCCACGGGAGACGTAGCGGGCCTCGGCGTCGTTGAGCAGCTTCAATTCGGCATCCAGCGGAATCTCATCACCGTTTTTGGTGACGGTTTTCCACTCCGCGTTCTTGAGCCACTGCACGCCGTCGGCAATGAGGCGCTGGGCTTGGGAGCGCGTGCTGGCAAGTTGCCGTTGTACGAGTAATTGGTCAGCACGCATGGTGGGTCGTTGTCATTCAGTGGGGTGGGTTGCTTAGTAGCGGTACGTTTCTTTTTTGTACGGACCGGCCTTGTTGACGCCGATGTAGGCGGCTTGCTCGTCGGTCAGTTCGGACAGCATGGCGCCGACCTTCTTCAGGTGCAAACGGGCCACCTTCTCGTCCAGGTGCTTGGGCAGCACGTAAACCTTGCCAACCTTGTATTCCTTGGGCTTGGTGAACAGTTCGATCTGGGCGATCGTCTGGTTGGCAAAGCTCGAAGACATCACAAAGCTGGGGTGGCCGGTGCCGCAACCCAAATTCACCAGACGGCCCTTGGCCAACAGGATGATGCGCTTTTCAGCCTTCTTGCCACTCTTCGGGAAGATCACGTGGTCCACCTGGGGCTTGATCTCTTCCCACTTGCACTTGGACAACGACGCGACATCGATTTCGTTGTCGAAGTGGCCGATGTTGCAGACGATGGCCTGGTCCTTCATCGCATCCATGTGCTTGTAGGTGATGACGTTCTTGTTGCCGGTGGTGGTCACGAAAATGTCAGCCTTGTCGGCGGCGTATTCCATGGTCACGACCTTGTAGCCTTCCATCGCGGCCTGCAGGGCGTTGATGGGGTCAATCTCGGTCACCCACACTTGCGCGCTCAGAGCACGCAAGGCCTGGGCGGAGCCCTTGCCCACGTCGCCGTAACCCGCGACCAGGGCGACCTTGCCAGCGACCATCACGTCAGTGGCGCGCTTGATACCGTCCACCAGCGATTCGCGGCAACCGTACAGGTTGTCGAACTTGCTCTTGGTCACCGAGTCGTTGACATTGATGGCGCGCAGGGCCAGCGTGCCCTTGACCGACATTTCTTCCAGGCGCATCACACCGGTGGTGGTTTCTTCTGTGACGCCGATGATGTTTTTCAGGCGGCGGCTGTACCAGGTGGGGTCAAGCTTGAGCTTGGCCTTGATGGCGTTGAACAGGCAGATTTCCTCTTCGCTGCCGGGCTTGGCCAGCACCTTGAGGTCTTTCTCGGCACGGGCGCCCAGGTGCATCAGCAAAGTAGCGTCGCCACCGTCGTCCAGAATCATGTTCGGGCCTTCAGCCGCGGTGCCCTTCTTGCCGCTGAATTCAAAAATGCGGTGGGTGTAATCCCAGTAGTCGTCCAGAGTTTCGCCCTTGTAGGCAAACACGGGGGTGCCCTTTGCAACCAGCGCGGCAGCCGCGTGGTCCTGGGTCGAGAAAATGTTGCACGAGGCCCAACGCACTTCAGCGCCCAGTGCCTGCAGGGTTTCGACCAGCACGCCGGTCTGGATCGTCATGTGCAGCGAGCCGGTGATGCGCGCGCCCTTGAGCGGCTGCGACTTGGCGAACTCTTCACGGATCGCCATCAGGCCGGGCATTTCGGTCTGGGCAATGTTCAACTCTTTGCGGCCCCAGGCAGCCAGGCTCAAATCGGCGACCTTGAAGTCTTCGACTTTGGCGACGGCTTTCACGACCGCCTTGACGACAGCCTTGGCTTGAACAGGGGACTTAGCCAGCGGCTTGGCGGAGGCTTTAACAGGCGCTTTCACAGCGGCTTTAACAGGTGCCTTGACGGCGACTTTGGCTTTGGTTTTGACTGACTTCAATACGGCGCTCATGCTTAACTCCAAAAAATGATTTTGAGAAATCACCGCTTGCGCAGGAGAAGCCTTGGGGAAAGACTCACCTCACAGAGCAGTGGGTGAGCGCGGTTGATGCGGTGGTTTAAAGCGGATGCCAAGCCACGCGGTCCGAGCCTCGTTCACGGGGTGTGAACTGCAACGCTCCTCGGAAAAACTGGATTATACGTATCGGGATGCGTACGGATCGAAAAAATGCATGCCTCAGGGCTTGTAGCCCAGGGCGGCGAAAGCAGAAGGAATCCCCTCCGCCGCCAAAACCGCACGGCCCAGTTCGGCCGAAGCGCTCACTGTAAGATGGCTCGCATCAATAAACCGCGGCTCGCCACTAGCGGTCTGCTGGGGGCACGTGCCCCCAGGACAAAGATAGCGATTGACATCGAAGTAGTAAACGCCAGGCATGCGGCCTGCCAGCTGGCGCAGCAGGGCGTTCACCTGCGTCACCTCATCCGCCAACGGCACTGCTTGGTGCGGACAGGTCTTGAACGGCACGCGCAGGGCTTTCTCCTGGCAGTGCCGATCGTAGGCAGGCAGGATCGGGGCTCTGCCGATCAGTACCACCGTCTGACCGCGTTCCGTGAGACTGCGCACCACGCGCTGAACGTCATCGATGAAGCCCGACGAGCGGGCGAGGTAAGTGGACCAGGCCGCAGAGATCAAGACCACCGGATACTTCTCAAGCTGGCCACGAATCACGGCAGCGGAGGCCAGGCAGTCGCTGACGCGGCGGGCCTCGACATACGGCCGCGGGTCAGCGAACAAGGGCGGGCAGGAGCCCACCGCGACATTGCGAAACCGCACTCCGGCACGCGTTGCAAAGGCTTGAACCATGGGTATGTAGTGGGCTGCGTTGGAGTCACCCCACAGGATGGCGCGCGGCGCGTCCAAACCGGGCGCGCCCAGCACACAGCGCGGGTCGCGCAGGTCGGAGGCAGCAAGCCGTTGGCGCTGACAGACCCAATCAAAGGTGAAGGCAGGGCGGGTGGTCTCGCGCACGCGCTCAAGTTGCACCAGATAGTCAGACGGCGCCAGCGGCAAGCCGATGCGCCCGGCATAAATCACCAGCAGCGAAGGGACAAGCAACACCACGGCCGGCACGGCAAACTGGCGCAGTGCAATCGTGCTGAACGACGCGCTTGAACTGCGCGTTGGCCGCTCTATCCATACAAAGCTCAGCCAGGCCAGCAAAAGCGTTGTGACCAACAACGCGGCACACGCGGGAATTCCAGGCTCACCATAACCATAGCGATACAAGGCGAACAGTGGCCAATGCCAGAGGTAAGCAGAATACGAAATCTTGCCGACAAACACCAAGGGAGCCGAGGCCAGGACGGACACCGGATGCGCCCGCGGCTCCCCCGCGAGGATGAGGAAGGCAGCACCAAGCGCCGGCGGCAACGCCAGCCAGCCGGGAAACGGGGCGTGCCGGTCAATCGCCCACAGGCTGGCGGCAACGAGCGCGGCCCCCAGCCAGCCGACCATACGGGCCGCGCCCGGCCCCAGTTGCCACGGCATGCAAGCACCCGCAACCCCAGCCAGCGCCCCCAGCAGCAACGCCCCCATGCGCGTGGGGAGCATGTAATAGGCGAACGAAGCGTCAACAGGAAAAACCCGGGACGCCAGCTCAAACGAGAGCACCGCCAGCACCGCAATACCGAACAACAGCATGGCTGGGCGCAACTTGCGCACGCCAAGCGACAGCAGCACGGGCCACAGAAGATAAAACTGCTCTTCAACCCCCAGCGACCACAGATGCAGCAAGGGCAACTCGGCACTGCTGCTGGCAAAGTAGCCGGAGTCCAACTCCCGCCAGAAGTGAATATTGGCCATCGACGCCAGTGCCCAGACCGCCGACTTAGCAACGGCCCTGGTTTCATCAGGCGTCAAGATAAACAGTGACGCCAACAAAGTCGCCGCCACGACCGTCATCATCATCGGCATGATGCGTCGAATGCGCCGCCGGTAGAACTCCAGCAATGAAAACCGCTGGCTCGCCGTTTCTTCGGCAATGTGCCGGGAGATCAGGTAGCCCGAGATGACGAAGAAGATATCGACCCCGACAAAGCCCCCCGGCAGCGCGGCATCATGCGCGTGAAAGACCATCACCGACAGCACGGCGATGGCCCTCAAGCCATCAATATCAGCACGATAAGTAGGGGCAGCACAAGAGGTTCGCACGGGCAAGTCAGGTCAAACAGGTTTGAGCCTGGGCTGCCCCGTTTTGAGCCAAACCCGGTTCAGGTATGTGCGTAGCGGTCGCTCCAACAAGTAAAACGAGAGCGTACCGCAGACCATTGCCAGCGAAATGGCCACATAGCCAGGAATGATGCCCTTGTACGCTGCCAAATAAAACGGCTGCTGCCACAGATAAATGGAGAAAGACCACAAGCCCATGAACCTGAGTGGTTTGAATGCAAGGACCTGCTGAATGTAGGGCGGCGCATTGGGCAGCAGGTTCACCGCCAGGGCCAGCAACCCTACCCCCAAGGTCGTTCTGAACGGAGCCGGAATGGACCACCAATGCATCATGATCCCAGTACACAACAGCATGGGATAGACAAGAACGGGAAGCCTCGGTATTTTTCTTTTTGCAAAAAAGAGAAGCAGAAAGGTGGACACAAATATGCCGTAAGCCGAAACCTCTGAACGAATCCACTTGCCAAACACCAGTTCTGGACCGGCGTAATGGCGCCAGTACCAAAACCCCATCGCTGAAAAACACAGGGCCAAGACGGCCACGGTTCGCCGGGCATTCAAACCGCCTTGTCGCGCGGCGAGGGCCACCAGCGACAAAAGCAGGTAGCTATGCTCCTCGACCGACAAGGACCAGATGTGCCCCAAGGGCATTACGCTCTTGCCCAATTCCCCTTGAAAGTAGTTATTCACAAAAAACAGCGCCGCCAGCGTCTCGTACCCATCTACAGGCTTGCCGGTAAATACGTAAAACAGCGTCATGGCCAAAATGAAGAAAACATGTGCCGGCACGATTCTCGAAATTCGTCTTCGGTAAAAGACCGGTAGGGCGGTTTCTTTAATGAACAGCAACTGCCCCATCAAATAACCGGAAAGCACAAAGAACAAATTCACGCCCACTGTTCCCAAATTGATTCCGGGCACCGGAAAAAAGTGACCGATCAAGAGAAAAACAATCGCCAAACCTCGCCAACCATCCAGGTAATCAAGGTGATTGAAGGTCAAGCTGGTTTCATGATTCATAGCGAATCAGTTTCCTGCATCCGTTCGGTGGCGGCATTACGCGTTGTCAACTTAAAATCCGTTCAAAGCGCAGCCCAGGATCATCTACTGGTCCAGCGGACCGCCATGCCATGTTCTGCGACCACCCCAGGCACGTCTAACCCTGATTTTTTGGATTTTTACCTTGTCATTCCTCGCTGAAACCCGCCGCCGCCGCACTTTTGCCATCATTTCCCACCCCGATGCCGGTAAAACCACGCTGACCGAAAAACTGCTGCTGTTCTCGGGCGCGATCCAGATTGCCGGCTCGGTGAAAGCGCGCAAAGCCACGCGCCACGCCACCTCCGACTGGATGGAAATTGAAAAGCAGCGCGGCATTTCGGTCGCGTCGTCGGTGATGCAGATGCTGTACCGCGAGCATGTCATCAACCTGCTCGATACCCCCGGCCACAAGGACTTCTCCGAAGACACCTACCGCGTGCTGACCGCCGTGGACTCGGCGCTGATGGTGATCGATGCGGCCAACGGTGTCGAAGCGCAGACGCGCCGGCTGATCGAGGTCTGCCGCCAGCGCGACACGCCCATCA
>JAZKHK010000022.1:860-21580 GCA_040385425.1 Pseudomonadota bacterium | reverse complement strand
CGGTACCTTGCGGTACGCCTGATTTCGAGTCAGGTACATTCGGCCACTCTGCCACTTCTCCCATCTCGTTCGGCTGCCATTGTACCAGCGGCTTGGCCCGCTTCAAGCGCGCGCCACCTCAAGCTTTTCAATCTCTGCCGAATGCAGCAGTTGCTCAAAATCTGCAACGGGCAAAGGTTTGCCGAACAGATGGCCCTGGTAAGCATCACATCCCTGCAGAGCGAGGCAATTCCGTTGGGCTTCGGTTTCCACACCTTCGGCAATCACCGACAAGCCCAGACTATGGGCCAGAGCCACAATGGTGCGGGCAATGGCTGCGTCGTTGGGGTCGCTCAGCAAGTCGCGTACAAAAGAATGGTCGATTTTCAACTGGTCCAGGGGCAGTCGTTTCAGGTAAGAGAGCGATGAATAACCGGTGCCAAAGTCATCCAGCGAGAAGCCGATGCCCCATGTTTTCAGGGTGGTCATCTTGGCAATGATTTCTTCCATGTTGTCCAGCAGCAGGCTTTCAGTCAACTCCAGCTTGAGCTTGTGCGGGTTGGCACCGCTGCGCTGAAGCACGGCCAGGATCTGCTCGACAAAATCTGCTTGACGGAACTGCACGGCACTGACATTGACAGCAACGCTCAAGTGCGCTGTGGCAGGTATCTTGCTCCAGGCGACCAACTGTTGACAGGCGGTTTCCAGCACCCACAGGCCCAAAGGCAGTATCAGATTGGTTTCCTCGGTCAGTGGAATGAAAACATCAGGGGACACCAGTCCGCGTTGCGGATGTTGCCAGCGCACCAGCGCCTCTGTTCCCGTGATCCATCCCGCTGCATTGACTTGCGGCTGATAAAAAAGGATGAATTGCTGCTGTTGCAAGCCTTCGCGCAAGTCTTTTTCCAGCATGGCTCGGGCGCTGACCGTCGCCTGCATCTGCGGATCGAAGAAACGCAAGGTGTTTCGGCCTGCTTTCTTGGCCTCGTACATGGCGAGGTCGGCATGTTTCATCAGTTCATCGACGCTGCTGAGATGGTCTGCAAACAGGGTGATGCCAATGCTTGGCGTGTTGTGATAAACGTGACCCGCCAGAGAATAGGGAAGGTTGAGGGCGGCCAGTATTTTTTCTCCCACCGTTTCAGCTTGAGTGGCTGCTTCATGGGCATTCCCGTTCAAGTCTTCGAGCACGAGGACGAACTCGTCACCTCCCAGGCGGGCAATGGTGTCGCCATCGCGGACACACGTTGCCAGACGCTGGGCCACTTGCTGCAGCAGGAGGTCGCCTTTGTCGTGGCCCAAGGTGTCATTGAGTATCTTGAAGTTATCCAGATCGATGAACAGCAGAGCGCCGGGACGCTCATTGCGCGTGCTGGACACGATGGCTTGCTGCAGTCGGTCAACCAGCAGCCGACGGTTGGGCAACTGGGTGAGGGGGTCGTAAAAGGCCAGGTGCTGGATTTTTTCTTCAGCCGCCTTGCGCAGGCTGATGTCGGTGAGCGTGGAAACATAATGGGTCAGTGCCCCGTTGCTGTCCGTCACCCCGGTAATCGTGAGCCATTGAGGGTAAACCTCGCCGTCCTTGCGCCGGTTCAGGATCTCGCCCCGCCAGGATCGGGTGAACTGGAGACTCTCTTTCATGGCCGCATAGAAATTTTCGTCGTGACGCCCCGAGTTGAGCAAGTCCGTGGTCTGGCCAATCACTTCTTCCGAGGTATAGCCGGTGATATGGGTGAAGGCCTGATTAATCCGCAGAATCGTGCTGTCGGCATCGGTAATGAACATGCCTTCCTGGGATTCAAAAGCGATGGCAGCGATGCGAAGGTCGGCATTGGTGGCTTCGGCGCGTTGGGACGCAAGAGCGAGTTCGGTCTGGGAGATTTTTTGCTGGGCTACAAACTCGGAAAACGCATCCGATAAGCGATCGGTTTCCTTGCAGCTATGCACGAGTACCGGTGGCATGGCCAGGGTTTGGGTTGATTTAAGGAAGTCCGTCAGCACTTCCAGAGGATGCGTGAAGCGCCTCACGATGAACAAAATGACCGTCATGGACAGAATCAGGGCCAAGGCGGTGAGCAAGGAAACCCGCAAACGCAATTTATCGACCGTCGCCAGGGCTTCGCTGGATGGCAGCACGGCAGCCAGGACCCATTCCGTGCGGGGAAGCCGTTTGAAGCTGAACAAACCTTGAAGCCCGCTGCTGTTGATGCCTTCCTCGGTGCCCTCGAAGCTGCCATTCAACGCGCGATCAAGCGGGGGATTCACACCTGGATCTGTAATGGCTTTAAGCACCCGACTCCGGTCGGGGTGCATGATGGTCAGTCGCTCGGGACCCACCAGATAGAAATAGCCCGTCTGTCCGACGCGTGTGGTGGACAAAGGGTCCAGCAGGCGTGACTTTTGAAGATTGACGACGCCGCCCAGAATGCCCACCAGCTTGCCTTCTGCATTGTGGATCGGAACCGCAATGACGACGATGGGTTGCTTGGTTGCTTTGCCCAGAATGGGTTTCGAGATACTGGTCTTCCCATTCTGGATGACGCCCTGAATGTAGTCGCGCTCTGTCATGTCCAAACCTCTTCGTCCAGGCGCAAGAGGCCAATCGACAAGCAGGATGCCTTGAGGGGAAAACAGGTAAAAATCGTCAATCAGGGTCGAAAGGTTCGGCGAGTCGCGGAAGTAACGCTCAACCTCTTGGTCGGTTTTCAGCGCTTCCAGCGGAAACTTGCTCGCCATGGCTTCCAGCAAGACGACGCGCATCAGCATCTTGTCGTCCAGTTCGGCCGCTACCCGGCTGACCAGAACTTCAAGTTGTCCAGAGAGGCTTTGTTTCAGTTCGTCGCGTGCTGCAGAAAAAAGAAGCAATGCCTGCGCCAGCAGCATGAAACTCAAGACCAGACCGGCTGTCAGTCCGATCTGGGTTCGAAGGCTTAACTGGCGAAAAAAACTGACGTACCGACTGGTTAATTTCAAAATGTATCAATTTGTGACAATTACCAGTGCATATTAGCACCAGCATACACCGTCATTCTCGTACGTTTGCACTCAATCCGAAGCGGTCAACTGCTGCAGTGCCGTGTCAATAGCCAGTGCCTCCACCTCGGTGCTGATTTGCAGCTTGTCTGCCAACGCGGGCAAGGCCGAGGCACCTTGCGTTTGCAATAAGCCAATGGATTGGCCGGCTTCTTTGGGGGAGTCGAAGCCCAGACTTTGCAGCAGCAGACGGCCATCCACATCCAGCAGCTTGAAGTAGAACTTGCCGTCCTTTTCCCGGTATTGCTTGAACAGGGGTTTGGCCGCTTTGGCCGCCTTGGCGACTTTGATGCTAGCCTGCGCGCGCAGGTCGCGCAAGCCCACGGCGTGGCGCAGACGGCCCATGAAAGGCGTGGCGATCTGGCGCGCCTTGGCGGCGCCTGCCAGCAGGATAGCCTCAATTTTGGCGGGGTCGTTCATTAGTGCCAGATACGCGTCACGCATGGGCGCGATTTCGCGGTCGATGCGCTCGAACACACGTTGTTTGGCATCACCCCAGGCTATGCCATCGGCATAGGCCTGGCGCAAGGCGGTGGTTTCTTCGGGTGTGGCAAAGGCCTGGTAAATCTGGAACAGCGCAGAGCCTTCCACGGTTTTGGGTTCGCCGGGCGGGGTCGAATCGGTCACGATGCTGGAAATGAGTTTCTTGAGTTGTTCACGCGGCGCAAAGAGCGGGATCGTGTTGTCGTAACTCTTGCTCATCTTGCGGCCATCCAGGCCGGGCAGTGTGGCCACGTCGTCCTCGATCTCGGCTTCTGGCGGCACAAAATGCTCGCCATAGCGATGGTTGAAGCTGTGCGCCATGTCGCGCGCCATCTCGATGTGCTGGATCTGGTCGCGCCCGACGGGGACTTTGTGGGCGTTGAACATCAAAATGTCCGCGCCCATCAGCACCGGGTACATGAACAGGCCGGCGCTCACGTCGGAGTCGGGGTCGCTGCCGGCGGCGGTGTTCTTGTCCACCGAGGCTTTGTAGGCATGGGCCCGGTTCAGGATGCCCTTGCCGGTGACGCAGGTCAGAAACCAGGTGAGTTCCGGAATTTCAGGCACATCCGACTGGCGGTAAAAGATGACGCGTTCGGGGTCCAGCCCGGCTGCCAGCCAGCTCGCTGCAATCTCCAGCGTGGAACGCTGGATGCGTGAAGGCTCATCGATCTTGATGAGGGCGTGGTAGTCGGCCAGAAAATAGAAACTCTCAACATCTGGGCGCAGGCTGGCCCGCACCGAGGGGCGAATGGAGCCGACGTAATTGCCCAGATGGGGGGTGCCGGAAGTGGTGATGCCGGTCAGGAAGCGCTTGGAACTCATGAATATTTTTTGTACAGAAAGGCAGGGTCTAACCAAAAATAATGGCGAACGGGGTTAACAAAATGTTCAGCAAACCATAGCTCAGGGCCATCAAGGGTTGTAGCCACAGTGTGCTGACGATCCCTGAAATCACGAGCGCCATCACAATGAAAAACCCCCAAGGCTCCACCCGCGAGACCATCTCGGCCTGACGGTAAGGCAATAAGCCCACCAGAATTCGCCCGCCATCCAGCGGCGGTAATGGGAACAGGTTGAACGCAAACATCACCAAATTGACCAGAATGCCGCCTTGCGCCATCTTGATAAAAAAGGGCTCGGTCACGTCAAGGCCTTTCAGGATGATGAACAGGGCACCCCAGAGAAAGGCCTGGATGAAGTTGACGCCCGGCCCGGCCAGTGCCACCCAGATCATGTGGCGCTTGGGATTGCGCAGGTTGCCGAAGCGCACCGGAACCGGTTTGGCGTAACCAAACAGGAAGGCGCCCGAGGTGGCAAAGTACAGCAGCAGGGGCATCAAAATTGTGCCCATCGGGTCAATGTGCTTCAGGGGATTGAGCGTGACACGCCCCAGCATGTAGGCCGTGTTGTCGCCAAAATACCGGGCCACGTAGCCGTGAGCTGCCTCATGAATCGTGATGGCAAATAGCACCGGCAGCGCATAAAGCGCAACGGTTTGAATCAGGTGTGCAATATCCATCAGGTCATTGTCTCAAAGAGGAAAGTGGCGGTTAAAGGCCAAGGAGAGAGAGTGCACCGCGTCCTTCGCGAATCACCACCGGATCGCCGTTGGACAGGTCCACCACCGTGGTGGGTTCGAGGGCGCAGGCGCCCGCGTCGATGACGGCGGCAATTTGGTTCTTGAAACGCTCAAGAATGTCTTGCGCGTCATTGAGCGGCTCAGCTTCACCAGGCGCTATCAAAGTCGTAGCTAGCAAAGGCCCGTGGTGAAGGGCCAGGAGCTCCTGCAGCACTTGATGGTCGGGCACCCGCAGGCCAATGGTCTTGCGCGCCGGGTGGCTCAGGCGGCGCGGGACTTCCTTGCTGGCTTCCAGAATGAAGGTGTAAGGCCCGGGTGTCGCTGACTTGATGAGCCGGAATTGCTGGTTGTCCACCTTGGCGTAGTTGGCCAGTTCGCTCAGGTCACGGCACAGCAGGGTGAGGTGGTGCTTGTCGTCCACGCCCCGGATGCGGCGCAGTTTGTCGGCGGCGGCCTTGTCGTCCAGATGGCAGACCAGGGCATAGCTGGAATCGGTGGGCACCGCCAGGATCTCGCCTTTTTCCAGCAGGGCGACCGCCTGCTTTAAAAGCCGGAGTTGCGGGTTATCGGGGTGAACTTCAAATAGTTGGGCCATGGGCGTATTGTCGGGGAATCCGTTAAGGGGGTAATTGCGTTTGGTTCAACTCAGGTGGCGAGGGGCCGGCGCTGCTTGATCTTGACCATCTCATGGGCCGACAGCAAGGCGTTGCCCACACCGCTGGCCGCAATCACGACAATGCCGAGCCAGGCCAGGGCGTCGGGGACATGCTGGAACACCAGCCATCCGCTCAAGGTGGCAAAGGCAATTTGGGTATAGAGATATGGCGTCAGCACCGGGGCGGAGGCGCGCATGTAGGCCCGGATCAGCATCAAGTGGCCAAAAGTTCCCCAAAAGCCAACCATCACAAACCAGGGCCAGTGCGCGAGCAGGGCCGCTGTGTCCCAGCTATAAACCGCAAATGGGCTCATCACCAGGGTGCCCACCAGCCCGGTATAAAAGTGTGTGGTGTAGGGGTTTTCTTGCGCGCTCAAACGGCTGGTCAGCACCTGAAACCAGCCGTAAGTACCGACCAGCAAGACCGGAAACAACACCGCCCAACTGAACACCTGGCCGCCGGGGCGTACCACCAGCAGCACGCCGCCGAGGCCTGCCGCCATCAACAGCCAGCGCTGCGGAGAAACGTGGTCTTTCAATAGCCAGGCGGCCAGTGCGGTGGCAACCAGCGGCGACAACATCACCATGGCGGTGAACTCGCCCACTGGCAGGTACTGCAAACCAAAAAATGAGCAGGCACTGGTGACCAGTAGCAACACGCCCCGCAGGGCCTGAAAGCGCGGGTTGGGCGTGTCCAGCAGGCGCCAGCCTTGTACCGGAAACCGCAGTGCAAAGGTCACCATGGCCTGAAATGCATAGCGGAACCACAGCAACATCAGCACCGGTGCCAAGGTGGTGGCGTATTTGGTGGTGGTGTCCAGCAAAGCAAAGGAGAGTGCCGCCAGCACGATAAGCAAAACCCCGGCACCTTGTTGGGTGCGCCAGAATGACATGGGGAGTCAGGCGCCCGTGGAGGCACCGGCCTCCGGGCTGCTATCCGCTGCATATTGGATGCGGTCAGCCAGCAATTCCCAGACGGTCGTCAAATTGCCCGGCAGCAAAGGGAGCGTGCCCAGTTCGGTGTGGCTTTCGTCGGGGCTGTGAAAGTCGCTGCCCCGGCTGGCGGCCAGGCCAAATTCGCGGGCGGTGTCGGCGTAAGTGATGTATTCAGCAGGGGTGTGGCTGCCGGTGATCACTTCAACGCCTTGCCCGCCGTGCCCCTTGAACTCCGTGAACAGGGCGAATTCCTGGTTCGGCGTGAATTTGTAGCGCGCCGGGTGGGCGATGACGGCCACGCCACCAGCCTGGGTAATCCAGCTCACGGCATCTTTCAGGGTGGCCCAGCGGTGCTCGACATAGCCGGGCTTGCCTTCGATCAAATACTTGCGGAACACTTCCGAGGTGTCGCGGCAGACGCCGCTTTCCACCAGAAAACGGGCAAAGTGGGTGCGTGAAATCAGGTCGTGGTTGCCGGCAAATTGAAGCGCCCCTTCATAGGCGCCCTGAATGCCGACCTTGGCGAGGCCGGCCGCCATGTCCAGGGCTCGTTGTCCGCGGCCGCCGCGGGTTTGAATCAGGCCGTTGATCAAGGCCTGGTTGTCGGGGTCGAACCCCAGTCCCACGATATGCACGGTCTGGCCGATGAACGTGACTGAGATTTCCACGCCGGTGAGGTAGTGCATGCCTTGCGCATGGGCCGCCGCCGCTGCACGTTGCTGGCCACCAATTTCATCATGGTCGGTGAGCGCCCACAGCTCCACGCCATTGGCTTTGGCGCGTGCGGCCAGAGCCTTCGGGGTGAGGGTGCCGTCGGAGACAACGGAATGGCAATGGAGGTCGGCGTTGAGGATGGGAATCACACGCTTATTTTAGGCGTTGAGGATTGAGCCGGGCAGATAAGTCGATGATGTCGGATCGTAGGGTCTTATGCCGGAATATGGCAGCTAAATGGAAAGTATGATAGCCACCGCCCCGGATTTAAAAATGCGTCCGGATGGTTCCCGTCAAAGGGTTGCTGCGGTGTTTCAAACAGGACAAAAATGAAATTCAATGATTTGCGCGTGTCGCACCGGTTGTGGACTTCTCTTCTGGGTCTTCTCATTGCGATGCTGGCGGTGGCGGTCTGGACGCAAAGCCAGACCAGTCGCATCATGGAGGATGCCATGGCATCGATCGCTTCCTATGAAGACAAGATCACGACGACAGTGCGCTGGCGCGGCGCGATTGAAAGCACGACGATCATGATTGTGGGCGGTGCGGTCACCACCGATCAGGCCTTGGCCACGCTTTACGACGCCAAAATCCAGACCCTGGTGGCCCAGATCAGCGAGATTCAGGCCAAAGTCATCAAGGTCGCCTCCACCGATGAGGACAAGAAAACACTCGAAGAAATTGCCGCCCTGCGCACGGCAGCCCGCGGCTTGATCGGCAAGATCAAGGAAGTCAAGCTGGCCGGCGATGCCGCCGCCACGCAGGCCGTGGTGGACAATGAATTGACGCCGACAGTCGCACGCTACCTGGGTGCGCTCGACAAAATGGTCAAGCTGCAGGAACAGCAGCGTGATGCCGCCGTGCAGCAAATGCAGGCGGCACGCCAGCAGTCTTCCATGATCGGCTATGGCCTGGTGGCTTTGGTGTTTGCCCTGGGTGTGTTTCTGACGTCGGCGCTGGTGCACTCCATCACGCGGCCGCTGGAGCGGGCCGTCACGTTGACGCAAGCCATTGCCGCCGGTGACCTGACGCAGAATGTGCATGACACGCGCAAGGACGAATTCGGCGAGCTGCTGGGTTCGCTGTCGGACATGGTGGTCCGCTTGCGCGGTTTGGTCGGCGAAGTGCGCACCGGCGTGGAATCGGTTTCCACCGCGTCCAGCGAAATTGCCAACGGCAACCACGACCTTTCCAGCCGGACCGAACAAACGGCTTCCAATCTGCAGCAAACTGCCGCCAGCATGGTGGAACTGACCAACACGGTGAACCAGTCGGCCGATACGGCACGCCAGGCCAATCAACTGGCCGGCACGGCGGCCCAGGTGGCCACCCGCGGCGGCGAGGTGGTGGGCCAGGTGGTCAACAGCATGCGCCACATCACGGAATCGTCGCGCAAGATTGCCGACATCATCGGCACCATTGACGGCATTGCTTTCCAGACCAATATCCTGGCGCTCAACGCCGCTGTGGAAGCGGCGCGTGCCGGTGAACAAGGGCGTGGTTTTGCCGTGGTGGCATCTGAAGTGCGCAGCCTGGCGCAGCGCTCCGCCGAGGCGGCCAAGGAGATCAAGACGCTGATCAATGTGTCGGTGGAAACGGTGGAGTCCGGCTCCCGGCAGGTCGAGCAGGCCGGTCAGACCATGGGCGAGATTGTCAGCAGCGTGCAGCGCGTGACCGACCTGATTGGCGAAATCACCGCCTCGTCCACCGAGCAGCGCGAAGGCATTGGCCATGTGAACCAGGCCGTGGCCAACCTCGACCAGATGACGCAACAAAATGCGGCTTTGGTGGAAGAGTCGGCGGCGGCGGCTTCTGCCCTGCATGACCAGGCGCAGCGGCTGGCGCAAGTGGTGTCGGTGTTCAACGTGGGGACTTCCACTTCTCCCGTCACGCAATACGCGAAGCAGGCTCCCCGGCAAGCGCCTCCCCGCCTGGCGCCTCAGGCGGCCCCGAAGCTGGCCCGCCCCGCTGTCAAACCCAAGCTGGCGGCCCCCGCGCCCAAAGCGATTGCGGCCCCAGCCCGTACCGCAGCTCCCGCAGCGGCTACAGCCAAGAATGACGACGACTGGGAAACCTTTTAATTGACGCCTGCATCAGCAGTTTGCTATCAATTAAATAGCGAACTGTGCAGGTACCATAGGGGCTAGAGCCCTAAAAGACTTAAATTTCAGCCGCTTCCACCAGAAAACGCACGCGCCGCACGCCATTCCAGGCGTCGGCGTCCAGCCGAAACGCCAGTTTGACGCGGGCCGGCAGCGGCTCGGTATGGCCAAACCAGATGCCGTCCACCGGCTGGCCCTGGTGTTTGAGTTTGAGGGCGAGATGCTTTTCGCCCACCAGCCGTTGCGACACCACTTCCAGCTCTTCGCTGAAGGTGGGTGGCGCAAAGCCCTGGCCCCACACCTCTTTGTGCAGCACGTCCACCAGTTCAATGCGCCGGTACTCGGGCTTGAGCGGCCCGTCGGTGTCCAGGCGCCGGGTCAGCGTGGCGGCGTCCAGCCACTCTTGCGCCACCTCGTTCAGGCCCTGCTCGAAAGTGTCGAAATTTTCTTCGGCAATGGTGCAGCCCGCCGCCATGGCATGGCCGCCAAAACGCAGCAGCACGCCGGGGTAGCGTTTGGCCACCAGATCGAGTGCATCGCGCAGGTGAAAACCGGGGATGGAGCGGCCTGAGCCTTTGAGTTCGTGCTCCTTGCCCGGCGCGGCGCTGGAGGCAAACACAAACGTGGGGCGGTGCAGCTTGTCCTTGATGCGCGAGGCCACGATACCGACCACGCCTTCATGAAAATCGGGGTCAAAGACGCAGATGGCGGGCGGCGGTTCGTCATCGACGTCAAACAGGGATTCGGCAATCTCGAACGCCTGCTCGCGCATAGTGCCCTCAATCTCGCGCCGTTCACGGTTGATACCGTCCAGCATTTTGGCCAGTTCGTCCGCCCGAGCCGGGTCGTCGGTCAGCAGGCATTCAATGCCCAGCGTCATGTCCGACAGGCGACCGGCGGCGTTGATGCGCGGCCCCAGGGCAAAGCCGAAGTCGAAGGTGGTGGCGACCTCCGCCTGGCGTCCGGCTGCTATAAAAAGAGAAGCTAGTCCCGCAGGCAGGGCAAGGGCTCTGACCCGTTTGAGCCCTTGAGCGACGAGGCGGCGGTTGTTGGCGTCGAGCTTGACCACGTCGGCCACGGTGCCGAGCGCAACCAAGGGCAGCAGCACGTCGAGCTTGGGCTGGCTGGCGGCGTCGAACAGGCCGCGCTGGCGCAATTCGGCGCGCAGTGCCAGCAGCACATAGAACATGACGCCGACGCCGGCGATGGATTTGCTCTCGAAGCTGCAGCCCGGCTGGTTCGGGTTGACGATGACGTCCGCCTCGGGCAGCTCGATCCGGCCCTTGACCGAGGCTGGCAAGTGGTGATCGGTCACCAGCACCTGCAGGCCCAGGCGTCGGGCGGTGGCCACGCCGTCAAAGCTGGCGATGCCGTTGTCCACCGTGATCAGCACATCGGCGCCGCTGTCCTTGACGCGCTGCGAGATCGGGGCGGTGAGGCCGTAGCCGTCCACCACGCGATCGGGCACGATGTAAGTCACGTGTTTTGCGCCCAGCAGGCGCAGGCCGCGCAGGGCCACGGCGCAGGCGGTGGCGCCGTCGCAGTCGTAGTCGGCCACGACGCAGAGTTTTTTGTTGGCGGCTATGGCGTCGGCCAGCAGCTTGGCAGCTTCGCTCAAGCCCCGCATCTGAGCCGGTGGAATCAGATGCGCCAGACCGTCGTCGAGTTCCTGCGTGCTTTGCACGCCGCGCGCCGCGTAGAGTTGGGCCAGCAGGGGATGAATGCCCGCTTGCTCCAGGGTCCAGGCCGAGCGGGGGGGAATGTCTCTTGCTATTATTTTCATAGCTTCTTAAGCACGCTGGACGCGGGCTGGGTGCCAAAAAGGTTCATAAAACGCTTCGAAAAAGGTTGCGGATGGTCGTTGAATGTCTGCGCGCAGCGTTCGCCGCAGAGGGTGAGCTGGCTGCTTTCACCCCGCTCCAGCGCGGCCAGCAAAGCGACGCATTCGGTGGCATCCAGCGTGGCCCAGGCTTGCGCCCACGCGGCCCAGTCTTCATGGAGCGCGGCATCGCGCAAGCTGCTGATCACCAGCGGCGAACGCTCCGGGGCGGGCAGCGGCTGCGGGGCAGTCCCGGTGCCGCTCAGCCAGAAGGAGTTGACCGGCGGCACGCCGCGCGCAGCCCGGGCGTCGTTCACCGGGTGGGTGTAGAGCAGCATCTGCATCTCGTTTTGCAAGCGGCGCAAGGGGGCAGCGGCTGGCGAGCGCGGCATCCAGTGCTCCACGTTGCGCCCGACCACGCGGTCCAGCGAGGCGGTGGCGAGGCCGTCAAATTGGGTGCTTCGGGCCAGCCAGCGCATGGGCTGGTCGTAGCGCAGCGCGATGCCGTCCTCTTCAAAGTAAGGGCGCATGGCCGCCAGCAGGGTTTGCGACTCCTGCGCCGGGAAATCCGGCAGTTCTTGCCCGCTCATGGCAATGTGGTTGGTGCCCACTTGCCAGTGGCAGGGCGTGATGAACGCCCAGGCGCCCGGCTCTCTAGCTTGCAGCGCGGCCCAGGGCAGCAAACCGTCTTCGATTGGCAGACCCAGGGCGCGGGCCAGGGCGCGCTCGTGGGGCGGCGACAGGCTGAATTCATCGCCCGCATCAAGCGGCTCGGGTGTCAGGCGGGACAGCAGTTTGTCAAGGTGCGGCAGTTTCAGGGCGGGCAGGGCGGCGGCGGCGCCTTCGGAGCTGCCAAAGGCAAAGGGAATCAGGAGATGCATGGCCCGATTGTCCGGGAAATTACGGGAGCATCCCGGTCCAGGGGGGCTGATGACCCCGATCGCAGACGCCCTTAAAGGTCGGGAGAAGCCAGATTCATCAAAACCTGTTCAATTTCATGAAAAAGCGGGCGGGCATGGGCTTCTTCTTGCAAGCAGGCTGCTTTCAGGCCGGTGAGCGCTGCCAGCGTGGCGTGGGAGTCCGCAGGCGCGGCGCAGCGTTCCAGCAGTTCTTCCAGCAGGCAGGCGTAAGCCCGTACTTCCAGGCGTTGCAGCGCGTGGGCTTGTGGCCGATCCTGCAGCGCCAGAAAAGACGCGGCGCCGAAATCGCCAAGCAGCGCCCGTCCTTGCCCGCCATGCAAGATGTTGTGGGCATACAAATCGCCGTGCATGAGACCTTGCGCGTGCAGGTGCCGGGCCACGGAGGCGATGCCCTGCGCCATGCGCAACACGGTCGCCAGATCAAAGCAGGTGTCGGCGGCGTAGATGTCGCGGGTGCAGGAGTCCAGGCTGGGCGGCCCGGCCAGATTGCAAAACGCCGGGTTGATCAGCGCCATGACCATGACACGTACCCCCTCGGGATGATCCGCGACCTGCCCCAGGACCGGGATCAAATGAGCGTGCGCGCCGGCCCGCAGACAGGCTGTCATTTCATTTTGCGGCAAGCCGTCGCTGGTGACTTCGCCTTTGAAGAGTTTGACGGCCACGGGTTGCACGCCCTTGCTGTGATGCCACTGCGCCTGGTGGATCACGCCGGAGGCGCCTTCGCCCAGTGGCTGTGCCAGTGTCAGACGCTCCCAGGGGATGTGGGTGATGGGTGTCCCGGTGAGCGCTGTCCTTTCAGTGCTCTCGCAAAACGAGTTGCCCGCATAAGCCAGCCAGGACAGTTTGGGCAGGGCGAGCAGGAACTGGGGCAATTCAGTCAACTGGTTGGCCGAAATGCGCAGCAATTCCAGTTGGGTACACGCCGCCAGCGACGGCGGCAAGGCCTGCAACTGGTTGCCCGCCAGCATGAGTTTTTGCAAGCGCGTGCAGCGCCCGATGTCGGCTGGCAGTTCTTGGATCTGGTTGTCGGTGAGGATCAGCCAGCGCAAGGCGGCAGGCAGGGCCGTGCCCGGCACGGTCTGGATCTGGTTCGCCTTGAACCCGATCATGACCAGTTGCGGGCACTGGCCGAGCACGGCGGGCAATTCGGTGAACTGGTTGTCCGAGCAAAACAGGATGCGCAGGTTTTTCAGCCGCGGCAGGTCCGCGGGCAATTGGGAAAGCGCGTTGCCCGAGAGGTCGAGGATTTCCAGGGTGTCGGCGAGATCAAAAATCTCACGCGGAAAGTCTTGCAAACCACAGGCCAGTTTCAGCCGCCGGGTGCCTGCCAGTTGGCCAGAGCGCAGGCGTTCAAGCGTGTTCATCGTCATTTCAAAGCCCGATCCACATCGGCCCCGTTGCGCTCGTCCGTGTAAGACGCGCCTTGACCCGGGTGGCTGCTGTTGTAGCAACTGACGATCACGTTGCTCAGGGGTTGTGATTTGTGCAGCACCTCCACGGCGCAGCGACCGTAAATGCTTTCGATGGTTGCCAGCAGGTTGCGGGCGTAAGGCGTTTCCAGCCGTCCGTCCAGAATCAGGTTGATGAGCAGCACGCCTTGCGGCGTCAGCGTGCGGCGGGTGTCCTGCCAGAACTCCTGCGTGACCAAGTGGCCGGGAATCGAGGTGTGGCTGCTGAACACATCGACCACCACCGCGTCATATTGCTTGTCAGTGCTGCGCACGTAGCGGCGGGCATCGTCCACGATGAAAGCGCCGCGAATCGGCTCCTTCAGGAAGCGCTGCTCGGCAATCTCGCGGATTTTGGCGTCGATGTCCACGTAGGTGTAGCGGTTGCTCGGCTCGCGGTGCGACAGGGTAAAGCCGCCGGCGCCGAGGACCAGGATGTCCTTCTCCTTGTAGGCCAGTTCTTCCAGCAGGATATGGCGCAAGTGCTGCACGTAGCGGGCGTAATGCGGCGGTTCGCTGTCGTCCATCAGCGAGGCCAGCGAGTTGTTGACGAAGAAACCACGCGGGTTGAGGTGCTCGGGCCGCGCGATCGGTTTGACCGTGTAGTCGGCGTAGGCGGTGTCCAGCACCTCGTGGCTGGGGCGCAGGTTGATGGCGGTGGCTGCGATGCCGATGATCAAGCCGGTTACCCAGGTCAGCCGGGTTTTTTCGCCCAGCAGCAGGCTGCCCAGTACCAGCAACAGGGAACAGATCAGCACCGCCGCCGAGACCCCCAGCCACTGCATCGCCACCAACGACAGGCTGACGGACCCGAGGAAGGAGCCGAGCGTGGACCAGTACAGGGCGTAGCCGCTGGCCTCGCCGGTGCGCATGTGTTTCATCAGGTTGGTGAGCACCGGCACGGTCTGCCCCAGCAGCCAGGCCAGCGGGCACAGCACGCCGCCGATGAAGAACAGGTAGGCCAGCCCGGTTGGCTGCACCAGCGTGAACAGGCCGTCCACCGTGATCCGCGCCAGCCCCAGGCCCGCGAGCAAGGCAGAAATCTGGAAGTTGCGCGCCACCACCGCCGTGAAACGGGCCGTGACCCGCGCGCCCGATCCGTAGCCCAGCGCCAGGGCCAACAGAAACAGGCCGATGGTCGGCGCTGTGACCACAATGGCGCTGCCGACGTGGGGTACCAGACGGCGCAGGGCAATGACCTCGGCCCCGAGGGAGCAAAAGCCTTCGATGAAAACAATGAGGTAGAGCAGGTGGCGGGGCACGACGTGGTCAGGGCAAAAAGTGGTGCGCCATTAAACCAAAAGGCGAAGGCGGTCTTGCCGCCGTAGTGTTAGCGGCCTGTTGGCGTCTCTTGCCGGTAGCGCACATCATTCAGAAGCCGCTTCAATTCTTTCTTGACCACGGCATAGCATTCGCAAGACCGGGTTTCCAACCCCACTCGGTCGACCACGGCAATGTGCCCCCGGCGGTAGCGGATATAGCCGGCGTTTTGCAGGTTGCCGGCGGCCTCGGTCACGCTTTCCCGGCGCACGCCGAGCATGCTGGCGACCAGTTCCTGCGTCATGACCAATTCTTGCGGGCCAACCCGGTCCAGCGTCAGCAGCAGCCAGCGGCACAACTGCTGTTCTACGGAGTGGTGCCGGTTGCAGGCGGCAGATTGGGCCATTTGCGTCATCAGCGCCTGGGTGTAGCGCAGCAACAAACGCTGCATCAGGCCGCCACGGTTGAATTCCTCCATCAGCAAGTGCCGATCCAGCCGGTACGCGTGGCCCGCCGTTTGCACCACCGCCGAGCTGGAGGTGGTGTCGCCCCCCATGAACAGGGAAATGCCGACCACGCCTTCATTGCCGACGCCTGCGGTCTCAGCCGAGGCACCGGACTCGGTGACGTAGTGCAGCGACACGATCGAGGTGGTGGGGAAATAAGCGTGACGCAACTGCATGCCAGGCTCGTAAAGCATTTGACCCAGCGGCATCGGGACCAGTTCCAGATGTTTGCTCAAAGGATCAAAGTCGGCAGCAGGCAGCGCGGCAAGCAGGTGGTTTTGATTGGGGCTAGGAAGTGCAGGCATGGCAGTTATCGAGTTGGTTCGTTTTATGTCGTTGCTGTGATTTCCACACCGATGCCTCGATACCCGAGGAAACGGCCGTTCTGGTTGAACATCGGTTCACCACTGACCCGAAACTCCTGGGGAGTGCCATCGGAATTGACGCGGTGGAAGAGAAAATCCAGAAACGGTTGCCGGGCCGCAATGCTGGCCCGCAGCACCTCCCGCTCCGACTCATTCCAGCCCGTCGACTTGAGCTTGCCGGCATCACCTGCCAGGGACTCCACCTGAAGGCCCAGCATCTCCAGCACCGGGCCGGATACCTTGGTGAAGTTCCCGCTCTCGTCCTGCTCCCAGTACCAGTCGGATGCCAGTTCGGTCAGGCTGCGGTAGCGGGCCTCGCTCTCACGCAGTTCGGCCGTGCGTTCCTGCACGGTCTGCTCCAGAACCTTGCTGTAATCCTCCAGCTTCTTGTACAAGAGGCGCACTTCCAGCATGTTGCGGATGCGTGTCTTGACTTCCAGCAGGTCAAAGGGTTTGCTGATGAAATCCTTGGCCCCCGCCTGTAGCGCACGCATCTTGTGGCCGGGCTGCGCGGTCAGAACGATGACCGGCAGGTAGCTGTCGGTCTCATTGGTCTTGAGACCTTCCATGACCTGAAACCCGTCCATGTCGGGCATTTGCAGGTCCAGCAGAATCAGGTCGTAGTGGTTTTTTCGATGCAGCGCGCAGACTTCGACGGGGTTCATCGTCGAGCTGACGCGGTTGTAGCCCGCTTCACTCAGCAATTGGTCGAGCAATGCAATATTGCTCTCCTGATCATCCACGATCAGGATGCTGGCACCCAGAATATCGGCTTCGGAAATCATCATGTTGTGTCTTTCAGGGCTTTGTCTGCCACTTGGGTATCCGCTAATTTCAGCGCCAAGTCCAGCGTGTTCAGGAATTCGATGACCTTGATCGGTTTGGTGAGATACCGGAAAAATCCAGCCTCCAGACCTTTCTCGATATCGCGGGGAATGGCATTGGCACTGAGTGCAATGACCGGAATGTGCGCTGTAGCAGGGTCTGCAGCCAGAATGCCGAGGGCCTTGAGGCCGCTGATGCCAGGCAGATTGATGTCCATCAGGATGACATCGGGCAGCCACGCTTGCGCAATCGCCACGCCACTGTTGCCATCACGGGCACTCAGCAAACGGATATTGGGCCGGCGCGCCATGAGATCCTCGACCAGCATGAGATTGGCCGGGTTGTCCTCCACATACAGCAGGGTGTGCAAATGTGCGCTGGCTTCCACTTGCAAAGGGGTAACCGCTGCGGGCGTAGTTTGACGCGTCGAGCTGAGCCCTTGTTGGGTCGTCGGGCAGAGTTCAAACCAGAACACGCTGCCTTCACCGACCGTGCTCTCGAACCCTATCACGCCGCTCATCAACTCGACCAGCCGCTTGCACACCACCAGGCCAATGCCGGTGCCTTCTTCGTCCTTCGCCTTTTGCCCCAGGCGATTGAAAGGTTGAAACAACTGGACCAACTGGTCCGGTGCCAGTCCGTGGCCGGTGTCGAGCACACTGGTACGAATCAAACCCGAGCTGCACTGGGTGCATGCCACGGCAACCGTACCACCCACCTTGTTGTATTTGATCGCGTTGGACAGCAGGTTGATCAGAACCTGCTTCACCCGCGTCCGGTCGGCCTGAACATAGTAAGGTGAGTTGGCAGGTGAGAACACCAGTTTGATATTGCGTTTCTTGGCCTGAGGTTCAATCATGGCCTCGCATTCCTGCAATACATCGGTCAGCGATACCGGCTCCATGGACAGCGTCATCTTGCCGGACTCGATCAGAGCCAGATCAAGAATTTCGTTGATCAACTCCAGCAAATACCAGCCGGCTTTCAGAATCTGGTCGATGCTTCGCTTCTGGGAGGGCGTCGGTTGCGGCAAGCCGGTTTCCATCAACTGGGCAAATCCGAGAATCGCGCCCAGCGGGGTGCGCAACTCGTGGCTCATGCTGGAGAGAAAATCTGATTTGGCGAGGTTGGCCCGCTCCGCCAAAGCCCGGGCGCTCTCCAGCTCCACATTCTTGTCTTGCAGGATTTTGTCAAGCTGCGCCCGCTCCGCCTCGACCCGTTTGCGCGCGGTGTTGTCGGTGCCGATCAGCAGGTAGCCGATGATCGCCTCTTGCGCATCGCGCAGTGCCGTGACGGACACCACGGCCGGCAAACGGCTGCCATCCTGGCGGATATAGGTCAGCTCGTAGATATCTTCTATGCCGCGCGAGGCCTTGAACACCAGCGCCTCAAAGCCCGGTGTGATCGTGGTCTCCAGCTCGACACTCAGCGCCTTGGCGCGTGCGATCACTTCCTGCGGATCAGAGATATCGGCCGGGGTGATCTTGTTCATCACATCCAGAGCGGCGTAGCCCAGCATGCGCTCGGCACCGACGTTGAAAATCTGGATCACGCCCTTGGCGTCGGTAGCAATGCTGGAGAAGTTGGCGCTGTTGAAAATCGCGCTCTGCAAAGCACCAGCCTTGATGAGCGCCTCTTCCGCCTGCTTGCGAGTGGAGACATCACGCAGCACACCGGTGAAATAACGCTGACCTTTCAGTCGCATTTCGGTCACGGCCAACTCCAGGGGGAAAGTGCTGCCATTCTTGCGTCGGCCCATGACTTCGCGTCCGATGCCGCTGATGCGTGCCTCTTCACTGGCGCTGTAATGGTCGAGCCCGACACTTTGATGCGATTGGTCGAGTTCGGGTATCAGCAGGCTGAAGTTTTTCCCGATGATCTCTTCGCGGGCATACCCAAACATGGCCGCGACGGCCGGGTTCACCGTGTCAATCACACCGTCTTTGGCATGCAGGGTGATGATGCCGTCCACGACGGTATTGAATACCGTCTGGACCAGCTCGGCGCTGTCGTGCAAGGACTGCTGAGTTGCATACTCCTCGGTGACATTGCGGAATACAAGCACGGCACCCACCACTTGATCGTCGAGGTTTCTGATCGGGGCGCAACTGTCGGCAATATCAAACTCGCGCCCATCGCGGGCAATCAACACCGTGTGATTGGCCAGGCCCTGGATCGTGCCGTGTTCCAGGGCGGCCGCGACCGGGATGGTGGCGAATTGGCGTGTGTCCTTGTTGATGATGTGAAAAACCTCATTCACCGGGCGCCCAAGCGCTTGCGCCTGGGTCCAGCCGGTGAGATGTTCAGCGACCGGATTGAGCAGCGTAATGCAAGCGGCAGCGTCGGTTGCGATCACGGCATCGCCAATGGAGTTGAGCGTGACACTCAGTTTTTCTTCACTGACCAGCAAGGTGGCATTGGCCTGCTGCAGTTGGGTGTTCAAGGTCTCCTGAACTTCCAGCAAATGCCGGGTTTCCAGATGCACCAGGTTCTTGAGCCGCTGCTGTGATTCCCGATAAATCAAAATGACAAAAGCAATGGCCGACAACAAGGCCATCAAGCTGGCGATCACGATAACGCTCAACAGGTGACGCATGTTGGCTTGAAATTCGGCATCAAGTTGCAGCGCCTCATCGGTTTCAATCTTGATGAAGCTGCTCAACTCGGCACGGATTGAGTCCATGGCCCGCTTACCTGTGCCACTGCGTACCGCCGCCAGTGCAGCAGCAAAGTTTTGCTTGCGATTCAACTCAATGGCATGGGCGAGTTCTGCCATTTTTTCATCAACCAAGGCGCTCAGGGGTTCCAAATGCTTTTTGGCCTCACCAATTTTTGTCAGGCGATTCAAGGTATCCAGGCGGTTTTTGATGTCATCGCGCACCGAGTCATAGGGCGCCAGAAAGGCCTCGTCCCGGGTCAACAAATAGCCGCGCTGGCTGGTTTCGGCATCTTGCAAGCCTGATAACAGATTTTCTGCACTGCGTATGACGAGGGTGATATGGCTACGTTCTTCGGCGGCCTTCTCGATCTGGATGAAGGACCAGAACAGCATAGCTACTCCCAGCACCACCAGCAGGACAACGCCAACAAGCCAACCGATGGTTTTATGACTTGTTTTCACAGTGGGTGTGACCGGGTTTTCATGATTTCATGTATCGATGTCATTTTTCGTGGTGCTCTTGGTGGTGTGGAAACGCAGGCTGTCACTGCTTATACGCTCATTTGTTTGCGAAAAATTCATTTCATCATCCAGATGACAGGCGTGAGGCCTAAAGAAGCGTGCGCCTAAACAACCATCGGGCGGCCAGGAATCATCTTAGGGCGCCCATCTGCCGAGTTCCGTGTGCTGGCTCACATTCGGCAAAAGATAAATATCTTTTCGTGTGTACGCAAGCACACTGAAGTCTGTTTGGCTTATGTCAACAATGACTTCTCGTCTGTGGTTACGCGTCAAGCACTCCACATTTATTTAATTCAATCTGGAGAAATTCATCATGAAACTTTTATCAAACCAAACTGCCGGTATGTCTGCCCTTATGTTGGTGCTGGCCTTGGGTCTGGGCGGATGCGCCGGCATGACAACACAAGAGAAAAGCACCGCCACCGGTGCTGTCATTGGCGGTGTCGCTGGCAATGTGCTCTGCGGTGGACTGGCATGCACGGGTGCAGGTGCTGCTATCGGCGGTGTCATCGGCCACGAAGTCGCCAAGTAAAAGGATTTGACATGCTGTACACCATTGCTGTCGTTCTGATTATTTTGTGGCTGCTGGGTATGGTCACTTCCTATACCTTGGGCGGCTTCGTTCATATTCTTCTGGTCATTGCTGTTGTCTCGATTCTGCTCCGCGTGATTCGAGGATAGAAGTCTTTGCAGCTTATAAAAATCAGGACCATGGTCCTGATTTTTTTTGTGCGCACAACGGCAAAAACAAAAAAGCTCCGTAGTCCAGTGTTGAACTACGGAGCCATGACCTTCCAGATCAGGGGTACGAGCGTACCCGGTAGACTTTGGTACTACTTGAACCAGGAATCAGTCGCCTTGCGTTCCCACTCGGCGACCTGCTTTTCAGCGTCATCCTTGGCAACACCG
>JAZKHK010000022.1:0-850 GCA_040385425.1 Pseudomonadota bacterium | reverse complement strand
GGTCACGACGGCCGGCAATGACGTTCAGATCATCATCGGTCAATTTGCCCCATTGTTCTTTGGCTTTGCCCGTGACTTGCTTCCAGTTTCCTTCGATGCGGTCCCAGTTCATATGAATACTCCTTGAGTGTCGTGTTTAAAAAAATTGGCGAGAGATGCCTGAATTCAAGGACGAACGGTAATTTCGTTCTTGACCCATTTCACACCGCTCACACCGCGGGCGATGTTTTCGGCGGTGGTTTTTTCAGCCAGGCTCTTGGCAAAACCAGACAGCATGACCGTGCCATTCAAGGTCTCGACCTTGATCGAGGAAGCGTCAACCTGCTTGTTCTCAACAAAGCGTGATTTGATGAGGGTGGTGATGCCCGTGTCATCCACGTAAGCGCCCACGGTTTCCTGACCGCGGCTGACAGCGCAGCCGGTTGCGGTGAGCATGACGACAGCAGTCATGGCAATGGCGAGAGTAGTGCGAATGTTCATAATGAATCTCCAGTAAAAGTTAATGTTTCTTGGTTCTGACTTGGTGGTGATAAGCCCCACCACCGGGGGCGGAAAACGAAAGCGGCCTAATGAAGTTTCTCAACTATAGGATTGACTTCATGGCGCGTCAGTACGCTGGCGTACCAAACCAGAAAGAGATTCCAGCCTTTATCGGCGATCTCGTGCATGGCTCACCAAACTGATCAAGGCCATCAGTACCGCCCCGGTGGCGGCGGCAATCAGCACCGCCTTCACCGGTTCATCCTTGACGTAGTTCACCGAGCAGCGAGAGGCGTAAATTGCTTTTTCACGCAGTTGACGAGACGTGTCCCGAACGCTCTCAGCTCCGCTGTGCAGCAGCGCGTTGACT
>JAZKHK010000021.1:13636-22402 GCA_040385425.1 Pseudomonadota bacterium | reverse complement strand
AATGTTTTGAACACGCCGCCGCCGCCCTGGACCTGGCGGACCGCCTGCAAACACCGGTCTTCGTCATGACCGATCTGGACATCGGCATGAACCAGCGCCTGTGCCAGCCCTTTGCCTGGGACGACCAACGCGACTACGACCGGGGCAAGGTCATGAGCGCCGAAGAACTGGAAGCCGGCAAGGATTTCGGCCGCTACAAGGATGTCGATGGCGACGGCATCCCCTGGCGTACGCTGCCCGGCACGCACCCCAGCAAGGGCGCCTTCTTCACCCGCGGCACCACGCGCAACCCCTACGCGCAATATTCCGAGCGCGGACCGGACTACATCTACAACATGGAGCGCCTGCTCAAAAAGTTCAAAACCGCTGCCACCCTGGTGCCGCAACCGGTGCTGCGCCCGGCCTCCCAGCCGACCCGCTTCGGCGTGATCTATTTCGGTTCGACCAGCCCAGCCATGCGCGAAGCACTCGATGTGCTGGAAGCCGACGATATTCATATCAACGCGTTGCGCCTGTGCGCCTTTCCCTTTCCGCAGTCAGTGCCCGACTTCATTGCCGCGCATGACAAGGTGTTTGTGGTGGAACAAAACCGCGACGCCCAGATGCACTCGCTGCTGGTCAACGAACTCGACATCGACCCGGCCCGCCTGGTGCGCGTGCTGCACTACGACGGCACGCCGATCACGGCGCGCTTTATTGCCAGCGCCATCCGCAAAAGCCGGGTCCAGCCCAAGGAACTCGCATGACCTACATTGCCAAACCCAAACTGCACCACCCCTCGCTGCAAACCAACAAGGTCGGCTACACCCGGCGCGATTACGAAGGCCGCATCTCCACGCTGTGCGCCGGTTGCGGGCACGACTCGATCTCGGCCGCCATCATCCAGGCCTGCTGGGAACTCGACATCGAACCGCACCGCGTCGCGAAGCTCTCGGGCATTGGCTGCAGCTCCAAAACGCCGGATTATTTTTTAGGAGCCTCGCATGGTTTCAACACCGTGCACGGGCGCATGCCCTCGGTGTTGACCGGCGCCAACCTGGCCAACCGCGACCTGCTTTATCTGGGCGTGTCGGGCGACGGCGACTCGGCCTCGATTGGCCTGGGCCAGTTTGCCAACGCCATGCGCCGCGGCGTGTGCATGGCCTACATCGTTGAAAACAATGGGGTGTACGGCCTGACCAAGGGCCAGTTCTCGGCCACTGCCGACCGGGGTTCCAAGAGCAAAAAAGGTGTCATCAACAGCGACAGTCCGGTGGACCTGGTCGGCCTCGCCCTGCAACTGGGCGCCACCTACGTGGCGCGCAGTTTTTCAGGCGACAAGGCGCAACTGGTGCCGCTCATCAAGGGGGCCATGGCGCATGGCGGTGCCGCCTTTATCGACGTCATCAGCCCCTGCGTCACCTTCAACAACCACGGCGGCAGCACCAAGAGCTACGACTATGTGCGCCAGCACAACGAAGCCGTCAGCCGCATCGACTTCATCACGCCCGGCAGCGAGATCACCACCGAATACGGTCCCGGCCAAGTGGTCGAAGTGGCGCAGCACGACGGCTCGGTGCTGCGCCTGCGCAAGCTGCACGCCGACTACGACCCGACCGACCGCTATGCCGCCATGGGCTACATGCAGCAGCACGCGGCGCGTGGGGAGGTAGTCACCGGCCTGCTCTACCTGGATGCGCTGGCCACCGACCTGCACACCTCGCTCAACACCTGTGCGGCGCCGCTGAATTCGCTGGGTGTGACACAACTCAGCCCCGGCGCTGCCGCGCTGGAGAAGATCAACGCAGCACTACGCTGAACAGGAGCCCGCCATGACCGAACGCACCGTTTTCCAATCCATGCCGCAACGCCACGTCATCAGCCTGGGGCCGGGCGCGACGGTGTTTGATGCGGCTTGCGTGATGACGCACGCGAACTGCGGCAGCGTGCTGATCATCGATCCCACCAGCACCTTGCTGGGCATCCTGACCGAACGCGACCTGATGACGCGCGTGCTGGCCAAGGCCATCGACCCCGCCAAAACAGCGGTCACCGAAGTGATGACGCGCAACCCGCGCTGCGTGCCGCCGGAGACGAAGGTGGCGGATGCCGTGTTGATCATGATCGAGCGTGGCTTCAGGCACCTGCCCGTCGTGGCGGACGGCGGCAAGATTCTGGGCGTGTTCTCGGCACGCGACGCCTTGCCGCGTGAGGTCAACATTGCCGTCAGCCTGGCCGAATTCAATGAGCAGGTGAACGACGCGCTGGGATAACGAGGAATCGCGGCTCCGGGACCGTTTTCTTGTTCTAGATCAAAAACTTTTTGATTACCCATGGCCGCCACGTGGGCATTCCGGTCACTTTGATCCAGCGCAAAAGTTGGCCAATAGGTCAGAAATAAACTGCGTCTGCCGTTTGGACTGAGTCCAGAGTACTCCAAATTCAGTGAGCAATTGCACAGTTTTTCGCCTGGCGACTGTGCATAAAACGGCCATCCATCACCTGCAAGGGTCGGGTGTGAAGAGGAGCCAGGTACTCACGGAAATAATATGAAAATCAAATTAGCATCGATCACTGCGGCCATCATTGCCACGACGATTTTGTCGGCGGCTTTTCAAGCGCAAGCGGCTGGCAAAGAACCCATTTCCCCCATCAAACCTGCCAAGGTCACCAATCCAGCCGTGGTGGAGCTCGGTAAAAAGTTGTTTTTCGATCCCCGCCTATCCAAGTCCGGCTTCATTTCCTGCAATTCCTGCCACAACCTCAGCATGGGTGGCAGCGACAACCTTAAAACATCGATTGGCCACAACTGGCAGCAAGGCCCCATCAATTCCCCCACCGTGCTCAACTCCAGCATGAACGTGGCCCAGTTCTGGGATGGCCGCGCCAAGGATCTGAAGGCGCAGGCCGGCGGTCCGATTGCCAACCCGGGCGAAATGGCTTTCACGCACGAATTGGCCATCGACATGCTGGCCTCCATCCCCGCTTACCGTGGTGAGTTCAAAAAGGCGTTCAACAAAGAACCGCTCGACATCGAACAGGTCACGTTGGCCATTGCCGCCTTCGAAGAAACACTGGTCACGCCCAACTCACGTTTTGACCAATGGCTGGGCGGCAAGTCCAAAGCCTTGAGCAAAGACGAAATCGCGGGCTATCAGCTCTTCAAGACCAGTGGCTGCGTGGCTTGCCACAATGGCCCGGCAGTCGGCGGCAACTCGTTCCAGAAAATGGGCGTGGTCGAACCCTACAAAGAGGCTGACGGTTCTCCCGTGGGCCGCTCCGCCGTGACCGGCAAAGCGGTTGACCGCTTTAACTTCAAAGTGCCCACCCTGCGCAATGTGGAGCTGACTTACCCCTACTTCCATGACGGTGCGGCAGACACTTTGAGCCAAGCGGTGGACACCATGGGCCGCCTGCAGCTGGGTCGCAAATTCAACGACAGCGAAAACGGCCAGATCGTCGCCTTCCTGAAAACACTCACGGGTGATCAGCCCAAGTTTGCGATGCCGATCCTGCCGCCGTCCAGCGACAAGACACCGCGTCCGCAACCTTTTGCCAAGTAAATACAGGCAAAATCGGAGCATGACCTGCCGGGCCGGTGCCCGGCAGGTTTTTGATTTTTCAGAGGTCTTATCGATGAAACATGGCTGGTCATCTCCCGAACTCATCCAGCGACTACGTACCGCTGATGTGTTGCCGACGCTGCAGCGCCTGGCGATCGGTTCCGTCATGTTGCCGCACCCGAGCCACATGACGGCAGAACAGGTGCTGGTGGCAGCGCGGGAATGCGTGCCCGGCATCTCGCGCGCGACGGTTTACAGCACGCTTCAAATGTTTGTGCGTCAAGGCTTGCTGCGTGAATTATTGATGGATGGCGAAGCCACCATCTACGACTCCAACACACAGCCCCACCACCATCTCTACCATGTCGATACCGGCCGGGTGGAGGATTTGCCTTGCGGGCAACTTCGCGTCAGCGGTTTGCCCGAGCTGGACGACGATCTGGAAATGGCCGACATCGACGTCATCGTACGGGTGCGCAGCCGCAAAAATCCGGCATCGTCCAGCGAAACGCCCAGCGCCTGACTACGCCATCAAGCGAAGCAAGTTCTAAAAAATCCTGACTGACCCAAATTCTTTATTCAGGCTGGACGAAATAGCAATAACGACCACGCCCCCTGTTTTTGGCGGTGTACATGGCGACATCGGCATTTTTGAGAAGCTGGGTCGAGTCAGCGCCATCGGTGGGGTAAATCGTGATGCCGATGCTGGCTGAAATAGTCACTTGCGCATCATCCAGGACAAAAGGCTCGCTCAGTCTGCGAATGATGTTTTCGGCGATCTTGCCGGCGGCCTTGGGGTCGGTCATCTGCGACAGGATCACAGTGAACTCATCACCGCCCATGCGGGCCACCGTGTCCATTTCACGCACACACTGATTAATGCGCTCCGCCGCGATCACCAGCAGCTTGTCGCCCATGTCATGCCCCAGCGTGTCGTTGATCTCCTTGAAGCGGTCCAGGTCAAGGAACAGCAAGGCCAGAGAATCACTGCCGCGGCGCGCCATGATGATTTTTTGCGCCAGACGGTCATAGAACAACTGCCGGTTGGGCAACTGGGTCAGGTGGTCGTAATTGGCCTGCTTCCAGAGCAACTCGTCGGCCTGTTTCTTTTTGGTGATGTCCGAAAAAATCGCCACATGCATGCGCTTCGATCCGTCGGGATTGAAAATGACGTTGATCGACAGCCACTCGGCGTACAGCTCACCGTTCTTGCGCAGATTCCAGACTTCACCGTTCCAATGGCCAATGGAGTTCAGGACGTGCCACATCTCCTGGTAGAACTCATCGCGCTGCTTTCCTGATTTAAGCATGCTGGGGCTTTTGCCGACCACCTCGCTGATGGTGTAGCCAGTCGTGGTGGTAAAAGCCGGGTTGACCGTGATGATGCGGTTGTCGGCATCGGTGACGATCATGGAGTCGCTGCTGGCTTCAAAAATCGTGGCTGCCAGTTGCAGATCGTCAATGTACTGGCGGATTTGCTTGTGGGACAGGCGCAGGTCCAGATGCGCCATGACATTGCTGGCCAGAACCTTGATGGCTTCGAGCTGGTCTGCGGACAACACGCGGGGGACGCGGTCGATAACGCACAGGGTTCCCAAGTGTTGCCCCTGTGCAGTCACCAAAGGCACGCCGGCATAAAACCGGATGTCCGGCGAAGAGGTGACCAGCGGGTTATCGCAAAAACGTTCGTCCTCTTTGGCATCCCGGATGATCATGGTTTCGTCATGAAGGATGGCGTGGGCACAAAATGCGACGTTTCTGGACGTCTCGGCAACATCCAGCCCGACGACGGCTTTGAACCACTGGCGCTGCTCGTCAACCAGGCTGATGGCCGCGATGGGCGTTTGGCAAATGTACGAGGCCAGGTGAACCATGGCATCAAAGGCAACTTCTGGTTCGGTATCAAGAATGCCGTATTTCTGGAGTGCTGCAAGGCGTTCCTGCTCGTTGAATGGCAGTGGGGCAATTTTCATTTTTTTCTCTTATTTATAGTGTTCTGGCACTCACCTTGCTATTTTCAGCCAAGCTGCAACAAAGTCAATTAACCGACAAAACAGGTGGGGACAGCGGCGCATGCTCGCGCAGATACAGCAGTGCGGCGTGCTGCGGCATGGGCTTGCCAAATAGATAACCCTGCAAGGTATTGCACCCCTGCTGCACCAAAAAATCACGCTGCTCAACGGTTTCGACCCCTTCTGCAACCAGCTCCAGGTGCAAGCTGTGCGACAAGGTAATGGTGGCGGAGCAAATCACATCACTATTTGAATTGACCCCAATGTCGCGCACAAAAGTCTGATCGAGCTTGAGTCGGTCGATCGGCAACAGCTTCAGGTACGCCAGTGACGAATACCCGGTGCCGAAATCATCGATGGCCAAGGACACGCCCAGCGCCTTGAGCGCGAGCAAATTGCGGATACTGGTCTCGGGGTCGTCCATGGCCACCGATTCGGTCACTTCCAGCTCAATCAGGTGCGGCGGCAAAGCGTGGCATTCCAACTGCTGCGCCACCAACTCGGGTAAACGGGCGTCCTTGAGTTGCAGGGCCGATAAATTGATGGCCATGCCGATGTCTTGCCAGCCCAGAGCACGCCATTCGCCCAGCGTTGCGCAGGCCTTTTCCAGAACCCACTTGCCAATCGGCACAATCAGCCCCGTCTCTTCGGCCAGACCAATGAAGACCATTGGCCCAATCATCTCGCCCTGCGGCGGCTGCCAGCGAATCAAGGCTTCAAACCCGGTTAACCGGCCGGTCTGGCCGTTGACCTGCGGCTGAAAATACAGCACAAACTCATCGTTCTCCAACGCACAGTGCAAGGCGGTTTCAAGCTTGAGCCGGGCATTGACGGCCTCATTCATGGTGGCGGTAAAAAACTGGAAGTTGTTGCGGCCCATGGATTTGGCGTGGTACATGGCCAGGTCGGCATTCTTCATCAGTTCGCTGTGGCCAACGCCATCATCAGGAAACAGGCTGATGCCGATGGACCCGCTTGAATTGAACTCCTGCGCGGCCAGCACCACAGGCCGGGCAATCGCATCCACCAGTTTTCGCGCGAGGTTGGCCGCGTCGCTGGCCTCGTTGATGTCGTCGATCACGATGATGAACTCATCGCCACCGAGACGCGCCACGGTATCCACCTCACGAACGCAAGCGGTCAGCCGTTCGGCCATGACCTTCAGGAACTCGTCGCCAACAGCGTGACCGAGCGTGTCGTTGATCGACTTGAAACGGTCGAGATCGATGAACAACAAGGCCAGGCGCGTTCCGTTGCGCCGGGCATGGGACAGCGATTGATCGAGCCGGGCTTCCAGGGCGTAGCGATTGGCCAGGCCGGTGAGCTGGTCGTGCAAGGCGATGTTCTCCAACGCCGATTGGGCCTCCGCCAAATCCTGCGCAGCCCGCACCACGTCGGCTATTTCCTGGGTATTGGGGCTGGACAAGGCACGGGTTGGCGCCACTCCCAGACGCAGCTTGCTCAGGTAGTCGGACACCTCAAGCAGCGGGCCGAGAAAATAACGCCGCACAAAAAACAGTAAGAGCAAGCACATGGTCAGCCCGAGCAGGGCCCCGGCCACCGTACTGATCAGGATGCGCCGCGCCGAACGGGAAATATCGCGCGCGACCGCGGTGGTACGGCCGACCAAATTAATGGAGGTCTGATCCGCAATGGTCTTGAGGACGGTGCGCTGTGCGGTCCAACGCTGTTGCAGGGCGAATTCCATCGCGCTGGCGTAGCCGAACGGACTGTCGGGCGCCATGGGTTGCTCACGCAACTGCAGCAGTTCCCCCAGCAGCGTGAAGGTGCTGCCCACATCCTGATGGGTCCCAGCCAAGGACGCAATCGAGGGATGAAGGGCCAGGGCCTGCATGGCCAGCGCCAGATTTCGTGATTTAGCAATGTCGCGCTCAGCGGCAAACTGGTCGCCCAAAGCAATCAGGCGTTCCAGGTTCCCGACGGCTCGCAGTTCCTCCATTTGGCGGGGTGCCGAGTCCTCCCCGGCGTTGTCGGCTAATTCGATCACCGACAAAGCAACGCTGCCGATAAAAATCGTGACGCCCAAAATAACCAGCACCAGCACCAACTGGAACCAGAAGATCAGTCGCCGCAATGAAGGGCGGGCCGCGGTAACAGGCGTCATGGGCAAGCGCCTACAGGATGCTGAAAGGGAAGTAGCGCCGGCTCAGCTTCTCGTGAGTGCCATCCAGAATCAAGTCCTTGATGGCTTGATCGACACGACGCAAGAGATCGGGCTTGTCGAGGCGAACCACCATATGGACCGTACCCCCCAACCCTTGACTCATCAAGGGCTTGCCCAGGAAGGAAAATCCCTTGCCCTCCTCGGATTGCAGAAAATTCAGGATTTGCATGGTGGGCGCCAGCGCGACGGGGCAACGCCCTTGACGCACACCGATGATGATGTCCAGGTTGCTGCTGACCGGCACCAGATTGCTGACATTGGCCCCCAGTTGGCCCAAATACTCATGCTGGCGGGAACCCTTGATCACGCAAACCCGGTATTTATTGAGGGCATCGCGCGCGTCCGTGAACGCGGTGCCGCTGACGCCAAAAAAACTGCTGGTCGAACGCCAATAGGGCACCGAAAACGCCATTTGTTTTTCACGCTCAGGCGTTTTGAGGGTGTTGCCAATGCCGATATCGATTTGAGCCTCCACCACCGACGACAGGATGCGGAGAAAAGCCATGGGCTCGATGCGGCAGGTTTCGCCCAGTTTGCGACAAAGGGCACGACCGAATTCAACATTGAAACCGGTCAGCTCGCCATGTTCATCCAGATACGAAAACGGCGCCACGGAAGGGGTCACGGCCACCACCAGTTCGCCAGCGCGGGAGGCCGTGGTTCCGAGCAACAAGGCACAGCACAGGCAGGAAAAAAGGGGGCGAATAATCGAATGAAGCCTTGTCATGCGCTGGAGTTTACATGGCCCAAATTGCGGGGGAAGTACCGCGACCGCTTCAGACGGCCTTCCGCCCCAAGCGCCAGAAACACTATCATTTAAATAGCTGCTCACGTACTAACTACAAGGGCTAGAGCCTTATTTGGCGTTCAAATACGCCAAAACACCCTGCCCTGCCTGCCGGCCGCTGCCGGGCGACCGCATCGTCGGCATTGTCGACGAAGAGAAGGACGTGGCGGTCCATGTGATCGACTGCCCCAAGCTGGAAGCCTTCGAGGGGGGCGGCGAGGTGTGGCGTGACCTGCAATG
>JAZKHK010000021.1:0-13626 GCA_040385425.1 Pseudomonadota bacterium | reverse complement strand
AAAACACCCTGCCCTGCCTGCCGGCCGCTGGCAAAGCAGGCCGTCAGCAAATAGCCGCCGGTCGGCGCTTCCCAGTCCAGCATCTCACCGGCGCAAAACACGCCGGGCAGTTGCTCCAGCATCAGGTTGGGGTCGATGGCCTCAAACAGCACGCCGCCGGCGGTGCTGATGGCTTCGTCCAGCGGGCGAGCGGCAATCAGGGTGATGGGCAAGGCCTTGAGGGCGGCAGCGAGTCGGGCCGGGTCGTTCATCTGCTCTTTGCTCAGCAACTCGTACAGGATGCCGGCCTTGATGCCTTCGATGTTCAAGCGGCTTTTCAGGTGGCTGGAAAGCGAACGCGAACCGCGCGGGTGGCTGACCTCGGCCAGCACCTTCTCGGCCGTCAGGTCAGGCAGCAAATCAAGATGGAAAGTGGCGTGGCCTTGCTGGACGATGTCGTCGCGCAGCAGGCTGGACGCGGCGTAAACCAGGCTGCCTTCCACGCCGGTGGCGGTGGCGACAAACTCGCCTTTGCGCTGAAAACTGTGGCCTTGCGAGGTGGTGAACTGGATCGCCACCGACTTGAAGGGCTGGCCGGCAAAACGGCTGCTGAAGTGCTCGCTCCAGCCCGTTTGCAGCGGCTCGGGCACCACCTGAACCGGCACGGGTTGACCGGCGGGCAGGCGGGGCTGCGCGGCCACGTCGAAACCACAGTTGGACGGCAACAGCGGCGCCACGGCGACACCGCGCGCCTGCAGCCACGGCACCCAGGCGCCGTTGGAGCCCAGCCGGGCCCAGCTGCCGCCACCCAGCGCCAGCACCACGGCGTCGGCGCTTACCTGCACCGGGCCTTCGGGGCTGTCGAAGCTCAGGGTGGTGCCTTCGGTGCTTTCCGCGCTCCAGCCGGTCCAGCGGTGGCGCATGTGAAACTGCACGCACATGCCTTGCGCCGGGTGACGCAGGCGGTGCAGCCAGGCGCGCAGCAAAGGCGCCGCTTTCATGTCCATCGGAAACACGCGCCCCGAGGTACCAATAAACGTGTCCACGCCGAGGGATTTGGCCCATTCGCGCACTTGGGCGCCGTCAAAACCTTGCAACAAAGTCTCGATCTGGGCGCGCCGGGTCCCAAAACGGGAGGCAAAAAGATCGGCGGGCTCAGAGTGCGTGAGGTTGAGCCCGCCCTTGCCGGCGAGCAGGAACTTGCGCCCTACCGAGGGCATGGCGTCATATACATGCACATCCACGCCGGCTGCCGACAAGACATCGGCGGCCATCAAACCGGCGGGGCCGGCACCAACGACTATCACTTTTTTCATAAATCTCTATTCATTCTTGTAAAACGATCAACGCACCCTGCGGCGTTAAAAACGCGGCCTTGACCACGTCATCCGGGTAAATGGCTTGCACCGCGGCCTGGTATTGAAGCAACTGCGCCACCAAGTCGGGCTTGTCTTGGGGGGCGTGGCTTGACTTGTAGTCAAGCACCCACCACTGCCCTGCATTGTCGGTGTCTTTGCGCTGCACCAGACGGTCGAGCCGCAGCATCTCGCCTTGATAGACCAATTCAACCTCATTGCCCTGCCAGCCCACCACGCGCGGATCCCAGGCCCAGGCGCCTTCGCCCTGCAGGATGCAGCGGGCCATGGCGGCGGCCTGCTTGCCCTGCTCGGCGCTGAGTTCAAACTCGCGCGCCGCCGCCAGGGCGTTGTTGGCTGACGCATCGCCCCACTCCAGCAGCCGGTGCATGGCCAAGCCGATGCGGCTGGTGTCGAAATCGCCGTCCTGCACCTCCGCCGGAAGGCTGGACGCATCGGCATCCGCTTCTTTTTTGATAGCTACCTGCGCAGGTTTGACGGGGGCTAGAGGCAGTTCTTTGATATAAAACACCTCGGAAGCTGCCGCCAGTGCGGCGGGCAGACACACAGGGGCCTGCGCCGTCACCGCCACCGGCGTCGCCAGCTCCAACAGACGCTGCCACCAGCTGCGACCGGCTTCGCGGTAGGGCTCGATGCTGGAGATAGCCAGTGTGTGGCGGGCCCGCGTCAGCGCCACATACAAGGCGTTGAGTTCTTCACGCTGGCGCTCCAGCCGTTCGGCCTCCAGCGCGGGCATGGCGCAGGCGGGCGGCTGGCTCTCGCTGACCAGAAACACAAACTTGACTGGCGCCTCGGCTTCGCCCGGCCAGTCCACCAGCACGCCCATGGTGTCGGCGCTGCGCTCGGGCGTGTCGGTGTCGAGCAGCAGCACGGCCTGCGCCTCCAGCCCTTTGGCGCCGTGGATGGTGAGCAGGCGCACCGCCAGCGGGTTGACCGCCGCCGGTGCCAGCACGCCGCCGGCCTTGAGGGCGCGCACAAAAGCATAGGGCGTGGCAAAACGCCCGCCGCCGAGTTGCAGCGCCACGCCCAGCAGCGCCCTTAAATTGGCCAGCACCGTGTCGCGCTGGGTGGCGGGGGCGGCGGCGGCAAAACGGGCCAGCACGTCGCCATCGGTGTAGATGGCTTGCAGGGTGTCGTGCGGCGGCAACTGCTCCAGCCAGCGCTTCCATTGCATCAAAACAGCCCCTAGCCCCCGTCCATCGGGCGTGAGAAGCTCTGATTTTTGTAGCAAGTCAAACCACGGCACATTGGCTTCGCGTTGCTGCAGGGCGAGCTGCACCAGCACCTCATCGCCCAGACCGAACAGCGGCGATTTCAGGACGCGCGCCAGCGAAAGGTCGTGCTGGGGCGACACCAGTACGTCAAACAGGGCGACCAAGTCCAGCACTTCGCAGCAGTCGATCAGGTCGGTCTTTTCGCCGATCTGGGCGGCGATGTGCAGCTTGCGCAACTCGTCCTGCAAAGGCAGCAGCGCGGCCCGCTTGCGCGACAGGACCATGACCTCCGCCGCCTGCAGGCCGGTGCCCGCCGCTGCGCAGCCGCCTTGGGGTTTGCCTTGGGCATCCTGGCTGGCGAGCTGTTGCGCAATCCAGTGGGCCGCTTGCCGCGCTTCAAGTGTGCGCAGGGTTTCTTCGGGGATTTCGCGCGGCGTCGTCAAACTGTCGCGCCATTCGTCCGCCGCGGGCGCGCCGGCTGGGCGGGCCGAGCGGGGAATCGAGGGCAACTGGCAGACCATGCCCACTTCCTCCGAACTGGTGGTGTGCGCGCGAAAGCCCTCGTAACCGTCGGACTGCATTGCCTCGTTCATGGCCGCGTTGACGGTGGCGATGACGCCGGTGGCGTTGCGCCGGGTGTGGTCGCAACTGAGCAAGTCGCCGCCCAGGCCGTCGCGCACAAACGCCTTGGCGGCCTTGAACACCTGCGGCTCGGCCCGGCGAAAGCGGTAAATGCTTTGCTTGGGATCGCCCACGATGAACACGCTGGGCGCGCCGCCGGCCCCGGCGTAGCCGCTGAGCCAAGACCGCAGCGCCTGCCATTGCAGCGGGTTGGTGTCCTGGAACTCGTCGATCAGCAGGTGCTTGATGCGCGCATCCAGCCGCTCCTGCACCCAGCCCGAGAGCACGGGGTCACTCAGCATCACCAGCGCGGCGCGCTCCACGTCGTTCATGTCCACCCAGCCGTGCACGCGCTTGAGCGCGGAAAACTCCTGGAGCAGGACGCGGGTGAGCCGCACCATGCGCTGCTGGTAGCCCCAAGCCGCGTGCTGCACCCGCGCCGCCACCACGCGCAGCACCAGCTCTTGCGCATCGCGCACCAGCTCGATGCCGGCAATCTTTTCGCCAAACTTGCGCGGCGTGCCTTTCTCGGTCAACAAGGCGGCAAAGGCGGCGGAGACATCGCCCGCCGTGAGCGCCATTTCCAGCTCGACGCCTTTGGCGGCAAACGTTTTGGCACTGGCGCCGCCGAGTGCCTTGGCCGCGTCGAGCAAGGTTTTCCAGCGCAAAGGATGGGCTCGCAAAAAATCTTCCGGCTGATCGAGTCCGGCAAACTCGGGGTACTGGTCGCCAAAGTGCAGCACCGACGCATCGACTACACCTTGCGCATCGGCCAGCGCAAACTCGGTGCGCTTGTCCAGCGCAGTTTGCAAAGCTTTCTCGGCCTGCGCGCGGCCATGCTCAAAAACCACCGCTTCAAAATCCGCCTTGAGTTCCCCATGGGCCACCAGCGCCGCATAAAACCGCCGCCACACCAGCGCCTTGGCCGGGGCGTCGTCTTCGAGCAACTCGTAATTGGCCGGCAGCTCCATCTGCGCCAGCACCGCCAGCGGCGCACTGCGCAGCAAAGCGGCAAACCAGCTGTGAAAAGTCCGCACCTGCACCTGGCGTCCGCTGCGCAAAATGCTTTGGTATAAATTTGATAGCTGCTCAGGCAGGAGGGACGGGGGCTGGAGGTCGTTTTGGATCAAAACACCGCGAAATTTCAGCTCCTGGACCAGCGTGTCGTGGTCTGCGTTGGCAAAATCTTCCAGCCATTTATAAAGCCGTTCGCGCATCTCGCTGGCGGCGCGCTTGGTGAAGGTGATGGCCAGAATTTCATGCGGCTGGACTTGCAGTTGACCGGTTTGCGCGTCCACCCCGTCTAGCAGTGCTCGAACGATGCGCGAGACCAGCATCCAGGTCTTGCCGGCGCCGGCACAGGCTTCGACCGCGACGCTGCGGCGGGGGTCGCAGGCGATTTTGTAAAACGCGTCGGCGGTGACTAATTGGCCGTTGTGTTCGTAAGCGGCTTGGGGTTGTTGGTTTTGCATTTGATTTATTTCTTTTTGCTGCTTGGTTGCCAGGGGGTTTTCTGATTGCCGTATTCCCCCCCTATCCCCCCGCCCCTTTCCACCCCCGCCGGGGCGGAAAGGGGAGCCAACTGCCACATTTGGCCGCGTTTTTTAAGGTGGGACGTACCCGTTTTTCTGTGCGTTGAGAGAGGTGGGGCATGGCTTTATTTTTGGGAATTACAAACAGACGAGCGGGCTTGAGCAGTGGTGGGCAGTGGGCAACGTAAAAAAATAAAGAATGAAATCCCAGCCTCAAAAATTTCAACAAAAAATAAGTACCTGAAACCTCAACATCGGAAATCTCAACCATCGAAGTTAGCCGTCAAGATGAACTCACCACCTTAAGAAACAAGGCCAAATGAGGCTCCCCCTCTTTCGCCCGGCGGGGCGAGAGAGGGGGCTGGGGGGAGTGAGTGGGGGAAGCGCCGCAAAAAACATAACCTAAAAAGCTACCCCAAATCCCAAAAATCCTTCCGACACAAGCCCCGCGCCGCACAAAACTCACAAGCCTTCCCATCCCCCAACGCCGCCATCGCCTCCCCGCCAGCAATCCGGCCCATGTCGGACACAATCCCCGCCAGCAACTGATCCCGCAGACCCACAATGTCGTCCTGCCCATAACTCTTGGTCGCGTCCTTTTCCCCCACATTCACATAAGCCGCCCCCAAGGTATCGTCCGTCAACAGCGCCGCATAAAACGCCAGCTGCGTGTCCTCAAAAGAATCCTTGATGCGCTTGGCCGTGGCGGCAGAGGCCTCTGTTTTGTAGTCCATCACCAGCGCAGAACCGTCAGCGGCATAGTCAACGCGGTCGATCTTGCCGACCAGTGTCAAGCTGCCCAGCGGGGTTTCCTTCCAGGCCTCGGCCTCGCCGAAGGTGGCGCCGGTGGCTTCGTGCCCGGCCAGCCACTCCAGGTAGCCCGCACGCACGCGCGGCCAGGCGGCGGCGAATGGCAAAAATTCGCTTTGTGACAAGCCCAGCGCCCGCGTGGCCTGCTCGGCCGCTATATTAATCATAGCTACCCGTGCAATCAGGGCGGGGTCTGGGGCCTTGATCAATGCTTCATGGAAGAATTTGAGCACGCTGTGCAGCCAGTTGCCGAAGTCGCGCTTGCCGAGTTCGGAATCGAGCTCGTCGGACTCTTGCAGCTTGAGCTGGCGCAGCGCAAAAAAGCGGTAGGGGCAGCGGCGCAGGTCTTCGTAGGCGGTGCTGGACAAGCGGGTCAGCACCAAGGCATCGCCGGTCGGGGCAGGCGGGCGGCAGGGCTGCGGCGTCAGGGAACGCCACAGGCTGGGGTCGGCCCGCAGCCCGGCAGCCTGCTGCAGACGCAATTCCTGCACAAAACCGCTGGCCATCAGGTGCTCGCCGCCTTCACTCAGGCGCCACAAAATGTCCACCTGGGGAAACTGCAGCGCGTAACACCAGGCGGCGCGGGCGGTGTCAGCCAGGTGGTCGCGTGACGGCAGCCCCAGCAACTCGCGCTGGGCCGGGGTCCACAGGCCGGGGGGCTCGGGCGACATGGGCAGCCGGACTTCGTCACAGCCGGGCAGCACCACGGCAGCCAGGGGGCGGCCCAGGAGTTGGCTCAAAGGCAGGATCACGACTTCGCCGGCTGGCGTTTTGGCGGGGTGCGCTGGCGAAAAGCTGGCCGCTTCCAGCGTCTGGCTGACCCAGGAGGTGAATTCATGCAGACTGATGGGCGCCAGGACATCGGCAAACTCCAGCTCGGCATCCTCGCGCAGGCGCAAAGCGTCCAGCACCGACTGGCCCGCCGCGTCTTCCAGCAACACCGGCCATTGCCCTGCGCTTTGCAGGGCCACGCGCAGATCGGCCAGCCAGCGCGCCAGCGGCCGTCCGGTTTGCAGGTAGTCGCGCAGGGTCTGCACTCTGGATACCAACGCATCGCCCGCCGGCACCGAGCGCCAGTCGCGCACGCCCAGTCGGCGCCAGCTCACCTCGGCCTGCATGACGGCGTTGGCCTCGAACGCCGGCGCATGTTTGAGCCAGTCCAGCACGGCATCGGTGGAGGCGTTCCACACCTGGGCGCGCAGCAGGCTCATCAGCGCAGCGGCGCAGCGCGTGGTGGACAGCTTCCAGCCGGTCTCGTCCCGCACCGCCACGCCGCACTGGTCCAGCATGGCACTCACGCGGCGCGTCAGCATCCGGTCTTGCGCCACCAGGCCCACCGGCGAACGGCCGGCCGCCAGATGGGCCAGCACGCAGGCGGCGGCGCAGTGTGCCTCGTCTTCGGCGTCCAGGGCGGCGTGCAAGGCCGGCGTGGCAGTCGTGCATGCCGGATCAGGGGGTGCATCAAGCGGCAGTAACAACGACAGCACCCGCACGCGCTCGCCCAGGCGTTGCTGCAAGGCCTGGGTCATGGGTTCGGCTTGAAAGCCTTCCACCACCACCAGCAAGTCCGGTGCCGCACAAAACAAGGGATCGGTCAGGTAACTCGAACTGGCCACCCACGCCAAGGCAATATGCGCCGTCGCGGCCTCCAGTGCCAACACCGAGGGCTCCATGCCGGTGGCCAGCGTGTCGCCCAGATTCACGCCCCACTGCGTGCGCGCATCCGGCGACACGGCAGCCGCCACCCGGGTCAGACTCCAGGCAGCGTCCATCAGGCGCGCGTCAAGCACGTTTTGGTGGGCCGCCAAGCCGGAGCGCGACAGCAGGCTGGCGGCCGTCAGCACATCGCGCGCGGCGTCCTGCCGGACATCGTCCTCGCCCGGCTCGAAGCCACCCAGGCTGCGCGTCCAGCTCAGGGTGGTCTCAAAACGGGGCAAAAAATGCGTGGGGACCTGCACGCCGTCATGTCCTTTGAGCCAGGCACGGCGGATTTCCGGTATCAGTTGGGCATAGGGCACCAGCACCACGACGCGCGAGGGATGCACCTGACGGTGGACCATCTCGGCACGGATTTCGCCCACGACGCGGTCCCATGCCAGGTCGGCATGATGTTTTTTTGCTATTTCAGCCATAGGGAGAATGGGAACAGTGGGGGGACTTGGTTTCTGTCACAATTTCCCCCACTTTACCTGCAACCAATATCAAAACTGAAACTTGGCTAGGCAGACAGCATGAAGCGAATCCGCGCTGTCTTCAATTAATTTCAACGAATAAAGGAAAAACCATGGCCAGCGAACTTATCAAACATGTGTCCGACGCGTCTTTTGAAGCCGACGTCCTGCAATCTGCCCTGCCCGTGCTGGTGGACTACTGGGCCGAGTGGTGCGGCCCCTGCAAAATGATTGCGCCGATTCTGGACGAAGTGTCCACGGCCTACGAAGGCAAACTGCAGATCAGCAAGATGAACGTGGACGAAAACCGCGAGATTCCTGCCAAATTCGGCATTCGCGGCATCCCCACCCTCATGCTGTTCAAAGATGGTCAACTGGCCGCTACCAAGGTCGGCGCCCTGAGCAAAGCGCAACTGCTTGCGTTCATTGACCAGCAATTGGCCTGACACTTTTAAGGACAGATTTATACACTTGAGCACAAAAAAGTGTGTATTTCTGTCCTCTCTTGCTCCATCTTTCCCTCCCCCAGCCTCGACACCGCTTTAAGGCTGCATTTTTTCCTGTCATAATTCTTCCCGTTCGCTGGCTATCACCCTGAGTCAGTTCGAGTTCCCGGTTTAGAACCTTGAGGTTAAGGATCACCATCCGCCTCACCCCCAAACCTCCCCCGTATTTCGTTCAACCCCCATTTGGGCCATTCCATGCACTTAAACGAACTCAAGGCACTGCACGTGTCCGAAGTCCTCAAGCAAGCCGAAGAACTTGAGATTGAAAACACAGGCCGCATGCGCAAGCAGGAGCTGATGTTCGCCATCATCAAGAAGCGCGCCCGCGCCGGCGAACAGGTCTTTGCCGACGGCGTGCTCGAAATCCTGCCCGACGGCTTCGGCTTCCTGCGCAGCCCCGACACCAGCTACACCGCCAGCACCGACGACATCTACATCAGCCCCAGCCAGGTACGCCGCTTCAATCTGCACACCGGCGACATGATTGAAGGCGAAGTGCGCACTCCCAAAGATGGCGAGCGTTACTTTGCCCTGAACAAGCTGGACAAGGTCAACGGCGGCGGGCCGGAAGACAACAAACACAAGGTGATGTTTGAGAACTTGACGCCGCTGTTCCCCAACGTTCAGATGCGCCTGGAGCGCGACAACAAGTCAGAAGAGAACATCACCGGCCGCATCATCGACATCATCGCGCCCATCGGCAAAGGCCAGCGCGCCCTGCTGGTGGCCCCGCCCAAGAGCGGCAAGACGGTGATGATGCAGCACATCGCCCACGCTATTTCGGCCAACTACCCCGACAGCCACATGATGGTGCTGCTGGTGGACGAACGCCCTGAAGAAGTGACCGAAATGCAGCGCACCGTGAAGGGTGAAGTGATCGCCTCCACGTTTGACGAACCCGCCGCCCGCCACGTGCACGTGGCCGAGATGGTGATCGAGCGCGCCAAGCGCCTGGTCGAACTGAAAAAAGATGTGGTGATCCTGCTGGACTCCATCACCCGTCTGGCGCGTGCTTACAACAATGTGGTGCCCTCTTCCGGCAAGGTGTTGACCGGCGGCGTGGACTCCAACGCCTTGCAACGGCCCAAGCGTTTTCTGGGTGCGGCGCGTAACGTCGAAGAAGGCGGCTCGCTGACCATCATCGCCACCGCGCTGGTGGATACCGGCAGCCGCATGGACGAAGTGATTTTTGAAGAATTCAAAGGCACGGGCAATTCTGAAATCCATCTGGATCGCCGTTTGTACGAAAAACGCGTGTTTCCCTCCATTCAACTCAACCGCAGCGGTACCCGCCGTGAAGAGTTGTTGCTGGCGCCCGAAATTCTGCAAAAAACCCGCATTCTGCGTCAGTTCCTGTACAACATGGACGAGATCGAGTCCATGGAAATGGTGCTCAAGCAAATGCGCGCCACCAAGACCAACAGCGAGTTCTTCGACATGATGCGTCGGGGCGGCTGATCTGGTCGCTACGCTATAATCGATGGTTTTACGCGTTAAGTACGCTGGGCTTTGAATTGTGCATGGTTTGCACGAGGGCCTGTCGCGGCTGACGCAACTGATGGAGAAGATATGAAAGAAGGCATTCACCCCAATTACCGCGAAGTTTGTTTCCAGGACATGTCCAATGGATTCAAATTCGTGACCCGCTCTTGCGCTAACGCCAAAGAGATGATCACGATGGAAGACGGCCGCGAACTGCCGCTGTACAAGCTGGATACCACCAGCGAATCCCATCCTTTCTATACCGGCACACAAAAATCCGTGGACAACATGGGTGGCCGCGTGGAGCGCTTCCGCAACCGTTTTGGCAAGACCAAAGCCGCAGAAGTTGCAGCACCAGCAGCAGCCGAATAAGCAGACAATTGCTTCTTGTAAAAGGCAGCCCGGGTTACCGCGCTGCCTTTTTCTTTGACTTATTATTTTCCATTTCACCCAGCGTCAAAGCGTGAATCAACCCACTCCTGCCATCGTTGCCCAAGGCGCCGTGCTGCGCTTGCCACGCCTCGCACTGCTGTTGTTCTGCATTGCCTACCTGTTGCCCGGCTTCATTGGCCGCGACCCGTGGAAGAGTGCCGACATGACGGCCTTTGGCTACATGGTCGAGTTGGCGCGCGGGGGATCAGCCTGGTTTTCGCCGCAGCTGATGGGCTTGCCCCCGGAGGCGGATGGGCTGCTGCCCTATTGGCTTGGTGCGTGGGCCCTGCAACTCGCGCCTGCCTGGATGGCTTCTGACTTCGCGGTGCGGGTTCCTTTTGTATTGCTGCTGACCCTGACTTTTTTTGCCGCCTGGTACGGTATTTACTACCTGGCACGCAGTCCTGAAGCCCAACCTGTAGCGTTTGCCTTCGGTGGCGAAGCCTTGCCGCCTGACTATGCGCGCGCCATGGCAGACGGCGGTTTACTGGCATTTATCGCATGCCTAGGTCTGGCCCAGCTGTCACACGAAACTACGCCTGCAGTGGCCCAGCTCTGCTTCACCGCCCTCTCCTTTTGTGGACTGGCGGCCTTGCCCTACCGCACGCGAACATCGGCCATCAGCGGCGGGTTGGGCTTGATTGGATTGACCTTGTCTGGCGCGCCCACCCTGGCCGTCTTGTTCGGCACCGGTGGCGCCATCATTCACGTGTTGGATCGATCACCGGACCCCGCCGAACTTCGGCGCAAGGTTTTGGCGGCCGCCGGCATTGTGGCCATCACCGTTATGGCGGTTCTCCTGGCAAGCTGGCTGGATTTGTGGCGCTGGCGCATCGAGCTACCAGAAGCAAGCTGGGACGAATGGCACAGTCTGGGACGCCTGCTGCTGTGGTTCACCTGGCCCGCTTGGCCATTGGCGTTATGGACATTATGGCGCTGGCGTTATCAATTGATTCGAGGTGGTGCGCCCAGCCGCCATCTGGCACTGCCACTCTGGTTTGCAGGTGTAGCTGTGACCACCACGCTGACCACTGCATCGGCAGACCGCTCCTTGCTGCTGGCCTTGCCGGCTCTGGCGGCTCTGGCGGCGTTTGCCCTGCCCACCTTGAAGCGAAGTGTTGCCGCCCTGGTGGACTGGTTCACGCTGATATTTTTTTCGGGCTGCGCGTTCATCATCTGGGTGGTCTGGATTGCCATGCAAACCGGGGTGCCCAGGCAGCCTGCCGCCAACGTCGCACGACTGGCGCCGGGGTTTGAACACAGTTTTTCTTTCGTACCTTTTTTGATCGCCGTCGCCGCCACACTGGCGTGGGCTTGGCTTGTGAAATGGCGTGTCGGCCGACACCGCGCGGCCATCTGGAAAAGTCTGGTTCTGCCGGCCGGTGGTGCTGCCTTGTGCTGGCTGCTGCTGATGACTTTATGGCTGCCGCTACTCGATTACGCCCGCAGTTACGCGCCGCTGGTGCGTCGCACTCTGGTAGTCATGCAGCATCAACCCCGCTGTGTTGAAACCTACGGTCTGAGTCGGGGTCAGCTTGCAGCCCTTCAATTCCATGGTCATCTGCTCATCAAGCCGGTGGGCTCACGAGCCCAATGCCCCTGGCTGATTGCGGACAAGGATGCCTTGAACTTGTCGGCGACCCCTCTTGATCTGAACCAATGGGTCTTTCACAGCAATATTCGCCACCCCTCCGACCCGAACGAGGACATCCGAATCTACCAGCGCACGGTAGAGACAAAGTAAAACGTTAACGCCCGGATGCCGTGTCCGGGTGAACCCTGACGCGGGACGCAGGAAAAATGATGGCAAAAACAGAGCCCTTGCCAAGAATGCTTTCAATCTTGAACTCGGCGCCATGACGTTGCACCACATGCTTGACGATAGCCAAGCCAAGACCTGTGCCACCGGTATCCCGTGAACGGCTGCGGTCAACCCGGTAAAAACGCTCCGTCAGGCGTGGAATGTGTTCAGGGGCAATGCCGGGCCCCGTGTCCTGAACCGAAAACTCGGCCCGCCCGTCAGGCAAAACCAATGACCGCACCTGAATTTCACCACCTGGGGGGGTGTAACGAATGGCATTACTCACCAGATTGCTCATGGCACTGAGCAATTCAGCAGGAGAACCAATAATTTCCCCCTCCAGAGAAGAAGCAAATACCAGGTGGTGCAACTGCTCCCCCAAGGTGCTCAACACGGCGGATAACGCGTGCCCTTCTTGCTCAAGCTGCCGCATAAGAATGGGCATGGATATCGCGTCAAAATCATTGGGTGGCGGACTGCCTTCAAGACGCGAAAGTGTGAGCAGATCACTGACGAGCGTCTGCATCCGGTCAGCCTGCTGTGCCATCAAGGCCAGATAGCGCTCACGCTCATTCTCACTTAAAGGCAGAGTCTGCAGGGTTTCCACAAACCCGCCCAGCACAGTCAATGGCGTACGAATTTCATGCGAGACATTGGCGACAAAATCGCGACGCATCACCTCGGCCTGCTCCACGGCAGTCACATCGCGTGATAACAGCAGCAACCGACCTTCGCCATAAGGGTAAAGGTGAACGGACAGTTTGACTGGTCTGGCGGCTGTGCTTTCCCGCCCTTGCATAACCAGTTCATGGTGGAAATCATGGCTTGCAAAATAACTGGCAAAACCGGGATCACGCACCAGATTGCCAAAATGCTGAAGTTTGTCTCGCTGGGCATCCAATCCAAAATGCGTGCCAGCCATTTGATTGAACCACTCGATCTGCCCCTGCGAATCCAGAAGGAGAACGCCGTTGGGAGACGCCTGGAGTGCAGCCAAAAAATCCTGCAAGCGGTTCTGACTATCACGCGTCATTTGCTCCTTGGCGCGAATCAAACGCCGGGTACGGTCGGCGACCTCTCCCCATAAACCGGTACGCATGGCCGCGTCAGAAGTATCCCCCACACGCAGCCAGCGAAGCAAGCGCGCGCTACGGGATAGGTCAATCAGAACCCACGCAACACCGCCCAAGGCAACGCCAATCACGATGCCCAGCAGGGGGGGCGTATTCAAAACTTGAAATGAGGCCACATACCCGCCCGCCAGTCCGCCCACAAGCTGACTTGCGATAAAAGAAAGAAGTCGCCAGAACATGGTCGATTCAGAGCGACGGGTAAATACCGGTCGCGTACGTTGAAATCAAGTGTTGACCTGCACAGGTGAGGCCGATATCGATTGTGCAGTCAGGCGATAGCCCGCGCCACGCACTGTTTCTATCATTTGGCCCGCCGTCGCACCCAAAGCCTCCCGCAGCCGCTTGACATGAACGTCAACCGTCCGCTCTTCAATAAAGACGTGGTCACCCCATACCTTGTCCAACAACTGAGAACGACTGTGAACACGCTCAGCATGGCTCATCAAATAGTGAAGCAGCTTGAACTCGGTCGGGCCCAATTTCAACATCTGTTCGTTGAAAGACACGCGGTAGGTTGATGCATCAAGCGATAACGCACCGATTGAAACGACGCCGCCAACCTGCTCGGG
>JAZKHK010000020.1:368-1735 GCA_040385425.1 Pseudomonadota bacterium | reverse complement strand
GGTCTGTGAGGATTTCCTGGTAGCCGGTCATGGCGGTGTTGAACACCACCTCGCCAACGGTAGAGCCAGCGGCTCCGATGGAATTACCTACAAACACCGTGCCGTCTGCGAGCGCCAGAATGGCGGGGGGGAATGTTCCCTGTAAAGACAAAAGCACTGGTTTCTCCGGATGGGTTTTCGGGTACGCCAAAACGCGCTCAAGATTTAACTCTTGGCTTTGTTATTTAAAAGGGAGTGGCTTGAGAAAGCGCAAGGCGTACGGGGTGCGGTGAAGCCTCTCATTATAACCGAGGGGTCTTACATCCTGTCGTTTCCCCGACGTAAACCTTACAGATGGGTCGTCGCGCTGGCATGCAGACAAATCGCGGCAGCGGCAGCGACGTTCAACGACTCTTCGCCACCCGGCTGGGGAATGCGCACATGCAGGCTTGCCATGGCTTCCAGTTCGGCGCTAACGCCCTGCCCTTCATGCCCCAAGGCCCATGCGCAGGGCGTGGGCAGCTCTTGTTTTTGTAGCGCCTGGTGCAAAAAAGAACCCCGGTGCGAGCTGGTCACGACAACCGGCACGGCCAAAGCGGCCAGATCGCTGAGTGCCACGCCTTCAATCAGTTGCAGACCCCAGTGCGCGCCCATGCCGGCGCGAAGCACTTTGGGACTCCACAGCGCGGCCGTGCCTTTGAGGGCAATGATCTGCTTGAAACCAAAGGCCGAGGCACTGCGCAGAATGGAGCCGACGTTGCCGGCGTCTTGCACACGATCCAGAATGACACTGGCCATTTCTGACACCAAGTCTTGGGCTAGCGGAAGTTCAAACACAAAACCCATGCTGGCGGGCGACTCCAGACCACTGATGTCGTGAAAAAAAGCGTCGGGGATTACTATGTTTTTAATAGCTACCTGGGTATATTGGACGGGGGCTAGAGGCCAAAAAGACTCTGAAAATACGCCCACAGCCGGTTTCACGCCGCGCACCAGGGCGGCACGGCACAAATGGTCGCCTTCAACCCAAAACCGCCCTTGCTTGCGATAAGCCGTGCTGTCCTGCGACAAGCGGCGCAGGTCTTTGAGGAAAGCGTTGTCGCGCGAGGTGATGTGCTGGACTTGGGGCGTACTCATCGCGCCACCCCGCCGATGACGTCAGTGACCGGGCGAAAAGTTTTGCGATGCTGGGGGCAAGCGCCATGCTCACGCAAAGCCGCCAAATGCTGGGCCGTACCATAGCCTTTGTGCTGGGCAAAGCCGTACTGCGGAAACTGCTGGTCGTACTCGGCACACCAGCGGTCGCGATGCACTTTGGCCAGAATCGACGCGGCTGAAATGGCGGGCACGGTGGCGTCGCCTTTGACAATCGCCTCGGCCAGCATGTC
>JAZKHK010000020.1:0-358 GCA_040385425.1 Pseudomonadota bacterium | reverse complement strand
AGCACGGGCAGGCGGTTGCCGTCCACCAGCACCATTTTGGGCTTGAGCCGCAGGCCTTCCACCGCGCGGCGCATGGCGAGCATGGTGGCTTGCAGAATATTGAGTCGCTCGATTTCTTCCACGCTCGCTTCGGCCACCGAGCAGCACAAGGCTTTGGCACGAATTTCATCGAACAATTTTTCACGGCGCGACGCAGTGAGAATTTTGGAATCGGCCAGGCCCTTGATGGGGTTCAAGTCGTCCAGAATCACGGCAGCAGCAACCACGGGACCGGCCAAAGGGCCACGTCCGGCCTCGTCCACGCCGGCGAGCAGGCCGGGAACGTCCCACATCAGTGCGGCCTGGGTGGCAACGGATT
>JAZKHK010000019.1:0-8464 GCA_040385425.1 Pseudomonadota bacterium | reverse complement strand
AAGTGCCTGGAAATGGCACGCGTGCTGTCCAAGTAAGCGAATTTCTGCTTTCATAAAAAACGCGCCTTCGGGCGCGTTTTTTATTGGGCAATTGCGGCTGGGAATTCGATGAGCATTGCGGACGTGATCGTCAGTTCCAGACTGGTTGCCGTCCTTCGCCGGACTCCAAAGTAATCTTTAACGTCAGCGCTCAATCTACGTCGTAGACGTTCGGATGGATTTACCGGTTAGGCACTATCCTCACTGAACCAACGCCTACAGAAACCACACCGGACGCACGCGGCCGGTGACTCCCCAGCGCATTGCATAAAAACAAAGCAACAGTGCAATCGGCAACGAGATTGCCCATGGAACTACGTTCTCAGCACGTCGCTGCGACTCCATGCTGGCAAGTGTGGCCGTTAATCGCTTAGCCAAGTACTCCTCGTTGCTAATGCACGCAGGAAAAGTAGGCGAAGCTTGGCAAGTCTTTTCCATCTTCGTTTGGTACTCCACCACACGTTCAACGTTCTGATCTTGCGCTCGCGCTTCCAAAACGTGATAACCCCAAGCGCCCCAAAGTCCGAAAGCCAGACAAACAACGGCGAGTAGGGTGAAACGGAAAAGCTGTTTTTCTCTCATGGCTTGTCGCCTAAAACGTTGAAGGTGAACGGCCACCGAATGCCGGAGGAGGGAACCCAACGGTGTTTCTGTTGAGTGGTTCGCTTGACCGGAAAGTTATGCATCGGCACTCACTGGAAAGATTGCGTTAAAAAGTTCTCGCCCTGCCTCAGGGAACCCCCAGTTTACTTGGCGACCAACCCCGGCCTGAATGTCCAGACCATTACTACTTAGCCATTCCAATGCCTGCCGGACAGTATTGACGGACAGGGAGGCCTCACTGCTAAAGGGCAAGATGCGCGGCGCTCAAGGGCTGCGGCAAAATAGTGCCCATTCTCAGGATCAAGCCATGACTTTTGCCGACAACCTCAAACGACTCCCTGCCGTGACCCATCTGGCTGCACTGCAACTGCTCGACGCAGCCGGTAACGTGGTGACCACCATCGAAAACAAGCCCGGCAAGGCCGGTTCCCTGGCGGTGTATGCGGCCCTGGCCGCCAAGCACGGCAGCATCAACGTGGCGGCGGCGCAAGAAGGATTGGGGATCTTCGCCGAACACACGGATGATGCCCGCGTCCATCCCGGCAATCACCCCAATATCGACCGCCTGATGGAGGTCATCGCATCAGGCCAAGGTTTCTCCGTCAAGCTGATCAATACCTGATTTGATCGAAGTTTTTAAATCAAATCAGGCTCCAGCCCCCGTCTGCTATGCGCAAGCAGCTATATTTTCAGTAGCATGCGCAATCGCAGCGGGCCGTGTTATCGACAAACTGCGGCGGGCGCCCCTGCCTCCTGTGCGATCAGTTGGTCGCGCTTCAAATGCCCGATCAAGGCTTGTTCATCGTCACGATGACCCCACTGGTCGAAATACACCAGGTCTTCCATTTTCAAACGGGGCAACCATCCGGCCGTTTCCAGCTCCGGCCGGGGATGGAAGTGGCTGACATAGCCCACGCACAGGTAAGCGATGGGGGTGATGCCCTTCGGAATTCCCAGCGCTTCTTGCAGTTCGGCCTGGTTGAAAATGCTGACCCAGCCCACGCCCAGTCCTTCGGCCCGCGCGGCCAGCCAGAGGTTTTGCACCGCGCACACACTGCTGTAGAGGTCCATGGTCTTCATGTGGGTGCGCCCCACCACGACCGGGCCGGTGCGCTCGCGGTCACAGGTGATGCAAATTCCGACCGGAGACTCCAGAATGCCTTCGAGTTTCAGGCTCCGGTAGGTGTCGCGTTTGTCGCCTTCAAACATCTCGGCGGCCTGCGCGTGCGCCACGGCAAAGGCGTCGTGCACCCGGCGCTTGACCTGGTCGGATTGGACCACCAGAAAGTTCCAGGGCTGCATGAAACCGACCGATGGTGCGTAGTGCGCGGCGGTCAATATGCGGCTCAGCACCTCATCGGGGACCGGTGTGGGTAAGAACTGACCCCGCACGTCGCGGCGCGAAAAGATGGCTTGGTAAACCGCATCGCGTGCCTCGTCTGCAAACGCGTGTGGTGTGTGGATGGCTTGCGCCGGTGTTGGATTCATGGCATTCCCCTTGCGTGAAAATAAATGCACTGCCTGGCCTTGCAGTGCCTTGTATTTTTCAGGCCGGTCTTCTGACTTGGATTCATCTGGCCTAAGCGCCTTCCCGGCTGGCGCCAGTGGCATGTTGCTTGGGTCATCGTCCTTACAGCGTTGGGCACGCGGCGGAATTGCACCGCCTTCCCGATTCTCCTGTCGCTTGGCAGCGACGGGCACCTGAAGCGGCCATTATCAGTGCAAGCTGCGGGGTCAGAGGGGCGAGATACGGCCAAAGATAGAACCAGACCGGAGTTTCTTGATGCAAGTTAGGAACAGATGCCCATCTCTACCCGTCGCCGGTTATTCACCAGTGCTCACCTACGCCAAGGTTTATCCGCAGCCAAGGGAGTGCGATACTTCGCCCCCTCTTTCTCCTCTTTCTACGCGGCGCACCATGCTCACACTCAACCTGGCTGACTTCACCCTCGAACATTTCATGGAACATTACTGGCAGCAAAAGCCGGTCGTGATCCGGCAGGGGTTTGAGCATTTTGAAGACTTGATCAGCCCCAACGATCTGGCGGGACTGGCCTGCGAGGAAGAAGTGGAGTCGCGTCTGGTGTACAAGAAAGACGGGCAATGGCAGGCCGAAGTCGGCCCGTTCGAGTCCTACAAGCGCTTCGGCAAAGAGGGCTGGACGCTGGTGGTGCAGGCGGTCAACCACTGGTCGCCCGAGGTGGCCGAGCTGGTCAAGCCCTTTGCCTTCATCCCCAAGTGGCGGCTGGACGATGTGATGATCAGCTACGCCACGCCCGGCGGCGGTGTCGGGCCGCACATCGACCTGTACGACGTGTTCATTTGCCAGGGTTCGGGCCGTCGCAACTGGCGCGTGGGCGACAAAGGCGAGCACCGGCAGTTTGCCGCCCATGCCGCGCTGCTGCACGTGGACCCGTTCGAGCCCATCATCGATGTCGAACTGCTGCCCGGCGACATTCTGTACATCCCGCCAGGCTTTCCGCACGACGGCGTGACGCTGGAAGAGTCGATGAGTTTCTCGGTCGGCTTCCGCGCCAAATCGGCCTGCGACATGCTCAGCGGCCTGGCCGATTACGTGATCGACAAGGAACTGGGCAAGACGCTCATCAGCGACCCCAAGCGCCCGATTCACACCCATCAGGGCCAGATCAACCAGCCGGACTTCGCCATGATCAAGGCGCACTTGCAGTCCATCCTGGACAACGATGAACTCGTTGCCGACTTTGCCGGCAGCTACCTGTCCAAGACCAAATGCGCGCTGGACCTGCAAACACTGGACGAGCCGCTGGTGGCAGAAGATGTCATCAACGAACTGCTGGAACAGCCCCTGGTCCGCACCGGCGGCCTGCGCTGCTTTTATGTGGACCAGACGGTGGCGCAAGGTGTCTGCTACATCGAAGGCGAGCGCTTTGCCTTCGGCCCGGCCTGCCAGGATGCCGTCATTGCGCTGTGCGACAACGACGAGCTGAGCCATGACCTGCTGGCGAGCGGGCTGCAAAACCCTGCGTTTGCAACCCAGTTGACCGAGTGGGTCAACGGCGGGTTCTGGTATTTCGAGGACTGAGACAGACGAGCACGACCGTTTTTTCAGCCCCTCAGAAATGCACCTTCGGGTGCATTTTTTTCGCCTTGTGATTCGTTTGAGGTCGGCGTCCTACGGCTGAAATCGCCATCTGATCAGGTTTTTTTTACCGCTTCTGACTCTGTTTTTTTCGGGCCTTGACGCGCACAATGCCTTGCCGGAGCCGCTGATATTTTCGATGCCAGCCGCCCTCCGGCCCCCATTGTGAGAGCCCATCATGAGCCTGTCTGCGTCCCTCGTTCCCCCGCTTCCCATCCCCTTGCCGGCACGCACGGGGCCGATCCCCGGCAACAAGGGAATCTGGGCCGGCATTTGCAGTGAATTTGTCGAATTCACCATGATGTTCGTCATCTACTTTGTCGCGCGCTTCAATCACCCCGAAGCCTTCAAGCTGGGGCCGGCGGCGATCTGGACGACCGCTGGCGTGGTCAATACCGTGCTGATGGTCAGCAGCAGCTTTTTCATCGCCTGCGCCGTCTTTGCCATGCGGGCCGGACGCCTGCAACGCTCCCAAGGCTGGATGGTCGCGGCCATCGTCACCGCGCTGGGTTATCCGCTGATGAAGTTTTACGAGATCGGCTGGAACCTGTCGCACGATGTTTACGGCACCACCGGCGTCTTCTTCACGGTGTATTACTACACCACCCTCAACCACTTGATCCACTCGTGCTGGGGCATCCTCGGCATGTTCTGGGTGCTGGCGCGCATGCGCACAAACGCCTACTCGGCCGAGCAGCACGACGGACTCATCGCACTGGCGAGCTACTGGCATGCCACCGACATCATCTGGCTGATTATTTTTCAACTGTTTTACGTCCTGGCCTGAACCATGAACCACATCCTGCGCACGCTCCCGATTCCTGTGCTGGCCTGGCTGGGCTTGCTGGCCCTGTCCTTTACCGGCCTGATTTTTGGCGAGCACTTCGGGCACACGCCCTGGATGCCGCTGCTGGTGGCGGCCATCATCTGGATCAAGGGCACGATGGTGGCGCGGTACTTCATCGAGTCGCACCACGCACACCCCTTCGTGACCTGGATGCTGCGCATCTTTATCGCCGTGGTGCCGGTGGCGCTGGTGATCACCGCCTGGTTTGAAAAATAAGATGGTTTACGCCATCGCCGCGCTCTTCGTCTTTCAACTCCTCGGGGAGGTGCTCGTCCAATGGGCCGGCCTGCCGCTCCCCGGTCCGCTGGCCGGGATGCTCTTGCTGTTTGCCGCGCTCATCCTGCACGGGCGCGTGCCGGAGCAACTGGGTCGCACCACCGCCACCCTGTTGCAGCACATGATGCTGCTGTTCATTCCGGCCATTGCCGGCGTCGTGCTGCATTTCAACCGCGTGGCCGAGGAGTGGCTGCCGTTTCTGGTTGCCTGCGTCGTCGGCGCGGCGGTGACCCTGGTGGTTACGGCGCTGACGCTGCACTGGCTGCTCAAGCGCAAGAGCGGAGCGGCCTGATGCCCTCCGCGCCATTCGACATCTGGGTATTCCTGGGGCGCTCGCCCCTGCTGTGGCTCACGCTCACGCTGCTGGCCTACCTCGCCGCCGTCTGGCTCTACCGGCGCAGCAGAGGCAACCCCTTTCTGATCCCCGTGCTCACGGCCGTCATCGCCATCATCGGGGTGCTGAAGCTGAGCGGCACGCCCTACCCGGTTTACTTTGACGGGACCAGGCTCATCCATTTCTGGATCGGACCGGCCACCGTCGCGCTGGCCGTGCCGCTGTATGGCCAGCTCGACCGGCTCAAGCAAATCTGGTTCCCCGTCAGCGTCGCGCTGCTGGTCGGCTCGGGCGTGGCCATCGCCTCGGCGGTGCTGGTGGCCTGGGCGCTCGGGGGCTCGCTCGAAACTTTGATGTCTTTGGCGCCCAAATCGGCCACCATGCCAATCGCCATGGCGGTGGCCGAGCGATTCGGCGGCTTGCCGTCGCTGGCGGCCTTTGCCGTCGCGGTGACGGGCATTGTGGGCACGATCATGGCGCGCCCCCTGCTCAACGGCCTGCGCATCCACGACCCGGCGGTGCGCGGCTTCGCGGTCGGCCTGACGGCGCACGCGATTGGCACGGCGCGTGAACTGCAGCTCCATCCCACCGCCGGCGCTTTTGCGGCGCTGGCGATGGGCCTGAACGGTGTCGCCACGGCCTTGCTGATGCCGCTGGCCGTCTGGCTGTTTCATGTCGCGGGACTGCTGTCGTAAGCCAATTTCTGGCAAAAACCTGGTTTCAAGCCCTGAATTCAAGCAAAATTAGCCTCTAGCCCTTGTATCTATTGCCTAAGTAGCTATTGAATCAGGAGCAATTGGCAGCCAACTGCGGTAAATCCGCCACCCCGTCATAGTGCCGATCATTGGTATTTTGAGGACTGCCCCACCGCCGTGTTGCACGATGCGCGCATGGTGTTACGCTCCTCTGTTTTAAGGAATTACCATGCACAACACCAACCTGAATCACGTACTTGAAACTTGTGGTCATGCCGTTGGCTTTGCGCTGGCGGCTGCCCTGCGCAATCAGGCCGAGTCGAGCGACAAAAGCAACCTGAAAGGGGTGGCCGAGAACCTGCAAACCATGGTCAATGACGCGCGCTTCTCCCCTGATGTCACCCTTGTGCTGACGGGCCTGGTGGAAGGGATTGAGGTGTTTTGCAGCACCAACCCGGATACCAATTACGAACTGATCTGAGGCCATCCAACTGCTGCCATCCCATATGCACCTTCGGGTGCATTTTTTTTAGCCTCGTGATACCCGCGATTGCCGAATAAATAATTCAAAGTATCTATTCATATGCCAACGCTAACTTGTTGAAGTATTTAAGATTTATTCAATGAATATCTATTCATAAAACAAGTCATGACCACTGCCGTTCTGATGTGGCAGGCGGCTGCAAGCGATGCCAAGGTGTCGGCAGGTTTTCGGCACATAGCAGCAAAAATTCAAGCCATATTGGCCTCTAGCCCCTGTCAACAGTGCGCAAGCAGCTATAAATTCAGTAGCAAATAATCGCCAGCCCGGCCAGCCTGCCAATGCCTGGGGGGTTCATCCCTTCAAGCGCTCCGCCACAAAGTCCAGAAACGCCGCGATCCGCGACGCCAGCGCGGTGTTGCGGTAGAACACGGCGTTCACCGGCTGCTGGACTTCCAGCGTGTCGCGGACCAGTACCTGCACCAGATCGCCGCGCGCCCGGTCTTCCGCGGTCATGAAGTCGGCCAGACACACGATGCCCAGACCGGCCAGCGCCAGGTGCCGCATGGTCTCGCCGCTGGAGGCGGTGAGCGTGGGCAGCACGGCATGGCCGTCGCCCTGCGGACCGCGCAAGGGCCACACGTTCAGCGTCGTCACCTGGCTGTTGCCGATGAGCTGGTGGCCTGCCAGGTCCGCCACCTGTTTGGGTTTGCCGTGCGCCGCCAGATACGCCGGGCTGGCCAGCACGCGCAGGCGGCTGCTGCACAGCGGCCGCGCATTCAGCGTCGAGTCGCGCAGGGTGCCGATGCGGATGGCAATGTCGGTGCGCTGCGCCAGCAAATCCACATTCAGGTCGTCGGTGTTGAGTTCCAGACTGATCTTGGGATAGAGCGCGCTGAACGCCGGCACCAGCGGCACGATGGCGTGCAGCATGAAGGGCGAGGCGGCATTCACCCGCAGCAGCCCGGCGGGCGCCTGGCGGCGTGCGGCCAGCTCGTCTTCGGCCTCGTCCACCGCCGCCAGGATGGCGCGGGTGCGGGTTAAAAAGGTGTGGCCTTCTTCGGTCAATTCGAGCCGGCGCGTGGTGCGGCGCATGAGCGTGGTGTCGAGTTTCTTTTCCAGCCGGCCCAGCGCGCGGCTGATGCCCGACACGGTTTGCGCCAACTGGTCGGCCGCCGCCGTGATGGAGCCGGTATCGACCACCGTGCGAAAGGCCAGCAGTTCTTCCATCGTGGTTTTCATCGTCGCCCAAGCCTTAAATTGTTGATTTCTAGTCAATAGTATTCTGCGCGACAGGGGCTTATTCTGCAAAGGTTAAATCGGCAAACTGCGGGCTTCCTTCCTCATTGACTGCCCGGAGCCCTTCATGCCTATTGCCCTTTTGGCGCTGACGATCAGCGCGTTTGCCATCGGAACGACCGAGTTCGTCATCGTCGGCCTGTTGCCCACCATCGCCGCCGACCTGCAGATCGGCCTGCCTTCGGCGGGCTTGCTGGTCAGCCTCTATGCGCTGGGCGTCGCCATCGGCGCGCCGGTGCTCACCGCTCTCACCGGCCGTCTGCCGCGCAAGACCTTGCTGCTGGGCCTGATGGCGCTGTTCACGCTCGGCAACCTGCTGGCCTGGCAGGCGCCCGGCTACGCGTCGCTGGTGGCGGCGCGCATCCTGACCGGGCTGGCGCACGGCGTGTTTTTCTCGATCGGCTCAACGATTGCGACCGGTCTGGTGCCCAAGGAGAAAGCCGCCAGCGCGATTGCCATCATGTTCACCGGCCTCACGGTGGCGTTGGTGACGGGCGTGCCGCTGGGCACCTTCATCGGCCAGCACTTTGGCTGGCGCGAGACGTTTCTGGCGGTCTCCGCCTTGGGCGCCCTCGCTTTTGTCATCAGCCTGCTGTTTGTGCCCAATAACCTGAAACATACGCCCCCGGCCTCGCTGGCGCAGCAGTTCAAGGTGCTGACGCAGCCGCGCCTGCTGCTGGTGTACGCCACCACGGCGGTTGGCTACGGCGGCTCCTTCATTCCGTTCACGTTTCTGCCGCCGCAAGATAACGGCGAGTTCTTCGTGACC
>JAZKHK010000018.1:61640-70768 GCA_040385425.1 Pseudomonadota bacterium | reverse complement strand
GCGGCAACTGGTGGCGCACACCTTGAACCTCGACATCCCGGAGCACCTGATCCACAACATCCCCGGCACGGTGCTGAAAGTGCATTTTCTGGGCGACAAGGCCGAAAACTCGGTGCTCTCGGCCACCACGGTCCGCTTCGGCGTGTCGGTCGATATCCTGCACGGCAAGATCGAATACATCGGCAACCGCGCCATGGGCCTGCTGGTGGTGCGCCTGGCCGATTTGCCGGTCGATGCGGCGGCGCCATTGCCCGCCACTTCCCTGGCTGCCGCCGCGCGCATCGACGCCGCCGTGCAATTCATCCGCGACAACGCATCCCAAGTAGAGGTCCTCCATGCTCATTGATTGGTCATCCCTCAGCACCGACCTGGTCAACGCCTTTGGCGAAACTTTCCTGATGGTCGGCATCTCCAGCGTGCTGGCCATCGCCATCGGCCTGCCGCTCGGCTTCTTGCTGCACGTCACCAGCCGCAAGCTGTTCTGGGCCAACCGTTTTGCCCATTTCACCGGCAATTTTCTGGTCAACATCGTGCGCTCGGTGCCCTTTGTCATCCTGCTGGTCTTGCTGCTGCCGCTGACGCAGTGGGTGCTCGGCACCACCATTGGCCCCACCGCCGCCTCGGTGCCGCTGTCGGTCGCGGCCATCGTGTTTTACGCCCGGCTGGTCGAGGCCTCGCTGTGCGAAGTGGACCCCGGCATCATTGAGGCCTCGCAAGCCTTCGGCGCCAGCCCGCTGCGCATCATCTGCACGGTGCTGTTCCCCGAAGCCTTGCCCGGTTTCCTGCGCGGCTTCACCGTGACCCTCATCAGCCTGATCGGCTTCTCGGCCATGGCCGGCATCGTGGGCGGCGGCGGCGTCGGCGACCTGGCGATCCGTTTTGGCTATTACCGCTACCAGACCGACGTGATGGTCGTCACCGTTGTCGCCCTGGTGGTGCTGGTGCAGATCGTGCAAATGGGCGGCGACTGGCTGGCGCGGCACGCGGACAAGAAGGACGTTTGAATCGGCAGGGCGACACAACTGAAGATAATGGAATAGGTGGGGGAATTTTTTCAACGTGGCATCGTGAAATCTGCCGCCCCGGTTTATCAGTGGATTTCGGGGCCTTATTTTTTCATGACCGGATCGAATCTGGATATCAAATTTCAATCGTTATGAGGATTGCATGAATCTGATTAAGTGGATCGTGTGCATAGTTTTCGCCATTATTTCAATGGCCTATATTTACCATTTTGACGATGCGTCCAAAACCATCATTGGCTGCATCGCAGCGCTTGGTTATGCACTCTACGAAATAAATAAATCAATGGAAAAAAACCACAAAATTTCCATGCAAAAGATTGAGGAGTTACACCGCCTCCTAATAAGCGGACAAGTCAGTGAACCCTATGAAGAATCGATACAAGTCGATTCAGAAAAGCGGGCTGTCACTGTGCAGCCCGCACAACTAAATTGACCGTGCAGGCACTTTACTGCTTGGGGTCCGGGCCAAAGCGATTGGCACCGGGATGTCCTTCAAGGCAAACAAATACCAAATTTACCAAAGGCACGATCAACCACCAGCCACTTCTGTCTGTGTCGTGCATACGGCGCACCCCCACGGATATTGAAGGAATAATGATAGCCAGGTAGAAAATTCCGAAAAGGATATCGCCAGCTGTTCCCAAGATGGCACCCAGTAGCCCCAAGGCAATTGAAAGTAAGAAATAACCTAAGAGAAAAAACCAATATTCTTTCCGGCGCGAACGCCCACCAAATTCAGCATAGCGTTTCAGTGGCATGGTGGCATAGTCGATGAAACTTTTATCCCCACCATCCTTGAACGCGGAAGTGCCGTTGGAGCCGGTGAATTGTGGTGCACCACAATGTGGACAGGTGGGGGCGGATTCATGAATTTCTTTGCCGCAACCTTTGCAAAATACCATTGCCATAAATTATTCCTGTAATAGTTAAAAAGACGAGTGCTGCCACTCAACCGACAGTCTCTGCGCGAGACTCACTGCGAACAAGAATATCTCGCTTGCTCCACAATTTGAAGTTGCTCCTCATTTAAGTTATCGCGCATTTCACTTTGCGGCGTAACTTGAGCCAGCTTTAAAAGAATGCATTTGCAGTTGTCAGTTGCATTGAGTTCTCCTTTTTCCAACGCCGTGCGTGTGCAGCTGTTTAGCGTGGCGGTTGCAAAATCAATATCCCATAATCCCACCTTTGGTTTGTCAAGCGCTGGCCGAGCGATCCCTTCTGACGCAACACAGTTTTTGGGTACGTATTTTTGCGGCAATCCGCGGTAGCCACAGGTCCAGACCGCGCCGGCATCCTGGGTGACAAAAATAATCGATCCGGTGTGATTTCCAATGGCTAATGTTGCGACGATATCGGCATATCGTTTATAGGCAAAAGCATCCACTTCCGTGATTTCCTTAATTGACACGGTGGACAGTTTTATTTTCTGAAGGGTCTCTTCATCAAGCAAGGCGCCATCTTTTGCGGCTGCATAGTCTGAAGCAAGGATTTTGGCCGTGCTGAGGCCCGCCACAGCATTCATCGTTTTGGCTTTCAATGTGTAGTCTTGGTAGGCGGGAAGTGCAATCGCCGCCATGATTCCTATTGCCGCTATCGCTGGCAATGCCAGAACGATTATTTTGACAACAATGTTCACCGGTGGCGTGATCGTGCCCTGATTGTATTTTTTAGCCCAATTTTCCTGCTTACTGAAAGCGATGCCAAAGAGATCGAAAATGGCCAGCAATCCCGGGATGCCTGTCCAGCAAAACACGAGGTAAATAACACCTGCTGTTATTCTGCCCAGATAGAATTTGTGAACGCCAATGCCGCCGAGAAACGCACATAGCAGCCCGGCGACTGTTTGACTTTTGAGCGAATGGGCTGCAGACACGTTAAGTGCTGGCGCGACCTGCTGGGGTGCTCCGCAATGCGGACAAATGGGCGCCGTTTCGTGAATCTCTCGGCCACAACCTCGACAAAATATCATCGCCATATTTTCTCCCTGAATAATCAAAAACACTGAACCAAGCGCACCGTCGAGGGCTACAGCACAGAACTAGACGCCTTTGCCGGGGCGTTGCGGGGCCTGGCTACGACGGCAGCTGTGACAAAAAATCACGAGGTTGCGGCCTCAATATTTCGCGGCAAAATCGGCATCGGACATCGTGAGAAAAATGATGCCTTCTATGAACGCGATGATCGCGGGAATGAAGGTCCAGCAAAATAACAAGTACAGGATGCCTTGGCCGATGCGGCCCAGATAGAATTTGTGGCCACCCAGTGCGCCCAAAAAGATGGCCAGCAAGGCAGCCGTCATGCGGTCCAAACCGGAAGCCGAACGCACGCTAGCCCCTCCATTGACTCTTTGAACTGCCCCGCATTTAGGGCAACTGTGAGCAGATTCATGTATCGGCTGTCCACAGCCACGGCAATACACATGCTGCGCTGGTAGCGACCCTGGTGCCACCGCCGCCAAACTGGGGGAGGTGGGAACAGGGGCGATTGAACTGTGCGTGGGCTGCACCGCGCCACACTTCGGGCAACTGGTCGCGGATGCATGAAGAACATGACTGCACGAAAAGCAAAATTTTTGGTCAGCTGCTTTAAAAGCCACGTCAGCACTGGAATTAACGAGGGGCGATAAATCGGTCATACAGTGGTTTTCTCAACAGAATGATTATTAAAAAAGGAAAGCTTTCTGAAAAAGGCCTGCACGGTTTCCCATAGATGCTCAACGACTTGGTGCCAACCCATGTCATTTAAAAAACGGACTAGGAAGTACAGCATGACCAGGCTTATGACCGAATTGATGGCGCCGAGAATTAGACCTTTGCAAATCAAATTGGATTCAAACCTGTCGAGCTTGCCGGATTCAACCAATTGAAAGTTGAAGAAACCTACAACCGTACCAAAAAGAGCGGATGGAAAAATAGGAAGTAGGCTCAGCAGAAAACCAAACATGACACCGCGATCATGCCGTGCGATACCAGTTTTCAACGTTATCAATTTCTCAAGAACTACTTCTTCTAATTTGCTTTTTTGCATGCGTGAACCTGAACTTTCAGTGAGTGCCCAAGAGACCTATATTTCATGAGCTACTCATGAATTGAGTTTGTTTTTTTATTTGGTTAGGTGATGCGACTGTCTTGGCATCTCCAGTACTTCTCAATCAGGGAATGTGCGTCTTTTAGTGCCCCATGATGTGTGGCCAGCGCGCCTAGATTGGCGGGGCCGCCCTGTTTGGTTAGATTGGCACCTTGGACGAAAACATCATTCTCTTTCAAGGCCCGGTCGTTCATTGCCGCGCCTATTCGTTTGTTAGGTTTCGTGCCATTCAGTCGGGGTCGCACTTTGGAAAAAGACACCAAGAGTTTTTGTTGGTCTACTGAAGCTAGTTTGAATTCACCTGGAATTGCAGCGAACAGGCTTGGCCACTGCGCAAAAGGCGGTCGAGCACCGCGTCGGAGCTTCTTTAAGGCATAGTTGGCGACGACCCAGAGGGCAAGTTTTGCGGTCTGGGCGATGGACGCCTGTTGTTTGTCAGCGTTAGCGCCGCCGGGGCAAGAGTGGAAAAGCGTTGGAAAATTGAACGTTCGCCTAGGAGTGGGGAATGAGCTTGTCATCCCGAGCGCTGAGTCAAGCCCCGATAAGAATGCGCTGCAAAAGACAATAGATCCCCGTTTTTTCTTGACAGAATTGACTTTGGGCATGCGCCCTCCCATTTTTGTACAGTGTTTCTGTATCAGAATATTTGCAGTGATGATACTTGCAAAAGCTTGGGCAATTCCATAGACTTTGGCTTCGTCTAGCGCCTACTGCCAAAACGAAATGAGTTGGGGATAGGGGCAGGATTTTTTGGTTTTTTGCTATTTAATTAATAGCAACTTGCGAAATTTGGACGCGGGCTAGAGCCTGTTTTTATCTAAAAATAGGCTAAAAAACCGGTCTGGACCGAATTCTCAGTGCCCCAGGATTTTCGACAGGAAGTCCTGGCTGCGCGCGTGTTGTGGGTGGCTAAAGAACTCGTGCGGGGTGTTCTGCTCGACGATCTGGCCCTGGTCCATGAAGATCACGCGGTCGGCCACCGCCTTGGCAAAACCCATCTCATGCGTGACGCACAGCATGGTGATGCCCTCGCTGGCCAGCTCGGTCATCACGTCCAGCACTTCCTTGATCATCTCGGGATCGAGCGCCGAGGTGGGCTCGTCAAACAGCATGATTTTGGGCGTCAGGCACAGGGCGCGCGCAATCGCCACGCGCTGCTGCTGGCCGCCGGAGAGTTGCAACGGGTATTTGCCGGCCTGCTCGGCGATGCGCACGCGCTCCAGCTGCACCATGGCTTTTTCTTCGGCTTCCTTTTTCGACAGCTTGCCGACCCAGATCGGCGACAGCGTCAGGTTCTCCAGCACGGTCAGGTGCGGGAACAGGTTGAACTGCTGGAACACCATGCCGACTTTTTTGCGCACGTCATCGATGACCCGGGCGTCGTCGGTCAGCTCCACGCCGTCCACCCACAAATGGCCTTGCTGGTGCGTTTCCAGCCGGTTGATGCAGCGGATCAGCGTCGATTTGCCGGAGCCCGAGGGGCCGCAGATGACGATGCGCTCGCCGGGTGTCACGCTCAGGTCGATGTCGCGCAGCACATGAAAGCTGTCGCCGTACCACTTGTTGAGCTGGTCGAATTGGATGATGGGGATGGTCATGAGGGGTCCGCTTTAGCGTGGGGTGCCGTGGTTGACTTGTTGTTCAACCCACAGGCTGTAGCGCGACATGGCAAAGCAGAAAACGAAATAAATCAGCGCGATGAAGAGGTAGCCCTCCAGCATGAAGGGGCGCCAGTCGGCATCCGAGTTCAGGGCCAGCGACATCGCGCCGGTAAGTTCGTACAGGCTGACGATGGTCACCAGCGAGGTGTCCTTGAAGGTCGAGATGAAGTTGTTCATGAGGCTGGGAACCACCCGCGCCAGCGCCTGCGGCAGCACCACCAGGCGCTGGGTTTGCCACCACGACAGGCCGAGCGTGGCGGCGGCCTCGATTTGGCCCTGGGGCAGGGCCTGCAGGCCGCCCCGGATCACTTCGGCCATGTAGGCGGCGGCAAACAGCGTGATGCCGAGCAGCACGCGAATCAGCACATCCAGCGTGAAGCCTTCGGGCATGAACAGCGGGAACATGAACGAGGCCATGAACAGCACCGAAATCAGCGGCACGCCCCGGATCAGCTCGACATACAGGGCGCAGAAGGTGCGGATGGCCGGCAGGCCGGAGCGCCGGCCCAGCGCCACCGCCAGCGCGATGGGAAAGGCCAGCGCCATCGACAAGCTGGCCAGCAACAGGGTCAGCGGCAAGCCGCCCCAGCGGTCGGTCTCGACGCGGGCCAGACCGAGCACGTTGCCATGCATCAGGGTGAAAAACACGATCAGCACCGCCGCCCACAGCAGGCCCAGCCAGGCATGCCAGAAGGCGCGCGTGCAACTCGCCACCAGTAGCGCCAGCAGCAAGACTGTGGCGACCAGCGGCCGCCATTGCGCCTCAAACGGGTAGCGACCGAACAGGATCAGGCGGTATTTTTCGGCAATCACGCCCCAGCAGGCGCCTGCGCCCTCGACGCGGCAGGCTTCAAAGTTGGGCTGCCAGACGGCCCGCAAGACGGCCCAGCCGAGAAACAGGGTGGCGCCGTAGAGCAGGGCGCCGCCGAGGACGAGCGTCATCAGCCCGGTCAGCCAATCGCCAAACAGGTTGACGCGCAGCCAGGCTCGCAGACCGCCAGTTGGGCGCGGCGCCGGTCGCGGGGCAATCGGCTGAAAAGTGGAGGCGGTCATCGGCGCGGGTTCGGTAGGCATCACCGTTCCTTGATCGCCGCGCGGCGGTTGTAGCGGTGCATCAGCCCGGCGGTCGCCAGCGAGGTACACAGGTACACCGCCATGACGATGGCAATGCATTCCACGGCGCGGCCGGTCTGGTTCAGGGCGGTGTTGGCGATCGACACCACATCCGGGTAGCCAATCGCCACGGCCAGGGATGAGTTCTTGGTCAGGTTCAGGAACTGGTTGGTCAGCGGCGGAATGAGCACGCGCAAGGCCTGCGGCAGCAGCACCAGCCGCATCGACTGGCGCGGGTTCAAGCCCAGCGCTACTGCCGCCTCGCGCTGCCCCCGGTCCACCGACTGGATGCCGGCGCGCACCACCTCGGCCACGAACGCCGCCGTGTAGAAGGTCAGTCCCAGCAGCACGGCCAGGAATTCGGGCGTCAACGCGCCGCCGTGTTCAATGGCGAATTCGCCTTTGACGGGCAAGTCAAACGCCAAGCCTGCGGCGGACCACACCGGAATCGGAAAGCTCAAACCGCCCTTGCTCAGGAACAGCGGCCCCAGCGTCCAGGCCTCGCTGGCTGCTGGCAGCGCCTGCGCGAACAGCAGGTACCACATAAGCAATTGCAGCAGCACCGGGATGTTGCGGAACACTTCGACATAGGCGTAGCAGACGCCGCGCACCAGCGCGTTGCGCGAGAAGCGGCCCACACCCAGCAGCGTGCCCAGCAGCGTTGTCAACACGATGCCCAGCAAGGCGACGCGCAAGGTGTTGGACAGGCCGATCAGAAACGCCTGCCAGTAAGGCTGGCCGGAGTCGAAGGGGAACAGGCTTTCGCCGATGTCAAAGCCAGCCGGGTCGGTCAAAAAATCAAAGCCGCTCTGGATGCCGCGCAGCGCCATGTTGCGCAGCGTGTTGTGCGCCAGAAACCAGACGGCGGCTGCGATCAAACTAATGGCAAGCAGCTGGTACAGCCGGCCTCGGGACGCCGGACTGCGCCAGGACGCGCGCTTCTTGCCGGGGGCTTGCTTCTCCATTCAGTCAGGTTCTGGTGGCGGTCAAAGCGTTCAACGCACCGGGTAAGCGTAGATCAGCCCGCCCTGGTTCCATTGCTTGTTCAGGCCGCGCGGCAAGTTCACCGGGGAGTTCTGGCCCAGGTTGCGCTCGAAACTCTCGCCGTAATTGCCGGTGGCCTTGAGGGCGCGCGCCAGCCAGTCTTTATCGAGCCCGAGCAGCTTGCCCATGTCTTCGTTGCCGCTGCCCAGCAGGCGTTGCACCACAGGGTCGGTGCTGGTGGCCTTGAGCTGGTCGACGTTGGCCTGGGTCACGCCGTACTCTTCGGCTTCCATCGTGCCGTAGATCACCCATTTGACGATGGCAAACCACTCGTCGTCGCCCCGGCGCACCACCGGCCCGAGCGGTTCCTTGGAGATCAGGTCCGCCAGGATCAGATGCTCTTTCGGGTCCTTGGCTTCCTTGCTGCGAATGGACGCCAGCCCCGAGGCGTCGGTGGTGTAGGCGACGCAGCGGCCCGAGAAATAGGCAGCGTTGGCGGCCTCGAACTTTTCAAACACCACCGGTTTGAGGTTCAGCCCGTTGGCTTTGGAAAATGACGCCAGGTTTTTCTCGGACGTGGTGCCCGACTGCACGCAAACGGTCTGGCCTTTGAGCTGTTTGGCGTTCTTGATCTTGCTCTTGACCGGCACCATGAAACCCTGGCCGTCGTAGTAGTTGGTCACGGTCGAATGCAAACCCATGGACGCGTCGCGCGTCAGCGTGAAGGTGGTGTTGCGCGCCAGGATATCGACCTCGCCCGATTGCAGGGCGGTGAAGCGCTGCTGGGAGTTCAGCGGCACGTACTTGACTTTGTCGGCGTCCTTCAGGGTCGCGGCGGCCAGCGCCTTGCACACATCGACGTCCAGTCCGGCCCATTTGCCGGTCGAGTCAGCGGCGGAAAAGCCGTTGACGCCGGTGCTGACGCCGCACACGATCTGGCCCCGGGCCTTGATGGCGTCGAGGGTTTTACCGGCGTGGGCGGGGGCACTGGCCACGCTGCACAGGGCGATCAGGAGGGCGGTCAAGGGGCGTGATGGGTTCAGATGCATGGGAGTCCTCCGGCAAGATATGGGATCCCTGCTGGGGCGTGGCGTGTGCCAAGCCGTCCAAAAGGGTTGAACTGATCATATTGAACTTTGCAAACCGGCGCGCCAGAGGCTTATCAATAGTCGGGACGCTGCTGTTGCAAGTCCCGGCCGGGCCGGGCAAACAGGAAGCCCTGCACCAGGTCCACCCCGGCGCGGATCGCCAGTTGGTG
>JAZKHK010000018.1:9720-61630 GCA_040385425.1 Pseudomonadota bacterium | reverse complement strand
CTTCGCACACCACCGTGGCGTCGAGGTCGTGAATGATCTCCACCACTTTGGGCAGCACGCGGCGCACGCGCGGGTTGCTGTCGGCCTGCAGCAGCAGTTCGCGGTCGATCTTGACGATGTCGGGGGTCAGCGCCCAGAGCCGGTCAAAGTTGGAGTGGCGGGCGCCAAAGTCGTCAATCGCCACCCGGTAACCGCGCTCCTTGAACGCGGCAACAATCGCGCTGAGTTTGTCGCGGTCATCGAATTGCGCCTCCGTGATTTCGAGGATGATGCGCGTCGGCTCGATCGGGCACAGCGCATGCACGGCACTGAGGAACTGGCCGGGTTGCCCCTGATGCAGGGTGTGCAGATGGTTGGCGCTCAGGTTGAGGTAGAGCGCCGCCTCTCCCGGCGACTGCCGCTCAAAGTTGAGCAGGTGCAGCAAGCGGCACAGCCGGTCCAGCAGCACGCCTTCGGCCTCGGAAGTGACCTCGGCAAACAGAAGATCGGGCCGCACCGTCTGGGCGCCATCGATGGTTTGCGCCCGGACCAGGGCTTCAAAGGCCACCGGCGCCAGCGTGGCGGCCGTGTAGATCGGTTGAAAGACCGAACGCAACTGCAAACCCCGGTACCGGGCCAGCACCTCACCCCCGACACCGGGGATGAGGGTGGGCCGGGCTTGTGCCGTGCCGCACCAATCGGCCATGAAGCGCGTCCATTCCTGCGCCTGGTCGGACGCGCCCTGCGGCGTCCACGCTGACGGGACGGGGTTGGCGATCAGATTGCTCAGCATCGATCTCCTTCAGTGCGCGCGGGCGGAACTGAGCCGGCGCACCACCGCCACCAATTGATCAATTTCGTCAAAGGTGTTGTAGAACGCCAGCGAGGGCCGTACCGTGGTTTCCACGCCAAAGCGGCGAAGGATCGGCTGCGCGCAGTGGTGGCCGGTGCGCACCGCAATGCCTTCTTCGTTCAGGGCCTTGCCCACTTCTTCGGTGGTGTAGCCCTGCAGGACAAAAGACATCACGCTGGCCTTGTCGGCCGCCGTGCCGATCAGGCGCACGCCGGGAATGGTGGACAGTTGTTGCATGCCGTAGCACAGCAGTTCGTGCTCGTAGCGCGCAATGTTCTCGATGCCGACACGGTTGACGTAATCAATGGCTGCGCCCAAGCCCACGGCGTCGGCAATGTTGCCGGTGCCGGCCTCAAACTTGTTGGGAATCGGCTGGAACACGGTTTTCTCGAACGTCACGTCGGCAATCATGTTGCCGCCGCCTTGCCACGGGGGCATGTCTTCGAGCACCGCACGCTTGCCCCACAGGGCACCGATGCCGGTCGGGCCGAACACCTTGTGGCCGGAGAAGACAAAGAAGTCGGCGCCGATGTCCTGCACATCCACCCGCATGTGCGAGATGGACTGTGCGCCGTCCACCAGTGCCTTGGCACCCGCGCGGTGCGCCAGGGCCACGATTTCTTTCACCGGCACCACCGTGCCGAGGGCGTTGGAGACTTGCGTCACCGCCACGAGTTTGGTGCGGTCGTTGAGCAGCTTCTGGTACTCGTCCAGCAAGACCTGGCCCGAGTCGTCCACCGGAATTACGCGCAGTTTGGCGCCTTTGGCGGCAGCGAGCTGCTGCCAGGGCACGATGTTGGCGTGGTGTTCCAGGTGGGAGACGATGATTTCGTCGCCTTCCCAGATGTGCTGCGCGCCCCAGCTCTTGGCCACCAGGTTGATGGCCTCGGTGGTGCCGCGCACAAAAATCACTTCGTTCACATCCGGGGCGTTGATGAAGGTCTTGACCTTCTGGCGAGCGCTCTCATACGCGTCGGTGGCGCGGGCTGCCAGCTCGTGCGCGGCGCGGTGGATGTTGGAGTTCTCGTGCGCGTAGAAGTACGAGATACGGTCCATCACCGACTGGGGCTTGTGCGTGGTGGCGGCGTTGTCAAACCACACCAGTTGCTTGCCGTTGACGCGTTCTTGCAGGATCGGAAAGTCGCGCCGGATCGCGTGTACGTCGAATGGCGGGTGCTGGCCGGTGCCTGCTACAGGAACCGTCGCATGCGGTGCTGGTTTGGCGGGGGTTACATACCCATTTGGCAATACAACCGAATCCACAAAATAGTATTTCGGCTCGGACGAGATCACCCCGGCGGGCGCAGGCGGTGGGGTCGTCGGGCGTGCCGGTGCCGCATGGCTCAGGACGGAGGGCGTTGCGCCTGGCGCAAAAGCCGGCGGCGCAAAGCCGTCACTGATCGGCGCCGTCACCGGCAAACCACCGGCTGACGGATGGCCAAAGCTGTCGCTCACAAAGTAAAACGGCGAGGCGCTGCCCGTTGCAGGATGGCGCACGGCTTCAGACGCAGACGCCCCTGAAGCTTCAGGCACCCCCAGCACGCCACTGCCAAAACGCGGCTCGTAAGCAGGCAACTGGGTCACCACGGTGTCAGGCAAGCCATTGCCCGCCGCAGCATGCGGCAGCAAGGCGGGCGCGCGGTGTGCCAGCGACAGCACCGGTGTCGGCGACGCTGGAATCAGGTTGGTGCCGGGCACCTGACCTTGTGGAATGGGCGTGCCGGGCACACCGGGGCCAAAACCGGCCGGGCTCACCAGCGGTGAGCCGGCAGGCGCGAGGTTGACAGGCGCTTGCACGCCCGCCGCTCTGGCCTGCTCGCCCGGCAGTGCGCCAAACAGGGCAGACGCCATGCTGGCCAGCAAGGCCGGGTCAATGGGTGGCTGTGCCCCTTGGGCAGGGAATAAACCGGAGGTACTCACGATGGCTTACTTGTAAGTGTCGGTGTAGTCGTGGTATTTGCCGATTTCCACATCGTCCAGCACGGCGACGGCATCGGGTGTCAGCACCGCCAGGGAGCAGTACAGCGAGATCAGGTAGCTGGAAATGGCCTGGTCGTTGATGCCCATGAAGCGCACCGACAGGCCGGGGCTTTGTTCGCCGGGCAAGCCGGGCTGGAACAGGCCGATCACGCCCTGGCGCTTGTCGCCGACGCGGATTAACAGAATCTTGCTCTTGCCATCGGCCACCGGCACCTTGTCAGACGGAATCAGCGGGATGCCGCGCCAGGTGATGAATTGCGAACCGAACAGGCTGACGGTCGGCGGTGGCGTGCCGCGGCGGGTGGCTTCGCGGCCAAAGGCGGCGATGGCCAAGGGGTGGGCCAGGAAGAAGGCAGGCTCTTTCCAGACCTTGGTCAGCAGCTCGTCCAGGTCATCCGGTGTCGGCGCGCCGGTGAGCGGGAAGATGCGCTGCTCATCGCTCACTTGCGACAGCAGGCCGTAGTCGGGGTTGTTGATGAGTTCGCTTTCCTGGTTTTCCTTGATGGTCTCGATGGTCAGGCGCAGTTGTTCCTTGATCTGGTCGTGCGGGCTGCTGTACAGGTCCGAGATACGGGTGTGCACATCGAGAATGGTGCTGACCGCATTCAGGAAGAATTCACGCGGCTTTTCGTCGTAGTTGACGAAGGTGCGCGGCAACTGGTTTTCGGATTGGCGCGCGGTGCAGGTGACCTTGATGGACTCCGGGTCCTTGACCGTGTTCAGGCGGAAGATGCCCGCCTCCACCGGGACCCATTGCAGCAGGTGCGTCAGCCAGCGCGGCGAAATGGTCGACAGCTGCGCCGTCGTTTTGGTGGCGTTGGCCAGTTGGCGTGCCGCGTTGTCGCCCAGCGTGTGATGAGGTACTGCTTGTTTGGTCATGAAGGACTCCGTGAGGGATTAGAAAAATAAGGGTTTGAGTTTCCGGGGGCTGAAGCCATCCATCAACAGGCTATAGCCGTCAATTGAATGCCCCGGACCAGCCGGGTTTGCTCGATGCGTTCGGCATGCGCTATCAGATTGGTCAGACTCAGATCGAGTGCCAGGGCCAGTTTTTTAAGCGTCAGCAGTGAAGGAATGGCCTGGCCGCGCTCCAGCTCGCCGACGTAGGAGCGGTTCAGGTCGGCGCGCTCGGCCAGGGCTTCCTGCGACCAGCCTTGCTGCTCGCGCAACTGGCGCACGCTGATGCCGAAACTGCTGACCAGTTGCTTCATGCCGCCACCGCCGCGTGCAGCGAGCGGGCCTGGGTGATGTGCGCGCCGGGGGCCACGTCGTGCGTGACCCACACGTTGCCGCCAATGCTGGCGCCCCGGCCCAAAGTCACCCGGCCCAGCACCGTGGCCCCGGCGTAGATGACGACCTCGTCCTGCACGATCGGGTGGCGTGGCAGCCCTTTGAGCGGATGGCCGGCGTCATCGGTCGGAAAGCTCTTGGCCCCCAGCGTGACAGCCTGGTAGATGCGCACGCGCTTGCCGATGACAGCAGTTTCGCCAATCACCACGCCGGTGCCGTGGTCGATGAACAGGCCTTCGTCAATGCTGGCGCCAGGATGGATGTCGATGCCGGTCTGGCCGTGCGCCAGCTCGGCCACGATGCGCGCCAGCAGTGGCACGCCCAACTGGTACAGGCGGTGCGCCACGCGGTGATGGATCATGGCCTCAATGCCGGGGTAGCACAGCAGCACTTCATCGACGCTGCGCGCTGCAGGATCGCCGTCGAAGGCCGCCAGCACATCGCTGTCGAGCAGCGCGCGAATGCGCGGCAAGGAGAGCGAGAACTCGCGCACGATGTGGATGGCCTTTTCTTCCAGCGCCGCCGGGTCGGCCGGCTCCCCATGCCGGGCTTCGTAGTGCAATTCGAGCTGGACTTGCGCCAGCAGCGAATGCAAGACGGTGTCGAGTGTGTGGCCGACGTAGAAGTCTTCGCTTTCCTGGCGCAAGTCGGCTGGCCCCAGGCGCATCGGGAACAGCACACCGCGCAGGCTGTCAATCACCTGGGCCAGCGCTTCGCGCGAGGGCAGTTCGCGCCCGCCCGGCTCGGTCGAGCGGTGCTGGGATTCGCGCCAGTGCTGACGCACCTGCGCCAGCTCCGCCACCACCAGCCGCAGGTCAAACAGGGGCGCGCGCGTTTCCACGGGCTTGAGCGCCACCACGTTCATGCTGGCACGCCTGCGGGCAAACCGCTGGCGTCGAACAGGCCTTCAAACAGCACCGAACTCAGGTAGCGTTCGCCCGAATCGGGCAGGATCACGACAATGGTTTTGCCCGCGTTTTCCGGCCTCTTGGCCCAGCGCACGGCAGCAGCCGTGGCGGCACCGCCGGAAATGCCCGCCAGAATGCCCTCTTCACGCGCCAGACGGCGGGCGACTTCCACCGCTTCCTCGTTGCTGACCTGCTCAATTGCATCGACCAGCGACAGGTCCAGCACGTCGGGCACAAAGCCGGCGCCAATGCCCTGAATCTTGTGGGGGCCGGGTTTGATCTCTTCACCGGCCAGCGCCTGGGTCAGCACCGGGCTGGCCGTGGGCTCCACGGCGACCGAGGTGATGGCTTTGCCCTGCGTTTTTTTGATGTAGCGCGAAACGCCGGTGATGGTGCCGCCGGTGCCCACGCCCGACACCAGAATGTCAATCGCCCCGTTGGTGTCTTCCCAGATCTCCGGCCCGGTGGTGGTCTCGTGAATCGCCGGGTTGGCCGGGTTCTTGAACTGCTGCAGCAGCACGTATTTGGGGTCGCTTGCTGCTATTTCCTCGGCTTTGGCGATGGCGCCTTTCATGCCCTTGGCGCCTTCGGTCAGCACCAGCTTGGCGCCATAGGCCAGCAGCAGTTTGCGCCGCTCCACGCTCATGGTCTCGGGCATGGTCAGCGTGATCGGAATGCCGCGCGCGGCGGCCACAAAGGCCAGCGCAATGCCGGTGTTGCCGCTGGTGGGCTCCACGATTTCCTTGCCCGCGCCGAGCAGGCCGCGCTTTTCAGCATCCCAGATCAGCGCCGCGCCAATGCGGCATTTGACCGAGTAAGCCGGGTTGCGGCCCTCGATCTTGGCCAGCACGGTCGCGCGGGCGCCGTCCAGGATGCGGTTGAGCTTGACCAGCGGCGTGCGGCCGATGGAAAGAGAGTTGTCGGCGTAAATATGGGGCATGGTTTTTCCTCCTTGATGTGATTTGTTAGTCTTGAATCCAGGGCAGTCCGCGCAGGCGCCAGCCATCGCTGCCGCCCCGGTGTTGCTGGGCGTCGATCTCGCCTTCAAAGCCTTCCAGCACATTGAAGACCCGGGTGAAGCCCGCCTTGGCGGCCGCATCGGCGGCCAGGTCCGAGCGCTTGCCGCTGCGGCACAGCAGCAAAATGGTGGCGTCCTTGCCGACCTTGGCTTCGAGTTCGCGCACAAAACGCGGGTTGCGCGTCAGGCTGGTGCCGCTGGCCCAGGGCACATGCAGGCTGCCCGGCACATGGCCGACAAATTTGCGCTCCTCGGCGCTGCGCACATCGACCAGTTGCGCCTCGCCCTTGGAGAACAGATCAAAGGCGAGCTGGGGCGGCACGCCACCGGCGTAACTCAGCCCGGTGGCCAGGGCGACTGCGCGCACCGACTCAAGGGAATCGGGAAGCTCGGTAGAAGCAGATACAAGCGTCATGATGGAAATCCTTTCGTGTCTCTTGGGTCGCCGCGCCCCGCGTGAACGAGGCGGCTTAAGGCGGTAGAAGAGACTCTAAAGGCGGCTTGTCAAAACTCAAACGAATGAATATTCAGTTCTTAATACCCAAAACATCTAAAGAGGAGGTCGGCTTAAGGCGCGTACTCGCGCACAAAACCGAGGGTTTGCGTCAGGGTCGAGCCGGGCGGCGTGAAGGCGGGTGCTTCTGTTTTGATAGCTGCCTAGGAAGGCGCTATAGGGGCTAGAGGCCTAAATGATGCTTGAATGAGGTCTGAAATCGGGAAACTGGGATTTGAGATTGGCGTTGTCCCCCCCTATCCCCCAACCCCTTTCCACCCCCGCCGGGGCGGAAAGGGGAGCTAACTGCCACATTTGGCCTTGTGTTTGAAGGGGGGAAGTACACGCGCTCATTGGCGTTGACGTTGGTGCGTTAGGGCCTATGGTTTTAGCCTGATTGCATGCAGGCGGGGCAAGCTAACAAGAGACAACAGACAAGAGACAACAGATAAAAATGAAACCGACGATGAACAAGTCCGGAAAACACAACCATTGAAATCCCAACGGTTCAAACTCGTCAAGTTGAACGTGCCCCCTTTAAACCGTTGGCCAAATGAGGCCCCCCTCTTTCGCCCGGCGGGGCGAGAGAGGGGCTGGGGGAGTGAGTGGGGAAAAGCGAGAGAGAAGAAAAAACCTCAACCCCCCGCACCACACCAACAATTGCTACGTAATTAATAGCGAAATGTGAAGGAACGACAAGGGCTAGAGCCTGTTTTTATCTTATTTTTTCTGATAAATCTGGTCAAAGCTGCCGCCGTCGGCAAAGTGCTCCTTGTCGGCCTTGGCCCAGCCGCCAAAGGCATCGTCAATCTTGAACAGATTGATCTTGGCAAACTGCTTGGCGTATTTGGCCCGGGCCTTCTCGGAGACCGCAGGACGGTAGAAGTTCTTGCCCGCAATGTCCTGGCCCTCTTCGGTGTACAGGTACTCCAGATAGGCCTGGGCCACGGCGCGCGTGCCTTTGCGGTCCACGTTCTTGTCCACCACCGCCACGGCGGGTTCGGCCAGGATGCTCAAACTAGGCGCCACGATGTCGAACTTGGCCCCGAACTCTTTCTCCAGCAAGTACGCCTCGTTCTCCCAGGCAATCAGCACATCGCCCTGGGCACGCTGCGCAAATGTGATCGTCGAGCCGCGCGCGCCGGTATCAAGCACCGGCACATTGGCATACAGCTTGGCCACGAACTCCTTGGCCTTGGCGTCATTGCCGAACTTGCGCTTGGCGAACTCCCAGGCCGCCAGGTAGTTCCAGCGCGCCCCGCCCGAGGTCTTGGGGTTGGGCGTGATCACGCTGACACCGGGCTTGATCAAATCGTCCCAATCCTTGATGCCTTTGGGGTTGCCCTGGCGCACCACCAGCACGATGGTGGAGGTATAAGGCGAAGCGTTGTGCGGCAGCTTCTTCTGCCAGTCGGGCGCCAGCCAGCCACCGTGCTTGACCAGCGCATCGGTGTCGCCGGCCAGCGCCAGCGTGGCCACATCGGCTTCCAGCCCGTCAATGATGGAGCGCGCCTGCTTGCCCGAGCCGCCGTGCGACTGCTTGAGGGTCACGTCCTGGCCGGTCTTGGCTTTCCAGTGCTTGGCAAAGGCGGCGTTGAACTCAACATACAGTTCGCGCGTGGGGTCGTAGGAGACGTTGAGCAGGGAGACCGGGGCGGGTGCCTGGGCAAAGGCACTGAAGGCGGCAGCGGCGAGTGCGGCGGCCAGGGCGAGGTTGAAAAGACGGCGGCGTGTGCTCAAGTGGAACTCCTTAAATTCATGGCGAAATCACGATGAAATGGATTCTGGGAGCGAAGACGCCAAACAGGAACGACTGTATTTTTGGTTCTTAATTACCAAAACATCTGTTGCCTCGTCATCGCCCGGCAGAAGTCCTTGCCCTTATGTGCGCTAGCGTACGACGCCAGCCTGGATAGACGCGGACAATGGCCCATCATGACCGTGGTGCGCTTACTCAAATGGATGGCCGGGATCTTTCTTGCGCTCATCGTGCTCGGGGCCCTTCTCATTGCCATCTTTGGCTGGAACTGGCTGCGCGGCCCCATCGAGCGCATGGCGGCCGAAAAGACGGGTCGGGTGCTGGCCATCCACGGCGATCTCAGCGTCCATCCCGGCTGGCCCCGGCCACGCCTGCGCGCCGTGGCCGTGACCTTTGCGAATCCGGACTGGGCCAAAGAGAAGCAGATGATCATGGCCGACGCCGTGGACATCACGCTTGATATGTCGCAGCTCTTGCAGCGAAAAGTGGCTTTCCCGGATGTGCGGTTGACGCATCCGGCGGTGTTTCTGGAGCAAAGCGTCGATGGCCGCAAGAGCTGGCTGCTGGATCGCAATCAGCAAGACGAAGGGGCGCGGGTCCAGATTGACCGCCTGACGCTGGACCAGGGAACCCTCGGCTACGACGACCCGGCCAACAAGACCCATCTCCGCGCCACGCTCTCCAGCGTCAGCCTGCAAGCAGATGGCGCGAACGATTCGGGTGTGGATTTCAGCGCCCAGGGCCAATTCAAGGACACGCCTTTCAAAGCCGAGGGCCGGGGCGGGCCGGTGCTGGCGATACGCGATGAAAGCAGGCCTTATCCCTTGCGCGTTGACGCCATGGTGGGCACCACCGGTGTCAAGGCCGATGGCACCATCACCGGCCTGCTCACCCTCTCCGCCATCGACATGCGGCTGGCCCTGAAAGGGCGCAGCCTGGACCAGCTTTTTCCCGTGCTGGGCATTGCGCTGCCGGCCACCCGCGCCTACATCACTGAAGGGCAACTGTTGCACAGCGTCAAGCAATGGCGCTATGAGAAGTTTTCAGGCCGTGTGGGCGACAGCGATATGGCTGGCACGGTGCAGGTTGATACCGGCGCCAAACGCCCGGTACTGACGGCTGATTTGACCTCCAAGTTGCTGGACCTGGAGGATCTCGGGCCGCTCATCGGGTCGCGACCCGGCAGTGTGGCGCAGGCCACCCGGTCGGCTGAGCGCAACACGGGGCAGCGCAGCCGCGTGCTGCCCGACCTGCCGTTCAAGACCGACCGCTGGCGCAGTGTGGATGCCGAGGTCAGCTTGCGGGCCAAGACCATTCGCCGCCCCAAGGAATTGCCGCTGGAAGATCTGGTCACCCACCTGAGCTTGCGCGATGCCGTGCTGACGCTGGACCCGCTCAATTTCGGTGTCGCGGGCGGCCAGCTCAATACCGTCATTTCACTGGATGGGCGCCAGGACCCGATCCAGGCCAAGGCCCAGGTGAAGGCCAGAAAAATCCAGCTCGCCAAGCTGTTTCCAACGGCTGATTTGAGCCAGACCAGCATCGGCCAGATCAACGGCGAATTCAATCTGACGGGGCAAGGCAACTCGGTCGGGCGCATGCTGGCGACTTCCAACGGCAAGGTGGGCCTGGTGGTGGCCGGCGGCGAGGTCAGCAAGCTGATGATGGAAAAAGCCGGGCTGCACCTCTGGGAAATACTGGCACTGAACCTGACCGGCGACCGGCGCGTCAAGCTGCGCTGCGCCGTGGCTGATTTCAACGTCCGCCAAGGCGTCATGCAGGCCGATGCGCTGATCTTCGATACCGCCGTGACGACGCTGTTTGTGACCGGCAATATCCATCTGGGGCAAGAGACGCTGGACTTGACGATCAACCAGAAAACAAAGAACACCAGTCCGCTGGCCTTGCGCAGCCCGATCTACATTCGTGGCAGTTTTGCCAAACCGCAAGCCGAGGTGGACAAGACGCGTGTGGCGGCCCGGGGGCTGGGGGCGCTGGCGCTGGGCCTGGTCAACCCCTTGTTGGCGCTGCTGCCTTTGATTGATGCCGGTCCGGGCCAGGACAGCGATTGCGGGCAATTGATCCAGGAGGCGCGGGCACTTCCCCATGCTGGAAACAAACCCGGCAGCCGGGCCAGGAACTGAGCCAGCAGTTCGTATTCACGTCCCCATGGGGGCTTGGTTACGGGCTTGTATTCGGGGGGCGGCGAGTTGCTTCGGCACAAAAGGCGGCCAGCTTGTCGAGTTCGGTTTGCACGGCCAGGTTGGCGGCCAGCACGCCGCCATAGGGGTCGTCGCTTGTGGCCGTCGCATACCCGTCGAACTCCCGCCAGGCCAGCACGCGGCGCGACTTGTCCTCCACCAGCGTAGCGCGTAGGGTGAAATGCACGCGGCTCGGGCTGCTCAGGAACTCGTGTTGCAGGCGAATGATCTCGGTATCGAGCCGCAGGTCGCCCGCGGTAGCGCCGGGTGCCAGTACGACGGCACGAAAGGCGCCGGTGTGCCCCAGGGCCGTGACCAACAGCGGACCCAGCATGCGTGCGGGCGGGTCCACCCATTCATTGTGTGAAAAGTAATCCAGCTTGTGGGCTTGGCGCATGTAAATGATGCGCTGGCTGTCAAACCCCGCCGCCGCGCGGGGCGGGCTGACGATCAGGGTCGGTGCCGCCGCCGGTGCCGGGATGGTCGCCGCCTCTCGTCCGCCATCGAGCGAATAGAAAGCCGGTGGTGGTGTACCCGCCGGACGCAGTGCGCTGCAAGCGCTCAAGAGCAGCACCGACAGCGCGGTCAGGACGCGACGGCCCGCAGGGAGAAGGATGGGTTTGTTCATGGTTTGATTTCTGTTTCACCTGGGCCGACCGGAACCGGCTGGCGGCCGAAAATCAGGCCGCGCGGGTCGCGCTCGGTCTGTTCGCTCAGGCGCCGCAGGGACGTGGTCAGTGCGCTCAGTTCGCCCATCAGCCGCTCCAGTTCGGGCAAAGTTTCGGTGCCGAAGCGTTTGACGTCGGTGCCGACCGAGTCCACGGTCCTGGCGGCACTGACGCTCGTTTTGGCGACTTCCTTGCTCATGTTTTGAACCGCGTCGGACGCAGCGCCGACACGCTCCACCATGGCCTCCATCTTGGCCGTGGCCTGGGCTGTGTTTTCCAGCGTGCGGGCGGCGTGGGTGATGCCCGCGTCGATGGTGTCCTTGCGCGCTGCGACGGTGCGCGCCACGGTGGCGATGTCGGTCAGCGCACTCTTGAACGCGGCCCGGTTCTCCTCGCTGAGAACGGCATTGATGCTGCTGGAGGTGCTGTCGAGCTTGGCGAGCACGCTGGTGAGCACATTTTCAAGCCGCGCGCTGAGCGACGGCCGGGTGCGGATGACCGGGTATTTGGCGCCTGGGGCAGCTTGCAGCGGCGGGGCGTTCAAGGCACCGCCGTTGAGTTCAACATAGGTGATGCCGGTGATGCCCTGTGTTTTCAGCACCGCCACGGTGTCCACCTTGATCGGCGTTCCCCGTTCGATGGCAAACAGCAGGTTCACCCGCTGCGGATTGCTGGTGTCGAGCTGAATTTGCTGCACTTTGCCGACATCCACCCCGTTGTATTTGACCGGCGCATTCAGGTTCAACCCAGCCACCGATTCATCGACGATCGAAAGATACAGGTCGTATTTTTTCTGGAAGTTGCCGCCCGAAGCGAGCCACAGCACGCCGGCCACCAGCACCGCACCGAGCAAGAGCACAAAGGCGCCCACCAGGGCATAGTTCACTTTGGTTTCGATAGGGACCTCTCAGTTCTTGCGTTGGATTTGTTCATGCGCGGCCCGCCCGCGCGGCCCGTCAAAAAATTGCCGGATGGCGGGCTGCTCCATTTGCGACAGTTCGGTCATGGAGCCGACCCCTTGCACCCGGCCGTCGCCGAGGACGGCGACCCGGTCCGCCACCTGCCACAGCAAGTCCAGATCATGCGTGATCATGACGATGGTTAGGCCGAACAGGTCGCGCAGCTTGAGCACCAGCTCGTCCACCCCGGCAGCACTGCTCGGGTCCAGGCCGGCGGTGGGCTCGTCCAGAAACAGCAGTTCCGGGTCGAGCGCCAGCGCGCGGGCCAACGAGGCGCGCTTCATCATGCCGCCGCTGAGTTCGGACGGGTACTGGGCGCCGACCTCCGGCTTCAGCCCGGCCATGGCGAGCTTCCAGGCCGCAATTTCATTGATCAGTTTATCGTCCAGCCCGGTGTGCTCGCGCAGCGGCAGGCCGATGTTCTCGAGCACCGTGAGCGAGCCGAACAAACCGCCATGCTGGAACAGCACCCCCCAGCGCTGGCGCAGGGCCAGGGCGGCCTCGTCGGTGATCTTCTGCAGGTCAACGCCCAGGACCCGGATGCTGCCCTCATTGGGTTGTTGCAGCAGAATCATTTCGCGCAGCAGCGTCGATTTGCCGGACCCGCTGCCGCCAATCAGCGCAAAGATCTCGGCGCGGCGCACCTCAAGGTCAATGCCGGCATGCACGACATGGTCGCCAAAACGGGTGGCGAGCTGGCTGATTTCGATGACGGGCTCAGGGCTTGTACTCATGCGGTCCAGCTCAGAGGTTGAGCGCACTGAAGGCGACGGAGAACAGGGCGTCGGCCACGATCACCAGGAAAATCGACTGCACCACGCTGCGCGTGGTCTGGCGGCCCACGCTGTCGGCCCCGCCGTGGGTGCGAAACCCCTGAAAGCAGCCCACCATGGCGATGATGAGTGCGAACACCGGGGCCTTGCCAATGCCGATCAGATAAGACGTCGGGCTGACCGCCTTGACGAAGCGGTCCAGGAAATCGCCAAAACCTACCCCGAGTTGCGACTGCGCCATGAGCATGCCGCCAAACACGCCCAGCACGTCGGCAAACACGGTCAGCAGCGGCAGCGCAATCAGCAGCGCGATGACCTTGGGCAGAACCAGCATTTCCTGTGGCGCAATGCCGAGGGTGCGCATGGCGTCGATCTCCTCAGTCACGGCCATGGTGCCGATTTGCGCCGCGTAGGCGGAGCCCGAGCGTCCGGCGATGATGATGGCGGTGATCAGGGGCGCAAACTCGCGCAGCATCGACAAGCCGACCAGATCGGCCACAAAGATGTTGGCGCCATAGCGCTTGAGCTGGGCGGCGCCCTGGTAAGCCACCACGATGCCGAGCAGGAACGACAGCAGCCCGACGATGGGCAGGGCGTCAAACCCGGCACTGCGGATGTTGTACAGAATGGAACGCCAGCGCAAGCGCGCCGGGTGGGCGATGCAGGTCGCCAAAGCGATGGCGCTTTCGCCGACGAAAGCCAGCAGCGCCACGGTCTGTTCCCAAGTGGCTTCTGTGCTCTGCCCGAGACGCTCAAGCGCTGTGGCCCGGGGTGGGGTGGCGGGTGCGGGCGTGCGGGCCTGATCGGCGATATGCTGCGCCACCAGCGTCAGCAGCTGGGTGAATTCGGGACGCAAGCCGCGCCACGTTACTTCAACCCCCTCATGGCGCAGCCGTTGCAGCAGCTTGTGCAGCATCCATGCGCCGGCGGTGTCCAGCGACTCCAGACGGGCGCCATCCGCCAGGACGGACGTGTTGGCCGCAAAGCGGACGGAATCAAGCGCCCGTTCAAGGGCACCCATGCTGTTCGCTGTCCAGCAACCGGATAAAGCGAGTTCTTGTGGGCTCGGTTGAGCGAGGGTGGCTGGCGCCACTGAGCGGGGGGGTGGGGACAGCGGTTAACTCACGACGGTTAGTGTTTCTTGACGGCTTTTTGGAGGTCTCCGACGGCTTTCTCCGTTTTGCCCTCGACCTGTTTTTGCAAACCTTTGGCTTCCTGTTTTTTGCTGCCAACCAATTTTCCCGCGCCCTCTTGAACTTTACCGGCCATGTCTTTGAGAGTGCCTTGTACCTGGTTTTTATTCATGATCATTGCTCCTGCGATGGGTGGACTTGGAGTGTGAATCAGCACCATAACAGACTCACATAAAAATAATAGAAAGCGGCTGAAAGTCTGTCTGTGTTCTTTCGCACATAGGCGCATCTTTCCGGGGGTGCTGGCGCATTGTTGTTGAGCTGGAATAACCGCAGTGCAAGCGGCTGACGCCATAGCGCTGGCAGTGTGAAATATTTACCGTTCTCGCGTAATTTTTACGCGTGCATCCGGTCTCCAAGGCACAGGTTCAAGATAGCCCTCCCGCAACGAATGGACCCTGCGGCTTAGCATGGGAAGGGGCATGAATGTTGCATCTTCTGATGAGCTTTGACCAGAAGCCTGCCAGATGCGCAGGTTCCATTTAACCCAAATTCTTCTTAAGGAGTCATCAAAATGGCAACCATCCATCTCGATCCCCGAAGCAGTTATATGGAGCAGCCTAACGCGCTGACGCGGCGGCCTTTCTTCGCCCCGATTCGCTGGGCGGCCGTATTGGCCGGTGTGGCAGTCGGCGTTTCGGTGCAACTGGTGCTGACCTTGCTGGGCATCGCCAGCGGGCTGTCGGCGACGGATGTCACCCGTGGAGAAACCCTGGGCAACGGCCCCCTCATCTGGGCAGGCATCAGCATGCTCATCGCCGCGCTCATCGGGGCTTATGTGGCAGCGCGCATGTCGGGACTCAAACGCAAGGTGGACGGCATCCTGCACGGCGTCGTCTCCTGGGCCGTGACGACGCTGCTGTTTGCGATGCTGGCTACGTCGGCTGCCGGTTCGCTCATGAGCGGGGTGTTCAATAATTTGAATCCCGCCAGCAATGGCGCGGCCATGGGGACGGGCGACATGGCGGGGAGTGGTTTGGGCGCCATGCTCCAGCGGCTCGGCATCAACAATGTCACGCCGGCTTCCTTGCAGACGCTGCAGGGCCACATCCAGAACGGACGCCGGAGCGAGGCGATTCAGTACATGGTGAGCTCCATGGGGGTCGAGCAATCGCGTGCGGGAACAATTGTCGATCAGGCGCTGATCATTTCCGGTTCGCCTGAACAGGCCTCTCCCCAGGGCCGAGCCACGGCCGAGCGCGCCGTGGGGGCCGCCAGCACAGCGGCCTGGACTGTGTTTCTGGCTGTGGCGCTGTCCCTGGTCTTGGGTGTCGCCGGTGGCGCCTTGGGGGCCGTCGGGGCTCACCGCAGCACCTGGTCGGGGGCCGATAGCGGCGGCACCAACAAAACAACGACTTCCAGAACGACCGAAACCACTTCTTCGCGGAGTTAAGGCCTCAGGGCTAACCTGGGCTTGGCTGTCTGACTCAATCAATGCAATTTGACGCGGGGGCGCGAACTTGCGGTCAGCCAGCCGCCCAGGGTCAGCAGGACGGTGCGTAGCGGTCCATGCAGCGCAACCATATGCTGGCGTTGCAGCACCCAATAGGCCCATCGGGCCAGCGTTCCTTCCAGGGTGATGCCGCGACCTCGGTGGGCACCCGTCAAACGTGCCACCGCGTTGTGCATGCCCAGCGTTACCAGCGCGCCTTTGTCATGAAAGTGAAAGGGCGGCAAGGCATGCCCCCTCATGTAGTCGGGCAAGGTGCGCGCCAGCAGATCGGCTTCCTGCTGGGCGGCCTGGGCGCGGGGCGGCACGGGTTCACCGGCCGGATCAGTCCGGCAACTGGCACAGTCGCCGATCGCAAACACATGAGGGTCGCGCGTGGTTTGCAAGCTCGGGCCGACGACGAGCTGGCCCATCGGGTTGAGTTCCAGACCGTCAAGCTGGTGCAGGACGGCCGGGCCCTGGATGCCCGCCGCCCAGACGGTGATGTCCGCCGGCAGTTGCTCGCCGCTGGCCAGCGTGACGCTGTCTTTGGCCACCCCGCTGACCTTCTGCCCCGGGCGCACGTCCACGCCGAGTTGCTCCAGATCCGCGTGGATCTTGCGTGCCACATCCTCGGCCAAGGCGCCCAGAATTCGGGGCGCCGCCTCGATGAGGCGCAGGCCCACCGGCCGTTTCAGCCGTGAAAGATGAGGGCCGTAGCTCGCGATCACGGCGACCGCCTCGCTGAGTTCGGCAGCCAGTTCCACCCCGGTGGCACCCCCTCCCACGATCACCACATTCACCGGCCTGTCGCCATGCCATTCGGCCCGCGCACAGGCGCCCAGCAGGCGGCGGTGAAAACGCTGTGCATCGGCCGCCGTGTTGAGCGCCACCGCATGTTCCTTCACGCCGGGTGTGCCAAAGTCATTCACCACGCTGCCCACCGCTATCACGGCGACATCGTAGGCAACGGTGCGGCGCGGGGCAATTTCTTCACCGAACTCATCCACCAGCGGTGCCAGCCAGATTTGTTGGGCCTGCCGGTCCATCGACTCCAGCGTGCCCAACTGGAACCGGAACCCGTGACGCCGGGCCTGCTGCAGGAAATCCACATCACCTTCGGCCGTGCGCAGGGTTCCCGCTGCCAGTTCGTGCAGCAGGGGTTTCCAGACATGGATCAGGGAGGCGTCAATCAACAGCACTTCCATCCCGGTTGGCGCGCTACTACGATGGCGGCCCAGTTGAGCCGCCAGCTCCAGACCGCCAGCACCGCCACCCACAATCACCACACGTCGCGAGACCTGACCCATGGCATCGTCGCGTGAAGCAAATAGATCCGGGTCACGCTGCGGTGCGCTCCCTTGCTTTGCATCGTTTCGGGCGCTGGAGGGCTGGTTTGCCAGGTCCGCGTTCACGCCACCTCCAGCTCGTCCCGGGCCTCATGCATCAACTCCGTGCCTGGCATCCAGTTGTAGGTGGCCGATACCGTTGCGGACGGTGAGCCTTCCGCGTTGAGCGCCTCCCGGTAAGTCAGCGATGACGCGCCTTCCGCGGCGGCCTCCACAAACTGCGTGTGGTTTTTGCACAGGGACGTTTCCTGCGCGATCACCTGGCGGATGAATTCACGATGGCTCTGGAACGGGATGAACGGGGGCAGATGGCCACTCCCCAGGACTTCGGCGGGATCGCGGCCCTCGGTGTCCTGAAAGAGCTGTAATGCCACCTGGAAGTGGCCGAGTTCATAGTCCAGGAAGCGCTCCCATAGCGTTCTCAGGCGCGGGTTGCTTTCCTGCTCGGCGCAGGCGGCGTAATTCCAGACCTCGCAGGCCTCCATGAGCAAGAGCTTCTCCAGCAGCGTCTCATCGGGATTGAGCATGGAGCCATAGTGCGTGATGTGCTGCGACTCCACCGAGGCGATTTCTGCGTAAAGCTGGCGCGCCAGCGGGTCCGCGAACAGCGGTCCGATGTTCATGTAGTAGTCGTGCGTCTGGTATTCGGCGCCGGTCAGGGTGGCCGCATGAAGTTTGGTCGCCAGTGCCGCATGGACGCCGTAAGGATTGAGCAGGTCGTGCTCGGGTGCGCGGTGGTGGTTCATGGTGGGGCGCGCCGGAACGATGTCGGTATAGCCCTGCGTGATGTTGTTGGCGTCTTTGCCTTCGAGCCGGTCCAGCAAGGCGGTATAGCGGTAAAGGTGGTCGAAATCTTCCAGCAGCGCGTAGCGATAGCCCTGCGCCAGGTAGGCGTCAGGCTCCAGCCTGGCCACGGCGGCGGTGACTTCAATGGCGGCCTGCTCATAAGCAATCGTGGTCTCAATCGGCGAATGGTCTGCACCGATCAGCCAGTTGATGGCGGTGGCCTGGTGTTGTTCCACGCGCATGAGCTGGGCCAGTTGCACGCGCGCATCGAAGTTCAGGCGAATCGCCATTTGCTTCGTGCGCAGCGAATCAAGCTCCAGCCCGTTCATGAGAATGACGCGAACTCGTGCAAACGCATCGTCGTCCAGCTTGCTGATCGGCTTGCCCACCAGACTCTTCCACGTGAAGGATTGCCGCTCCAGCGGCACACCCTTGTCCTGCAATAAATTGATGCTCATCTCACTACTCCTGAAATGATGTTGCTTAAACGGCAAGGGAGCCGGCCCGCTCGGACACCAGCACGGACAACCAGCCTTTCACGATCGCCAGGTGCTGTTGCTCCTCGCTGAGTGCGGCAAGAAACTGGCCGGTGTACTCGGGCTTGCCGGCCTCGTCGGCCAGGGTGGCCAACAACTCCCAGCCCGCGTTGTCGATCAGTTCTGCCGCCACCATGGCATTGAGACTTTGCGCCAGGGTGGTCCGTGGATCGGTCACCACCTGGATCAAGCCCATGGACGCGGTTGCCGTCACGTCGGCACAAGGTGTTTGCGCCGTTGGATCGCCGCCCAACTCCTCCATGGCATCGCACAACATCCTGAAATGCGACAACTCTTCAGCGCGGATGCGGGTCAGTGTCTCCAGGGGCGTTTCGTCCTCTGGCCCCTGTATCAGCAACGACTCTTCTGTTTTCGACGCGGCCATTTGCCGGACCGAAGGCAGAAGGCTGTCGCTGCTTTGCTGGGTGAGCGCCCGGTATTTCGTGGCCAGCGCGTCGTACAGACGCGTTCCGCCGCGTTCGAACGCAATGCGTTCACCGATCTTGTCGAGAAAGATGGACGGGTCAGCCTTGCCGAACAATTTGCTCACGCGGGTCTTGATGGCCTCCACGAGCGAAGAGGGCGACGGGACGGACCCGACCGACTCGGCTTCCTCGATGTAGACCATGCGTTGTTCCTCTTGCGCCGAGGTGTTGATCGGCCCGGGCACATGGAGTTCCTGCACGGCCTCAAGCATGGCCTGGCAGCCTTTGGGTGAAACGGCCGAACCGGTCAGATTCGGCCCTGTTGATGTCGCTTGCATGGCGCTCCTTTCATTCTGATGATGAATAAAAACAGGGCATCAACCGGATGAGTTCTTCATCCTCCGCTTCCGCCCTGACTTGACGAGCCTCCCGGTTTGTTTTTGTTGTCACTGCCCGGGTGCCCGCCATGGCTTTTTTTGCCCGCCTCACGTGCTTCTTCCGACGTAAATTCGTGGGCTTTACCGCTTTCGTGGGACGCGCGCCCGCCTTCGCTGGAAATGTCGCGCTGGCGTTGCGGATCCATCGATCCAAAACCACGTCCGCTTGTTCCGCCTTGCTTGCCTTGGTTGTCTGAAGTTTGGGTAGCCATCTGATTTCTCCTTTGAAAAGTTGCCATCAGCTCACGGTGCAATGAGCTGCCAAAAATGAACCTCCGAATGCGCTTGGGTTCATCACCCAACAAGCAATGCGCATGCCGGGGACCCCGCATGGCGCGGATGAAACAGGCAAGGGCGAACCCGTCAACCGGTCCGCTTGCCATCGGAACGCAGGGCGCCGCCGGGCTTGGGAGCGCAACCGGTAATTGTGTAAAACCCGGGGAATGTATTGCCGTAAACGCTACACGGCGAGCAGGCTGGAATACTCTTTGAGCCGGTTGTAAAGCGTTTTCAAGCTCACGCCCAGTGCGCCCGCTGTCCGCTCCTTGTGCTGGCCAAAATGCGCCAGGGTGGCCAGGGTGACCAGGCGCTCAATCTCCGCCAGCGGTGTTCCGAGTTCGATCGTCATCCTCGGCGCGCCATGGCTGGCCGGTGCGGGCGCTTCCATCGCGGGCAGGCAGGCATTGACGATGGTGTCGTCGCCTGCCATCACATAAGCGCGGTGCACGATATTGCGCAATTCACGCGCATTGCCGGGCCAGTCATAGCGCGTCAAACATGCCAGTGCCTCTGGCGAAAACTGCTTGGCCTGGCCCTCGCGGCGCGCAATCTCGTCAAGAAAATGAAGCGCAAGCAAGGGAATGTCTTCAGGCCGTTCGCGTAGCGCCGGCATGTGAATCGGGAAGACGTTGAGGCGGTACAGCAAGTCCTCGCGCAACTTGCCGCTGGCCACCGCCTGCAGCGGATTCTTGTTGGACGCGGCGATGATGCGCACATCCGTTTCCTGCGTCTGCACCGAGCCCACCCGCATGAAGGTGCCCGTCTCCAGCACCCGCAGCAACTTGACCTGCAGGTCCAGCGGCATTTCGGTGATCTCGTCGAGAAACAGCGTGCCGCCGCTGGCGCGCTCGAAAAACCCCTGGTGCTGGCGCTCGGCGCCGGTGAAACTGCCTTTCTCGTGTCCGAAAATTTCGCTCTCGATCAGGTGGGGCGAAATGGCGCCGCAATTCACGGCCAAAAAAGGTTGCGTGCGGCGGCGACTCAATTCATGCACGGTGCGCGTCACCAGCTCCTTGCCACTGCCGCTTTCGCCCGTCACCATCACGGTAACGGAGGTCGGGGCAACGCGCCCTATTTGTTCATAGACGCGCAGCATCAAGGGGGAGCGACCCCATAACAGGCCGAAATGCCCTTGTTGCTCCAGCATCTCGTGAAGACTCAATGCGTCAGCATGTGAGGTCGATGGCGGCGATGGCGGCGATGGCCGCTTCAGGCTCGACACGGCACGGCGGAAGTCCGGGAGGTTGGTTGACTTGACCAGCGAATCTGCCGAGTCGGGTTCGTCATCGATGATCAGGGCATGGGGCATACGCGCTCCTGTTGTCGAGTCAGCAGTTGATTATCTGACCCGACCGGACCCATGGCATCCCCCCGGCCAGCGCATTTTGGGGTAGGTGGGTTCCTACAAGCCAGCTTGATAAATAACAGCGCGATCGAAACCTGATGCCCGGAGAATCCAATCTGGAGCTGCTCCAGAAAGGAACAGGATGATGTTTCAGGTGGTCGATGCTCTCCTGCTCGCGCGTGTCCAGTTCGCCTTCACGGTGAGCTTTCACTTTCTGTTCCCGGCGATCACCATCGGGCTGGCGAGCTATCTGGCGGTGCTGGAAGGGCTCTGGCTGAAGACGGGGCGCGAGGTGTACCTGGACCTGTTTCGCTATTGGGTCAAGATCTTTGCCCTGGTCTTTGGCATGGGCGTGGTCTCCGGCATTGTGATGTCCTACCAGTTCGGCACCAACTGGGCGGTTTTCTCCGACAGGGCCGGGCCAATCATCGGGCCGCTGATGGCCTATGAAGTGCTCACTGCCTTCTTTTTAGAGGCCGGGTTCCTCGGCGTCATGCTGTTCGGCATGCGCCGGGTCGGACCGGGCCTGCACTTCACCGCCACGCTGATGGTCGCCTTGGGCACCCTCCTCTCGGCGTTCTGGATTCTTGCCGCCAACAGCTGGATGCAGACCCCCACCGGCCATGCGGTGAATGCCGTTGGCCAGTTCGTCCCGGCGGGAAGCTGGCTGGCCATCATCTTCAACCCCAGTTTTCCCTACCGCCTGGCGCATACCGTGTCGGCGGCCTACCTGAGCACCGCTTTTCTGGTCGGCGGCGTAGGGGCTTGGCATCTGCTGAGGGCCCGGGAGAATCCGCGCTCGCGCATCATGTTCTCGATGGCGATGTGGATGGCGGCCCTGGTTGCGCCGCTGCAAATCGTGCTCGGCGACCTGCACGGCCTGAACACGCTGGCACATCAGCCGGTGAAGATCATGGTCATGGAAGGCCATTACCAAAGCCACCCCGACGGGGCGCCGTTGATCCTGTTTGGCATCCCCAACAGCGCGGAACAGCGCGTCGATTACGCCCTCCAGATCCCGAAGGTTTCATCGCTGATCCTCAAGCATGACCTGAACGCCCCGCTGGCCGGGCTCGATACCGTGCCGCCAGAGAACCAGCCGCCGGTCGGCATCGTTTTCTGGTCGTTTCGCATCATGATCGGCCTGGGTTTTCTGATGGCCGGGCTTGGCCTGTTGAGCCTGCTGGCCCGGGCGCGCGGCACGCTCTACACCGGGCCTGCGCTGCATCGTTTTGCACTGGCAATGGCGCCTTCGGGGCTGATCGCCGTGCTGGCGGGCTGGGTCACCACTGAAGTGGGTCGCCAGCCGTGGACGATCACCGGGCTGCTGCGCACGGCAGAGTCAGCCTCGCCCTTGGCCGCGCCCGCCGTGGCGGCTTCGCTGGCGGCCTTCGTGCTGGTTTATTTTGCGGTCTTCGGCGCCGGCGTGGTCTATATCCTGAAGCTGATGGCCAAGCCGCCCGCCGCGCATGAACTGGCGCCGCCGCACATTCCCGTGCGCAGCGCCGGCATCACCCCGGCGCAGGCGATCCAGCCTGATCTCACCCCCTAGGAGGCCGGCCGCATGCACCTCGACCTCACGCTGATCTGGGCCTTCATCATCGTCTTTGCCGTCTTCGTCTACGTGGTGATGGACGGCTTTGACCTGGGCATCGGCATTCTCTTTCCGGCCTTCCAGGTCGGGCCGGACCGCGACACGGCGATGAACAGCATCGCCCCGGTCTGGGATGGCAACGAGACCTGGCTGGTGCTGGGCGGCGGCGGCCTGCTTGCCGCTTTTCCGCTCGCCTACGGCATCCTTCTGTCTGCGCTCTATGCACCGATCATCGCCATGCTGCTGGCGCTGATATTCCGGGGCGTGGCCTTCGAGTTCCGCTGGCGCGACCCGGCGCATCGTCCTTTTTGGGATCTCGCCTTTACCGGTGGCTCTCTCGTTGCAGCGCTGTCGCAGGGCATTGTGCTGGGCGCCCTGCTGCAAGGCATTCAGGTGAGCGGTCGCGCCTACGCCGGCGGCTGGTGGGACTGGCTGACGCCGTTCTCGCTCCTCACCGGTCTGGGCGTTGCCGTGGCCTACGCCTTGTTGGGCGCCACCTGGATCATCCTCAAGACCGAAGGTGAGCTGCAGCGCCAGGCAACCCGCTACGCCTGGGGCTTCGGTGGCGCCACGCTGGCCGCCATCGTGATCGTCAGTGCCATGACGCCTTATCTCAAAGCCAACTATTTCGAACGCTGGCTGAGCTACCCCAACCTCCTGTGGGTGGCGCCCGTGCCCATCCTGGTCGTCATCGCCAGCCTGGCCTTTGTGCGCAGCCTCAAGGCCGGCCATGAGCGGGCGCCTTTTGTGTTCACGCTGTTTGTCTTTCTGCTGTGTTTTTTCGGCTTGGGCATCAGCGTCTTTCCGTACGTCATCCCGGGTGCGGTCACTATCTGGGACTCCGCCACCGACCGCAGCAGCCAGCTCTTCATGCTGGTCGGCACCGGTTTCATCCTGCCCTTGATCCTGGGCTACACCGGCTGGGCTTATTGGGTTTTCCGCGGCAAGGTCAAAGCAGAGGGGTATCACGCATGAAGTTGCCCCGCCTGAAACTGAAATGGCCCGATATCTCTGTGCCGCAGCCCAACCGGCTGCAGGCCCATCTTCATATGCGCCTGCTGTGGATGGCGGCCCTCTGGGGCGCGAGCATTCTCGTCTTGCTGGCGGTGACCGGTCTTTTATGGCTGCTGCTCAGAATTTGAGGTGCGCTATTAAAAAAGTAGCTGTCTGCGCATGTTGCGTAAGGGCTAGAGGCCAATTTCATTCATAATTTATCTGAAATTCAGGCCCTGGTTCGGGTCGTGAAAGCCCTGCACCTGGTTTCTGCCGGCCTGCTTGGCCTGGTAAAGCGCTTTGTCGGCCTGGTTCATCAATTGCTCGAAGGACAGGTCGCTGCCATCCTCCAGCGTGGCGACGCCGATGCTGATGGTCACGGCGATCATGGTGCCGTCATCGTGGGCCAGCACCTGCTGGGCCGCCACCAGTTGGCGCAGCGATTCAGCCAGCAGGTGGGCACTGGCGGAATCGGTTTCCGGCAGCAGAATGACAAACTCTTCTCCGCCCAGGCGGGCCACGGTGTCGAGCTGATTGCGCAGGCGGGTACGGCAGGCGTTGGCCACGGCACAGATCACCTGGTCGCCCACCTGGTGGCCCCAGGCGTCGTTCACCTGTTTGAACCAATCAATGTCCACCATCAACAAGGACAGCGGATGATGAAAGCGCACGGCCCGTTTGCATTCCTTGTCTCCCTGTTCCATCAGCGTGCGTCGGTTGGCCAGTCCGGTGAGGGAGTCGCTGGCGGCGAGCATTTCCAGGGTGGTGTTCAGGCTTTGGAGCAGGGAGTTTTGCTCGGCCAGTTGGCGGTTGATCTGTGCCAGCTCGTCTTCCTTGCGTTTTCGATCGTCGATGTTGAAGGTCACGCCAATAAAACGCTTACCCGGAGCCTCGCTGTGGGCGTCCATGACTTTGCCGTAGTTGGCAAACCAAACCCAGCTGCCGTTTTTGGCGCGCAGCCTGAATTCGCAACGGTATTGCGGTGTCTGCCCCGAGAGGTGCTCATCCACGGCGGTCTTGACCAGCAAGACATCGTCCGGGTGAAAGAGTCCGAAGATGTCGTGCACGCAAGCGGCCATTTCGTGCTCGCTGTAGCCCAGCTCCGACAGGGTTTTTACCGCCTTGCGGGTCACCTCGCCTGTGAGCAGGTTGTTCTCCCAGAGGTCCAGGCCCGCCGCTTCCAGCGCCAGCGCCAGTCGTTCCCGGTTGAGATCTGCTTCGCCCATGGTGTGAATCAGGCCGGGGTCAGCGCGCCAGCAGCCATGAATTGAAAGTCAGCTATTCCCTCGTCCAACCCGCGCATTGGATTCCTCCCGATTGTGCAAAACACCTCAAGCCCTCGCCGGAACCTATTTCAAACTGTAACAGCAAGAGCGCGAGGCTGCATCTTTCGAAACTCGTCCGGCGTCGTCCCCACCAGCCGTTTGAACATGGCGATGAAGGCTGAAGCGCTGCCGTAGCCCAGGTCCAGCGCGATGGTCTCCACCGTCTGGCCTGCTTCCAGCAGCGGCATCGCCTTGACCACCCGCAGGCGCTGGCGCCATTCGGCCAATGTCATGCCCAGGTCGCGCTGGCAACGTCGCATCAGCGTGCGCTCGGTGGTGTGGACTGCATGCGCCAGTTCCGGCAGCGAGCGGTTGTCGCCGGGCTGGGCGTGCAGCAGACGCAATACGGCGGCCAGCAAGGGGTCGTCCGAGCTGGGCAGGTAGCTGCCGGCGCGCGGCGCCTGGGCCAACTGGTCCACCAGCACCTGCAGCAGGCGCTCTTCCTCCGTGCTGGAGGGCTGCCCGGCCGACTGCTGGTGCAGGTGGTCGAGCAGGGCGCGCACCAGCGGGCTCACCGTCAGGGCACAGGGATTTTGGGGCAAGGCGTGGCATTGTTCGGGTGCCAGGTAGAGCGAGCAGTGGCAGGCTTCGTAGCGGTTCAACCCCACATGCACCACCTCGGGCGGCAGCCAGATGCCGTACTGCGGCGGGGCCAGGTAGTGGTGGTCCGCCAGCTTCAATTCCATCACGCCGCTGAAGGAATAGACGAATTCCCCCCAGGCGTGCCGGTGCTCCGGGTAAACGCCCTCGGCCGGCACATGCGCACTGCGAAACATGATGGGCGCGGGCAAATGCGGGCTGTCCAGGGGAATGTCGAGCTTGGGTTGCAGGATCGGCATGAGACTGTCGGTTGGGGTGGATGGTTTGTCTGCTTTTCACTATATCAAGGAAAGCAGTCAATTCAATAATCGTGTCTCGCTCTCAACTCATAAGGACATACACATGGATTCGCGCAAAGCGCTTGACTCTCGCGCCATTGGGCTGATGCTGGTCATCTGTCTGGTCTGGGGCTTGCAGCAAGTCGTGCTCAAGGCCACGGCGGCGGACATCGCGCCCATCCTGCAAATCGCCCTGCGCTCGGGCGTGGCAGCGCTGCTGGTGGGGCTGCTGATGGCGGCGCGCGGCGAGCGTATGCGCGTGAGCGATGGCACTTGGCGGCCCGGCGTGGTGGTGGGCTTGCTGTTCGGGCTGGAATTTCTGCTGGTGGGCGAAGGCCTGCGCCACACCAGCGCCTCGCACCTGGTGGTGTTTTTGTACACCGCGCCCATTTTTGCCGCGCTGGGCCTGCACTGGAAGTTGCCCGCCGAGCGGCTGGGTGGCGTGCAATGGCTGGGCATTGCCCTGGCTTTTTGCGGTATTGCGCTGGCCTTCTTGGGTCGCAGCCAGCCTCAAGCAACCGTCCCCGGCAATCCGCTGTGGGGCGACTTTCTGGCCCTGCTGGGCGGCATGGCCTGGGGCGCCACCACGATGGTGGTGCGCTGCTCCAGCCTGGCCAAAGCCCCGGCCACGCAAACCCTGCTGTACCAGTTGGTGGGCGCTTTTGTGCTGCTGCTGGGCGCGGCCTTGCTCACCGGCCAGGCCCGCTTCAACCCCGCGCCCCAGGTCTGGGCCAGCCTGGTGTTCCATTCGCTGGTGGTGTCGTTCGCCAGCTTTCTGGTGTGGTTCTGGCTGCTGCGCCACTACCTCGCCTCGCAGTTGGGCGTGTTCTCGTTCATGACGCCGCTGTTCGGGATCGTGTTCGGCGCGTGGCTGCTGGGCGAGCCGATGGAGCTGAGCTTTCTGGCAGGCGCGGTGCCGGTGCTGGCGGGGGTTGTGTTGGTGAGTGGCGGCGGCGCCTGGCTGACGCAGCGGCAGGGAGGCTGGAGGCGATGGCGTGGCCGAGGGGTTTGACTGGCTGACGCGCCCGTTGCCAAAATTCACCTTGCTCCCTATTTTGTCTTTCCAGGGTGGCGACAATCAGCGCTTATTAGGTCAACTCTTTTTCAATTCACCATGCAAACCGATTCGCTACTGACGCTCAAACTGCCTGAGGGCTACTCTTTCGCCGACCTCAAGCTTCGACGCTGTGAGGCCGACGCCATTGATCTGGACATGGACCTCGTCAAGCTGATCTGCCAGCTCAACAGCCTGAATTTCGAGAAAGTCTGCCAAAACCCCGGGCCTGTGGTGACCTCGATTCTGACGATTTGGTACAAGAGCCATCTCGCAGAAGGCGGTGAACCTGATCCCTTGATGGAGGAACTCCGCTCCCAGGGACCCCGCTTGAATTGAGGGGTAGGCCAAGGGCCGTCAACGAGACCCGTCTGGTGCGCCGCCCTTTGTTTGAGCGGCTGCGCAAGCCCGGTTCCTAAGCCAGCATCAGCGCGGTCTGCCCCGGCCGTCTCGGCAGGTGCAGCTGGCTGGTTGCCGCCGGCGTTTCGGCCAGCAGCCGGCCGCGCCGGAACACCTTGAGCCGGGTGGCGCGCAGGCGCAGGGCTTCCACCGGGTCGCGCGCCTGCAGCAGCACAAAATCAGCAAAGCAGCCCGCCGCCAGCCCATAGCCCGGCAAACCCAGAATGCGGGCCGGATTGACGGTGACGGCGTCAAAGCACTGGCGCATGGCGGCCTGGCTGGTCATTTGCCCGACATGCAGGCCCATGTGCGCTACTTCGAGCATGTCGCCGCTGCCCAGCGAATACCAGGGATCCATCACGCAGTCGTGGCCAAACGCGACGTTGATGCCGGCGGCCAGCAGCTCGGGCACGCGCGTCATGCCGCGGCGCTTGGGGTACGTGTCGTGGCGGCCCTGCAGCGTGATGTTGATCAGCGGGTTGGCCACCACCTGCAATTGCGCCTCGGCCATCAGCGGCAGCAGCTTGCTCACGTAGTAGTTGTCCATGCTGTGCATGGAGGTCAGGTGCGAGCCGGTCACGCGCCCGTGCAGGCCGAGGCGCTGGGTTTCGAACGCCAGTGTTTCGACGTGGCGCGAGTGCGGGTCGTCGGACTCGTCGCAGTGCATGTCCACGCGCAGGCCGCGCTCGGCGGCCAGTTCGCACAGCAGCTTGACGCTCAAAGCGCCATGTTCAGAAGTGCGCTCAAAGTGCGGAATGCCGCCAACCACGTCCACGCCCATATCAAGCGCACGCTTGAGGTTGTCCAGGTGCTGGTCCGGTCCGAGCGGGCCGCGCAGCACGCCGTCCTGCGGGAACGCCACCAGTTGCAAATCCAGATAGGGCGCGACCCGGCGTTTGACTTCGAGCAGCGCCTCCACCGCCAGCAGGCTGGGGTCGCACACGTCCACATGCGTGCGGATCGCCAGCAGGCCTTTGGCCACCGCCCAGTCGCAGTAGGTCAGGGCGCGGTCCATCAATGCCTCCTGCGTCAACAGCGGCTTGAGTTCACCCCACAGCGCAATGCCTTCGAGCAGCGTGCCGGATTGGTTGACGCGCGGCAGGCCGTAGCTGAGCGTGGCGTCCATGTGAAAGTGGGCATCGACAAACGGCGGGCTGACCAGCAGGCCTTGCGCGTCGATCACCTGTTGCGCCGGGGCCGTTAGGCCGGGGGTGACTTCGACAATTTTGTCGCCGCGCACGGCGATGGACATGCCGCTGCGGCCATCGGGCAGGGCGGCGTTTTGAATCAGCAGATCGAGCATTTAGCGTTCACCTTTGCATAACACTACAAAATCAATAGCTGCCTACGCAGGCTGGACGGGGGCTAGAGCCGTATTTCTTATAAATTCAGGGCGTTTTTCAGGTGCCGGCGCGCTCCATCATCGCATGCAGCAACACGTTGCAACCGGCGCTGATGTGCTCGGGCAGAGCCGATTCAATCTCATTGTGGCTGATGCCGTCCTTGCACGGAATGAAGATCATGCCGCTGGGCGCCAGTTGCGCCATGTACACGGCATCGTGCCCGGCGCCTGAGACGGCGGGCATGTTGGAGTAGCCCAGTTTTTCGGCGGCACGCGCCACGGCGTCCACACAATCGGCATGAAAGACCTGCGCCGGGTAGCTCGACACCAGCTCGATCTGGATGCTCAGACCCGTGTCCTGGCTGAGTTTGGCGGCATAAGCTTTGACCTCGTCCACCATCTGATCGACCAGTGCATCGGTGCTGTTGCGCAGGTCGATGCTGAACTTCACCCGCCCCGGAATCACGTTGCGGCTGTTCGGATGCACCTGCACCATGCCCACCGTGCCGCGCCCGTGCGGCGCGTGGCGCAGCGCGCTAGCGACCACTTCCTGCATCAGGTGGGTGGCGACTTGCATCGCGTCCTTGCGCAGTGCCATCGGCGTCGGGCCGGCGTGCGCTTCCATGCCGGTCACGGTGCAGTCGAACCAGCGGATACCGAGCACGCCCTGCACCACGCCGATGGTTTTGTCGTTGTCTTCCAGCACCGGGCCTTGTTCGATATGGGTCTCGAAATAGGCGCCAATCGGGTGATCGCCCGGCTCCTGTTCGCCGATGTAGCCAATGCGCGCCAGCTCGTCCTTCACCGTTTTTCCCTCGGTGTCGGTGGCGGCGTAGGCGTGTTCCAGCGTGAAGGCCTTGGCGAACACGCCCGAGCCCATCATCACCGGTACAAAGCGCGAGCCTTCTTCGTTGGTCCAGAACGCCACTTCAATCGGCGCTTCGGTCACGATGCCGTGCTCGTTGAGCGTGCGCACCACTTCCAGGCCCGCCAGCACGCCGTAGTTGCCGTCGAACTTGCCGCCGGTCGGCTGGGTGTCGATGTGGCTGCCGGTCACGATCGGCGGCAACGCATTGTTCCGCCCGGCGCGGCGCATGAAGGCGTTGCCGATTTTGTCGATGGTGACGGTCATGTCGGCCTGCTTGGCCCAGGCCAGCACCAGATCGCGCCCCTGTTTGTCGAGGTCGGTCAGCGTCAGGCGGCAGACCCCGCCTTTGGGCGTGGCGCCAATTTTTGCCAGCTCCATCAGCGTGTCCCACAGGCGGGGACCGTTGATGCGGACTTGGGAAATGTCGATGGAGGCTACGGGGTTCATGGCGGGCTCCTGAGGAAGGGAATAGGAAAAGTTTTGCGGGAATTACAGCGCATCCAGCGGAAACACGGGACGCTTGACTCTGGAAAACGGGAATAAATCGTAGTCCGAACTGGTGACGCCTGGACTGTCGCATTCGATCAGGCCTTGCGTGATGGGGACAAACACCGGCCGGCAATACATGCGCGACTTCAGCAGCAAAAAGCGGTGCCGGACCGGGTCAACGCCGACGCACTGGAAGACACCGAGGTCCCAGGGCTCATGCGGGCGTTCGGTCACCACAATCAGCGCCGACCCGATGTCCAGCAGCACGGTGCGCCCCATGCAGCAGCGCTGGCCCGTGTAGATGGGACCGCTCACGGTGTATTCCCCGTCGCACACGGCGCGCACAGTGCCCGTGACCTGCATCGCCTGCTTGGCAATGCCCAGCTGCGTCAGCGGCACCTTGTTGCCCAGCGCGAGTTCGACGCGAGCGCCGACCCCCGCCTGCACCATGGCCGCCACGGCTTGCGGATCGCACAGCGGGCCGACCGCGATGTCCTGCAGGCCGTGGGCCAGGGCTGCCTGCAGCACGTCCATGGTGTCGCAGGTTCCGCCTGACATGCAGTTGTCGCTGTGGTCCAGCAGCAGCACCGGCCGCGTAGCGCCCTCGGCCATCGCCAGCGCGCGTTCCATCGAACTCGCGAGCGCTTCGCTGCGGTACACAAACTGGGCGCGCTCGGCCCAGATCTGATCGGCGATCCGATCCACCACCGCTTGCGCTGCGGCCAGGCCCTGCGGTGAATCGATGGCGGTGGTCACCACGCTGATGCAGGGTGCCGGAATATCAGCCAGCGAAAATCCGGCAAAGATCGACACCGCTGGCAAGCCGTCCTGCTCGGCCGCCTGGGCCGAATGCACCGCGCGCAACATCGCCCCGTGCAGGGTGGTGCTGCACAGGGTGTGGCTCATCAAAGGCAACTGGCGCCAGCGAATGGTGTAGCGTTGCTCGCCCTGCAGCATGGCCAGCAGCAGTCGCCCGGCATGCAGGCCCGTTTCATACATGTCGACATGGGGATAGGTTTTGAAACCCACCACCACATCGGCGTTGTCGACCATCTTCTGGGTGATATTGCCATGCAGGTCCAGTGCCACGCCCACCGGAACGCCCGGCGCAGCGGCACGTACGCGGGCCAGCAGATCGCCTTCGCCATCCAGGGAATTTTCGGCCACCATGGCACCATGCAGGTCCAGCAGAATGGCATCGCAACCCGCAGCCGCGGCCACGATGCGCGCAGTCAGTGCGTCATAGGCCGGCGCCTGCACCGGGCCGCTGGGATTGGCGGTGGCCGATACCGGGGTGACCAGTGTGGCCCCTAGCGCCTGCGCCAGGTCGATGAAGGCCGCCATGGCGGTGCGCATGCCCAGATTGGCGCGGTACGCCGCCTCGTCGTAGGTGGGCGCAAAGGCCTCCAGGGGAGTGGGGACAGGTGAAAAGGTGTTGGTTTCGTGGTTGAACCGGGCAATCAGAATTTTCATGGGGTCACCTGGATGGAAAGGGGCCTATTCAGTTTCATCATGTTCACACCAGACCCACGCCCAGGTAGCGGTCCTTGACCTGCGCATCGGCGAGGAAGGTCGCGTTGTCGGCGCTGTACACAATGCTCCCCTGTTCAAGGATGCAATGCCGGTCGGCAAGCTGGGTGCAGACTTCCAGGTTCTGTTCAACCAGCAGGATGGCCACGCCGGCGGCCTTGATGGTCTTGAGCTGCGCCACGATTTCTTCAACAATGACCGGGGCCAGCCCTTCCACCGGCTCATCCAGCATCAGCAGCTTGGGATCGTTCATGAGTGCGCGCCCGATGGCGAGCATTTGTTGCTCGCCGCCGGAGAGTTGACCGCCGCCGTTGCAGCGCCGCTCCTGGAGTCGCGGGAAAATACGGTACACATCCGCCAACTGCCAGGGTGAGCGCTTGCGCTGGCCCAGCAGCAGGTTTTCTTCCACGGTCAGCAGCTTGAAGATGCCGCGGTGTTCGGGCACCAGACAGAGCCCGCGCTTGGCAATCACATGGGGCGCCAGCGCCTGAATTTCCTGGCCGCAAAACCGGATCTGCCCTTGCGTCGCCGGCACCACGCCGACGATGCATTTCAGGGTCGTGGTCTTGCCGGCGCCATTGCGCCCCAGCAGGGTGACCAGCTCCCCCTCGTTGACGGTCAGGGATACGCCTTGCAGCACATGGCTCTTGCCATAGTGCGCGTGGCCGTTGTTGATTTCCAGAATCATGCCTTGCCTCCGGTAATCATGTTGCCCAGGTAGGCTGTGCGCACGCGGTCGTCGCTGCGGATGTCATGGGGCAGGCCCTCGGCCAGCACGCGGCCTTGCTGCATCACCGTCACCGTGTCGGAAATGTCCATGACGATGTTCATGTTGTGTTCGATCAGCACCACGGTGTGCTCATCGCGCAGACTCTGGATCAGACGTTTCATATCGTCCAGGTCGTCGATGCCCATGCCCGAAGTCGGTTCGTCCAGGAAAATCGCTTTGGGGTGGGCCGCCAGCGCCATGCCGACTTCGAGCCGGCGTTGCTGCCCGTGCGACAGATTGCCCGCCGGAACCGTGGCAAAACTCTCCAGCCCGACCTTGGCGAGGACCCGGGCAATGGTGTCGGCGCAGGAACGCGGCCCCACGGGTTCGTGCCAGCAATTCAGGGCCTTGGCCGGAGCAATGCCCTGGGCGGCCAGCCGCAGGTTCTCGCGCACGGACAGGCTGAGGAACAGGCTGGTGACCTGGAACGAGCGCGCGATGCCGCGCTGCACCCGGCGGTGGTCGGGCTCCTGCGTGACATCATGCCCATCGAATACGATGCGCCCGGCGCTGACCGTCTTGGTGCCGGTCAGCATGTGGAACAAGGTGGTCTTGCCGGCACCATTCGGGCCGATGACCGAATGCACGGTGTTGGCGCGGACTTGCAGGTTGACGCCGCCCAGGGCGGGAAATTTTCCGTAGTATTTCTCGATGCCAATGGCTTCAAGCAAGATCGGTGAGCTCATGCCTTGCCTCCTTGTTCATCCGGCGTGCTGCCGGCCAGTGGGATGCCTGGGGCATGCGCCGGATCACGCCGATGGTGGAGCAGGCCCCAGAGTTTTTCGCCCAGGCCCCAAAGGCCGCGTTGCATCCACAGGCTGATCGCCATCAGCACCAGCCCCAGCAGCAACAGCCAGCGCGGCCACAGCGCGGAGAGCCAGTCGGCGATCAGCAGGTAGAAGGCCGACCCCAGCACGGACGCAAACAGATTGCCCGTGCCACCAATGACGGTCATGACCAGAATCATTTCGCTGGTGTGGTACTCGGCATTGGCGAGCGGCGCGATGCCGGTCATCATCGCGTGCAGCGCCCCGGCCAGCCCGGTGACGGCGCCAGAAATCACAAACGCCTGCAGTTTGAGCAGCTTGAGGTTGTAGCCGATGGCGCCAGCGCGCTCTTCGTTGTCGCGCACGGCCAGCAGGGTGCGCCCGAAAGTTGAGCGGGAGATTTTCAGCAGCAGCCAGAACGCGGCCATGAAGACCGTGGCCACGAAACCGTAGAACTGCCAGGGCGAAGCCAACGGCCAGAGCGTGTGGCCCAGCGCCGTGATGCTGGGCCGGGGAATGTCCATCAAGCCGTTGTCGCCGCCGGTGAGGCCGGTTGCGGTGTAAGCGATGAAATAGAACATCTGCGCAAAAGCCAGCGTCAGCATCACGAAATACGTGCCCTTCTGGCGAATTGCGACCCAGCCCACCACGGCCGCGCCAAGGGCTCCCATCATCACCGCCAGCGCCAGGGCGAGCGGCATGGGCAAAGGCCAGCGTGTCAGCGTGAGCGCAATGGTGTAGCTGCCCAGGCCAAAAAAGATCCCCTGGCCGAACGACAGCAACCCGGTAAAGCCTAGCAGCAGATTGCAGCCCATGGCGGCCAGCCCGAAGATCAGGACTTCGCTGGCCAGCGAGCCCGACTGCATGAGCACCGGCATGACCAGCACCACGGCCAGGGCGAGCAAAAGGAGAGTGTATTTTTTCATGAGGTCTATTCCTTGCGGCCCAGCAGGCCATGCGGACGCAGCAGCAGCACGGTTGCCATGGCGATGTAAATCATCAGGCGCGCCCCTTCGGGCCACAAGGTGCTCATTACGCTTTGCACCACGCCGATCAGCAAGCCGCCCAGCAAGGCGCCGCTGAAACTGCCCATGCCGCCCACGACGACGACGACAAAGGCGATCCCCAGCGCTTCAATGCCCATGAAGGGCTCCGCCCCCCGGATCGGTGCGGCCAGCACGCCTGCCAGCGCCGCGGTGGCGGCACCCAGCGCAAACACCAAACTGAAAATGCGGAACACGTTGATACCCAGGAGCGACACCATCTCGGTCGATTCGCTGCCGGCGCGCACGGCACTGCCCAGCCGCGTGCCTTCCAGCACGTACCAGAGCAATACGGCCAGTACGGACGTGAACCCGATGACAAACAGGCGGTACTTCGGATAGATGAAGCTGCCCCACATCACCACACCTTGCAGCAGACCCGGCACGGCAACGCTGTCGCCCAGCGGTCCCCATTGAAGGATGACCAGCTCCTGCACGGCCAGCGCCAGTCCGACGGTGATCAGGATATGGAACTCGTGCGCCTGGGCATAGACATGGCGCAACATCAGCTTCTCGGTCAGCCAGCCGAGGCAGCCCACCACCAGCGGCACCACGATCAGCGCAAGCCAGAAACTCAGTCCCCAGCGCGTCATCTGGTAGCAGAAATAGGCCCCCAGCAGGTAAAACGCCCCATGGGCAAAATTGACGAAACGTAGCAGTCCAAACACGATGGACAAGCCGACGGCCAGCAGGAAGTACAGCATGCCGATGCCGACGCCATTGATGATCTGGAGCAGATAGATGTTCATGCGTTGCTCAGGTCGGGAGTGAATTACTCCCTGCAGAGCCGGGAGGCGCTGCAGGAAAGCAGGTTAGGAATGAAGCTCAAACAAGGCCGTTTCGGCTGGGCTTCCAGCCCCGGATCAGGCCAGCTTGCAGCCCGTCTGGTCCACCGGCAGGAACGATTTGCCGGAGCTCAGGATGTCGACAAAATCGTCCTTGTTTTTCATCTTGGCCTTGGCTTTGCCTTTGAGCAGGTAGTAGTTCTTGAGCACCTGGTGATCGGCCTTACGCACCTCTTCCTCGCCCGTCAGGCCCTGGTACTTCATGCCTTCGAGCGCGGCGATGACCGCTTTCTGGTCCACGGACCCGGCCTTGACGATGCCGTCGATGAGCAGCTTGGTGCAGATGTAGGAGCCGGCCAGGCTGTAGTTCGGGTTCATGTGCAATTTGTCGTTCGTGCGTTTCACCAGATCCCGGTTGAGCGGCGAGTCCACCGTGTGCCAATACTGGGCGCCGAAGTAGAGCCCGTCGCACAGGTCAGCGCCGAGCGATTCGAACTGCTCCAGGCCGGACGCCCAGGCCACGAGGATTGTCATGTTCTTGTTCAGCCCGAAGCTGATGGCCTGGCGCAGCGTGTCTGCACACTGGCCGCCAAAATTGAGCAGCAGCAGGACATCGGGTTTCGCCGCGATGGCATTGGTGATGTAGCCGCTGAATTCCTTTTCCGCCAGCGAGTGGTAGCTGTTGCCCACATGCTCGATCCCCTTTTCCTTGAAGATGTTCTTGGCGGCCGAGAGCAGGCCGTCACCGAACACGTATTGCGGGGTGATGGTGTACCAGCGCTTGGCTTTGGGCATGAGGTCGATCAGCGGGCGCACCGTTTGTTCGATGGCGCCAAAGGTGGGGACGGACCAGCGGAAGGTGGCGGCGTTGCAGTCCTTGCCTGTGATCTCATCGGCGCCCGCCGTCGTGACAAACAGGCCGCCGACTTTCTCGGCCTCCTTGCCCATGGCCAGCGCCTCGGAGGACAAAATGCCGCCGGCAAAGAACCGTGTGCCTTGCTGCTGCGCCGATTCCTGGACCTTGCGTATCGCCGTGGCCGGCTTGCCTTCGGTGTCCAGCACGGTGTAGGCGAGAGGCCGCTTGAGGGCCGTGCCGTACTGCTCTATGGCCAGCTTCATACCGAGGTCGGCAAATTTTCCGTTGGCTGCAAAAGCGCCGGACATGGGCACCGGGCACGCAAACTGGATGGCGCCGGCTGATTGCGCAAACGCGCGATTTGAGAGACCCAGCGCGGCGGGCAGCGCGCTCAGCGCCGAGAGTTGAAGAAGTTGACGACGTTGCATAGGAAGACTCCAGTTGGTGGCTAACAAATATTCAGCGAAACGCGATGACCTTGCAGACAAGAAAAACGCAGGAAACGTGCCAGGCGCAACGCACGTATTCAGTGCTGTTTATACTGATAAATAGAATAAATGGTCTGAGTGGAAACCCTGTGCTGCCCGGTTTGCTTCTTTACAGTGCATACTTCGCGCCACAAGGGCGGGGCCGCGTTGCACGCTCACGCCCGGTCTGAAACCGAAACCCAAACTGAAATTCAGCTACATGGCAAGCACAAACACAGTACCGCCTCAAAGCCGCATCCGGCAGCTCAAGCGTTCTGACCTGGTGGCGGAAGAAATCAAGCGACTGATCACCGAGAAGAACCTCAGTCCGGGGGATCGGTTGCCACGTGAGAGTGAGTTGCAGGTGCAGTTTTCAGTCAGCAAGGGAACGGTCCGCGAAGCCCTGAAATCACTGGAGGTGCAGGGGCTCGTTAAAGTCTCCACCGGTCCCAGCGGGGGCGGCACGATCATCGAGGTGACGCTGGACCGGACGCTTCAGCTCTTGCAGAACTATCTGTTCTTCAAGGATGTGACCATCGAAAACATTTATGCGGCCCGCCGGCTGTTGGAGCCCGAGCTCGCGGCCGGGGCCGTGCCGCATCTGACCGACCTCGACTTTGAGGCGCTGGAACACAGCATCGCGTGTTGCGACCCGACTTCCAGCCATGAGGACATCCTCAGCCAGCGGCGCGAGGATGTCAATTTCCATGACATTCTGGCTGCCGCCAACCCCAACCCGTTCCTGCGGTTTTCGTGCGAGCTCATCAATGAAATGATTCGCCAGCTGATTGTTTTCGGCAACCGCACGCCGCAGATTGAACACCGCCGCTTTGGCGAAGCCAATGCCGATATCCACCGCCAGATCACGGTGGCGGCGCGTGCGCGCGATGTTGAAAAGGTGCGCGCCCTCATGGCGCAACACATGACCGATGCCACCAACCATGTGACGCGCATGAAAGGCAAACTGCAAGGCCGGCTCATCCTGGATGCCGACGGGCTGCGCCGCCCGTTGCGTCCGGCCACGCCGCCGGTGGCCAAACGGCCGGCGAAACCGAAATCGAAACCCTGATGCGCCCGGCTAGCGCTGAACCGCCATCGGCGCCAGCGTTTCAGCCCGCAACTTGGTCGCCGCAAAATTGGACCCAAACGCAGGACGCTTGATATAGCGCCCCTTGCCTCTGACCGCCCGCAAGTCGCCCAGCACAAACACCAGCTTACCTTGGCTGATGGTGTGGCTCGGGATGCCGCGCACGGTGCGGCCTTCGAAGATATTGAAGTCGCCCTTGCTGTGCTGCGTCTTCGCTGATAGCGTCTTGCTGCCAGCCGGGTCCCACACCACCAGATCGGCGTCGGCCCCGACCGACACGCTGCCTTTTTGCGGATAAATATTGAACAGCTTGGCCGCATTGCTTGACGTCACAGCCACGAACTCCGACGGCGTGAGGCGCCCGGTGTTCACCCCCGCATCCCAGATCACCGCCATGCGTTCTTCGACGCCGCCGGTGCCGTTGGGAATCTTGGCGAAGTCGTCCTTGCCCGCCGCCTTTTGCGCCGCGCAAAACGTGCAGTGGTCCGTCGCTGTGGTGTGCAGGTTGCCCGACTGCAGACCGCGCCACAAGGCTTCCTGATGGCCTTTGGCGCGAAACGGCGGGCTCATGACGTGCGCGGCGGCGGTCGCAAAGTCCGGGTGCCGGTACACGCTGTCGTCCACCACCAGATGCCCGGCCAGCACCTCGCCGTACACGCGCTGGCCGCGGGCGCGGGCGCGGGCAATGGCGTCGGCGGCTTCGATGCAGGAGACATGCACTACGTAGATCGGCACATTGAGCACCTCGGCAATCGCAATGGCGCGGTTCGCCGCTTCACCTTCGACTGTGGGTGGTCTGGAAAGTGGATGACCTTCCGGGCCGGTGATGCCCATGGCGGCCACTTCTTTTTGCAGCAGATACACCAGCTCACCGTTCTCGGCATGCACGGTCGGCATGGCGCCGAGTTCGAGCGCCCGCCTGAAGCTGTTCACCAGCGTTTCGTCGTCGCACATGATGGCGTTCTTGTAGGCCATGAAGTGCTTGAAGCTGTTGATGCCCTCGGTCTGCACCAGCGTGCCCATGTCGCGCTTGACGGTCTCGTCCCACCAGGTGATGGCCATGTGAAAGGAATAGTCGGAAGCGGCTTTTTCCGCCCAGCCGCGCCAGGTCTGGTAGGCCTCCAGCAGCGGCTGCTGCGGGTTGGGAATGACGAAGTCGATGATGGTTGTCGTGCCGCCCGCCAGCCCGGCGGCCGTGCCGGTGAAGAAGTCGTCCATGGTGGTGGTGCCCATGAACGGCAGTTGCATGTGGGTGTGCGGGTCGATGCCGCCCGGCATCACGTACTGGCCGCCGGCGTCCACCACCGTGGCGCCAGCGGGGGCGCTCAGGTTCTCACCCACCGCCACGATCTTGCCGTCCTGCGTGATGACGTCGGCTTTGAAGGCGCGGTCGGCATTCACCACAGTACCGCCACGGATGAAGAGAGTATTCATAAATGCTCCTGAAAATATAGCTGCTCACGCAATCCACACGGGGGCCAGAGCCCGTTTTGATGCTAAATTATTTCAAAAATCAAGCCCGCATCGGGTTGTTGGGGTGGGAGGTCCAGTCGGCATGCACGCCACTCACCATTTTGCCGGTGCGCTGGTCCAGTTCGCCGGGTTGCAGATTGCGCAGTGTGATGCACTCGGGCACCGGGCACACCAGCGTGCACAGGTTGCAGCCCACGCACTCGTCCTCTTTGACCTCGAAGTGGCGCTTGCCGTCCTTCACGGTGCTGATGGCCTGGTGCGAAGTGTCTTCGCAGGCAATGTGGCAGCGCCCGCATTCGATGCAGCTGTCCTGGTTGATGACGGCTTTGCTGATGTGGTTCAGGTTGAGGTAGCGCCAGTCCGACACGGTGGGAACGGCCTTGCCCCGGAAGTCGTCGAGCGACGTGAAGCCCATTTCGTCCATGTAGTTCGACAGGCCGTCCTTCATCTCTTGCACGATTTTGAAGCCGTAGACCATGGCGGCGGTGCAGACCTGCACCGTGCCGGCGCCCAGGGCGATGAAGTCGAGCGCATCGCGCCAGTTGCCGACGCCGCCAATGCCCGAGATCGGCAGGCCGGCGGTAAGCGGGTCGCGCGCGATCTCGGCCACCATGTTGAGCGCAATCGGCTTCACCGCCGGGCCGCAGTAGCCGCCGTGCGAGCCCTGGCCGCCGGTGGACGGACTCATGGTCAGGGTGTAGGGGTCCACGCCCATGATGGAGTTGATGGTGTTGATGAGCGACACCGCATCGGCGCCGCCGCGCTTGGCGGCACGGGCCGGCAGGCGGATGTCGGTGATGTTGGGCGTGAGCTTCACGATGACCGGCATGCTGGAATACTGTTTGCACCAGGCCGTGACCCTCTCGATGTACTCGGGAACCTGGCCGACCGCCGCGCCCATGCCGCGCTCGCTCATGCCGTGCGGGCAGCCGAAGTTGAGCTCAATGCCGTCGGCGCCGGTGTCTTCCACACGCGCCAGGATGGCTTTCCAGGATTCTTCCACGCAGGGCACCATCAGCGACACCACCATGGCGCGGTCCGGCCAGTTGCGCTTGACTTCGGTGATTTCCGTGAGATTGAGCTCCAGGTCGCGGTCGGTGATGAGTTCGATGTTGTTGAAACCCATCAGGCGGCGGTCCGGCGTCAGCAGGGCGCCGTAGCGCGGGCCGTTGACGTTGACGACCGGCGGCCCGGCTTCGCCCAGCGTTTTCCAGACCACGCCGCCCCAGCCGGCCTCAAAAGCGCGGTTGACGTTATAGGCTTTGTCGGTCGGCGGCGCCGAGGCCAGCCAGAACGGGTTGGGGCTGTGGATGCCGGCGAAGGTGGTGTGCAGATTGGCCATGGAAATCTCCGAATTGGGGGGTGTTTGGGATGGATCCGGGCGGGCTCAGGCGCCCATGAGGTGGACGTGGATGGCCTGCGCCGACCGCTTGCCGTGTTCGACGGCTTCCACGGTCAGGTCCAGCCCACCGGCGCGGCAGTCGCCGCCGGCCCAGATGCCGGGCACGCTGGTCAGGCCTGCGGCGTCGGTGGCAATGCGCCCGCCGTCCAGCGCCAGGCCGGCCTGCACCAGCACCGGGTTGCCGAGCTGCTGGCCGATGGCTTTGAACACCATGTCGGCTTCCAGCATCTCTATCTCGCCCGTGGGCACCAGCTTGCCGTTCATCAGCATCTGGTGCGCAAAGCCGACCGCGCCCACATGGCCGCTGTGGCCGGGGTGGGCCATGAGCTTGATCGGCGCCAGCCAGTGCTGGATCGTCACGCCATGGGTTTGCGCCCATTCCTGCTCCGCGGTGGAGGCCGACATGGCTTCCGGTCCGCGCCGGTAAACGATGTGGACGCTTTCTGCGCCCAGCAGCTTGGCCTGCACGGCGGCGTCCACCGCCGTCATGCCGCCGCCGATCACCACCACGCGCCGGCCGATCGGCAAGGTGGACAAATCTTCCGTCTGGCGCAAGGTGGCGATGAAGGCGGTGGCGTCCTGCACGCCGTCCAGGTCTTCGCCCGGTACGCCGAGCTGGTGCGTGGCGCTCAGGCCCATGCCCAGGAACAGGGCGTCATGGCCCTCGCGCAGTGCATGGAGCTGTTCGACGGTTTCCAGCTTCCAGCCGGTGCGGACCTCGATGCCGCCGATGTCGAGTAGCCATTGCACCTCGGCTTGGGCAAAGTTATCGGGCGTCTTGTAGCTGGCCAGGCCGTATTCATTGAGGCCGCCGGCTTTGGGGCGGGCGTCAAACACCACCACGTCATGGCCCAGTTTGGCCAGCGTGTGGGCGCAGGCCAGGCCGGCCGGACCGGCGCCGACGACCGCCACTTTTTTGCCGGTGGCGGGCGCGCGGGTGAAGAGCTGGGGCCGGGGGCTTGCCATCAGCGCATCCACGGCGTGGCGCTGCAGGCGGCCAATGGCCACTGGTTTGCCTTCTTGGGTCTGGCGCACGCACACCGCTTCGCACAGGTTTTCAGTGGGGCAGACGCGGGCGCACATGCCGCCCAGGGGGTTGGCTTCAAGGATGGCGCGCGCGGCCCCGCGCAGGTTGCCGTCGCTGATGCGCTTGATGAAGGAGGGCACATCGATGCCGGTGGGGCAGGCGGTGGCGCAGGGGGCGTCAAAGCAATACAGGCAGCGCTCGGCTTCCAGCACGGCCTGGGGGGGCGTCAGGCGGGGCGTGGCATCGGCAAAGCGCTGGGCATATTCAACGGCACTCAAACGGCCGGGACGAACATCGATGGAAGATGAGATGGTCACGCTGGTAACTCCTGAAAAAAGTGAGCGGGATCGAACCGGTTTTTTAAACTGACCGTTTGGTCAAGTTTGCAAATAAATACTAGCAATACATGTGCCACCGTGTCACCAGGGTTTGCCCCAGCATGGCTGTGGTGTCGGTGCAACTTTGCATCTATTCGTAACTCAATGCGGATGCGCAAAGAGGGCGTTTCCCATTGCGCCCCATAATTTCAATTCATCAGCGCGTGACAAGCTGGCTGATGGAGGGTGTGCGCTGGCTAAAAAATTCAGGATGAGGCATATGCGGGGTCAATGGTTTTCCTTTTTTGCCAGGTTCCGGATTGTTGGGGTCGTTTCGGTGCTGCTTGTGCTGGCCCTCCTGGGCGGGCTGGCCGCTTACGAGATGCGTACCTCCGCCTACCAGGCCCAATTTTTTGCCCGCCTGGCCCAAAAAGCCAGTTACAGCGTCGGGGAGGGGGCCAGCCCCTCGATCCGCTTTCCCCACAGTGCGCCGTATGACGACCGTCTCGGGTATTCGCAGTTGCCGGACTTTCTGGAGAAGTTAAAGGGCCGCGATTTCGAGATCGTCCAGCAGGCCCGGATCTCCAAAAGCATGGCCCGTTTGGTTGATCGGGGTTATTTCGCCCCTTACCCGGAAAAAATCCAGGGCGGTCTGCGCATTCTCGACAGCCACAACGACAGCCTGTTCCAGGAGCGTTACCCCAAGCGGGTGTTCGAGCACTTTGACGACATCGCGCCGGTTCTGGTGCAGAGTCTGCTGTTCATCGAGAACCGCGAACTGCTGGACGCCGATCACCCCCAGCGCAATCCGGCCGTGGAGTGGGATCGCCTGGCCAACGCGGTGCTGATCAAGGCCAAAGGCAGCTTTACCGGCGACGGCCGGACGCCCGGCGGCAGCACGCTGGCGACCCAGATCGAAAAATACCGCCACTCGTCCGAGGGGCGCACCTCCTCGGTCGGGGAGAAGCTGCAGCAAATGGTGTCGGCCACCTTGCGCGCCTACCAGCAGGGGGAAGACACCAGTGCGGTGCGGCGCCAGATTGTGTTGGGCTACCTGAACACGATGCCCTTGTCCGCCAAGGCCGGGTTTGGCGAGGTGCATGGCCTGGGTGACGGTTTGTGGGCCTGGTACGGGCGTGACCTGCAGGAGGTCAACCGCCTGTTGACGCAGGCGGACGCGCCAGTGGGCAATGCCAGCGCGCAGGCGCAAGCGTACAAGCAGGCCTTGAGCCTGCTGGTGTCGCAGCGCCGCCCCTCGTACTACTTTGACGCCAATGAAGCCGAGCTGGAGCAACTGACCGACAGCCACCTGCGGCTGTTGGGCAGCGCCGGCGTGATTTCGCCGGCGCTGCGGGATGCGGCACTGCAGGCGAAGCTGCAGCGGCGTGCCAGCCGGGTGCCCGCTGCCGCAGTGTCCTTTGTCTCGCAGAAAGCGGCCAATGCGGTGCGCACGCACCTGACCGGCCTGCTGGGTGGCAGCCGCCTGTACGACCTGGACCGCCTGGACCTCAGCGTGAGCAGCACGCTCGATGCACCGGTGCAGGCCGCCGTGACCACCTTGCTGCGCGAGTTGCGCGATCCGGCCAAGGCGCAGGCGGCCGGCTTGTCGGCCAAGCAGTTGCTGGCGCGCGGTGACCCAGCCAAGGTGGTGTACAGCTTCACGCTCTACGAGCGCGGTGCGCAGGCCAACTACCTGCGCGTGCAAACCGATAATTTCGACCAGCCGCTCAATATCAACGAAGGCACCAAACTCGACCTCGGGTCCACCGCCAAGCTGCGCACGCTGATCACTTACCTCGACATCATGGACAAGCTGCACCAGCGCCTGGCCGGGATGGACGTCTTCCAACTGCGGGCGCTGGAAGTGGACCGGCAGGATGTGCTGACGCGCTGGGCCGTCGATTATTTTCTGGGTGCCCACGACCCCAGCCTAAGCACGATGCTCGATGCCGCGCTGGAGCGGCGCTATTCCGCCAGCCCGGGCGAAGGCTTCATGACCGGCGGCGGCTTGCACCACTTCAGCAATTTCAGGCACGAGGACGACAGCCGGGTGATGTCAGTGCGCGACGGACTGCGCAACTCGGTCAATCTGGTGTTCATCCGGCTGATGCGCGACATCGTGCACCACTACATGTTCCTGACCCCCGGCTCTTCCGCCAAGCTGCTGCAGGATGCCGACGATCCGCGCCGTGCCCGCTACCTGACACGCTTTGCCGACCGCGAAGGGCAGGTCTTCATGCGCCGTTTCCTGGTCAAATACCAGGGCAAAAGCGCGCAAGAGGCGCAAGCCATGTTGCTGGACAGCGTGCGGCCCACCCCCTCGCGGCTGGCGGCCATCTACCGCACCCTGTATCCGCAGGCGCCGTTTGATATGTTCACCGCGTTCATCCAGAACAACTTACCCGATGGCATTAAGCCAGCGACAAACAAACTGGCCCGGCTGTATGAGCAGGACGCGCCCACGCAGATGTCGCTGGCGGATCGGGGTTATGTGGCGGGCGTGCATCCGCTGGAGTTGTGGCTGGTCGGCTACCTGCAAAGCCATCCGGGTGCGAGCCAGACGCAGGTGATGCAGGCCAGTGCGCAAGAGCGGCAGGCGGTCTATTCATGGCTGTTTTCCAGCCACCGCAAGCAGGCGCAGGACAAGCGGATTCTGAGCCTGCTCGAAGGCGAAGGGTTTCTGGAAATTCACCGGCAATGGTGGCGCATGGGCTACCCCTTCGGCTCGCTGGTGCCCTCGTATGCGACCTCGCTGGGCGCCTCGGCCGACCGGCCCGCTGCGCTGGCGGAAATGATGGGGATCCTGGTCAACCAGGGCGTGCGCAAACCGAACACGCGCATCCAGTCGCTCCATTTTGCGGCGGCCACCCCGTATGAAACACTGCTGCAGTACAAGCCCGGCGAGGGTGAGCGGGTGCTGGCGCCCGAAGTGACGCAAGCGGCGCTGGGCGCAATCCGGCGGGTGGTGCAGGAGGGCACGGCACAACGCGTGAAACAGGCCTTTGTGCGCCCCGACGGCAGCATCATTGCGGTGGGCGGCAAGACCGGCACCGGCGACCAGCGCTTTGATACCTACGGCGCAGGCGGGCGCCTGATCCAGTCGCGCGTGGTGAATCGCTCGGCGACTTTCGTGTTCAATATCGACGAGCGTTTCTTCGGCACCCTGATCGCCTACGTGCCGGGCGCGCAGGCTGCTGGTTATGACTTCACCAGCGGGCTGCCGGTGCAATTGCTCAAGGTGCTGGCGCCGCAGTTGATGCCCTTGATTCTTGAGGAGCGAGCGCCGGCAGCAGCTAATCCAGGGTCTTGATCCACTCCAGCGTCCCTTGGGCGGCCACCTCGGGGGTGTTGATGTGATCCGCTTCCACGACCCAGTACTTGCTTTTGGCATGGGCGGGCAATCTGGCATAGGCGTAGCCTTCTCCCGCAGGGTAGAGTGGATCGGCGGTGCCAATCACCCACAGCACCGGAACCGCTTTTTTAAAGCCTGCAGCGGTGGCCGGCATGTGGCCCAGACCCGCCGGGTCAAAGTAGCTCAGCAGCGTGGTCGCACTCATGCGCATACTTCGGCGTTTTCCCTGGTTGAGATCGTCCATCGTCAGGGGTTCCTCGCCCCGTCCCGCATCGACCAGTTCCCGGGCCTGGTCGACCACGGTCTTGCTTATGCCGCGGTCATACATGAGTTTGGGGGAGTGGCCGGGGGCGAGTGCGATCACGCCATCGGCGTCTCCCAAAGTGGCCATGTAGGCCAGCGCGGCATTGGTGCCAAAGCTCTGGCCGCCGACCAGCACATGTTTGAAGCCCTGAGTCCGAAAAGCCTTGACCTGCGTGTTGATTTCCTGCATTGCCACCGGGTAAGGTTGGTCATAGGCCCGGCGACCGGACCACGGCATTTCAAGTGATTTGACGGTGCAGGCGGTGCTCATCTCCCGCTCAAAAAATACAAGATTTTGCATAGATCCCCACTTGCCGTGCATCAGCACCAGGGCGCAATTTTTGTCTTGCGCAAAGCTGGCGCTTGCCAGCAGCAACGCGATGGCCATGAACGTGGCGCTTTTGGCAAGCAGGCGAGCAAGGTGCCGCATGGCGTGGATCTTGATAAGGTTTTGCATAGCGCGCAGTGTAAGCAGACCACCCGCCTCCAAAAAGCCCCCCGATTAACTTGACCTATCTCAAGGCATGGCTGGATTAGGACGCCTTATCCCCCAAATGGGGGATATTCATTTGATGATTCGCAACCTAAAGTCCTTGGTCGATTCTTGAGCTTCACCGAAGCTAATCGAATAAGGCCCATTCAGGGCTTTTGTAAAAAATACCAATACAGGGTTCAGTTCACATGAAATATCTTGCGCTTGTTTTAAGCACGTCGGTTCTTGTCGCTTGTGGCGGCGGTGGAGGTGGCGGTGCAACAGTCTCCCTGGCGCCTACACCAACGGCCGCACTGAACATGTCCAATCAGACCGCCGCAGCGCAGGATACGACTTCTACGGCCTTTATGCCCATATGGGGAACTCGGGAACTCACAGGTGCTCAGGTCACGGATGAGAGCGTGTTGTTCAGCATTGCGCGCGATCAGTTGGACAAGTTGCCGACCTATATGGCCAATGCCCAAGCCAATCAGACGTTGACGGGTGCAGTTCAAAGTCAAACTTCTTCATGTCCGCTGGGCGGCTCGCTGACAGTAAGTGTCAACGATGCAGATAACAGTACTTTGCTTTCTGCAGGGGACAGCTTCACCATCGTGTACAGCAATTGTGTTTTAAATTCTGCCACCCTGTCAGGGTCATTGGGTTTTGTATTCAATTCGCTGAGTGGCAGCTACCAATCGCCCGCGTCGACGAATTACACCCTTGGCATAACCATGAACTACGGTAACTTCACCGTGACAGGTTCAGGACTCATCGCGAGTATGAACGGCAGCATGACCTTCGCCGCTATTGCCAACGGTGTGAATACGTTAAGTGAAACCATTTCGACCCCCTCCCTGACCGTATCAGGAACTTATGGCGGCTTGACTCGTTCACGCAGCCTGACCGGCTACAGCGCAACGGTGACAAAGATCCCCGATGTAACCTATGGTTACCTGAAGAGCTATAGCATGAGTGGGGCGGTGACCAGCAGCGCACTTTCGGCTCAAGCGATCTCTTTCGCTACCAGTACGCCCCTTGTTCTTAGAGGCACAGATGGCTATCCATCAAGTGGTGTGATGGTGATCAGTGGTGCAAACAATTCCAAAATCAAGTTGACGGCACTCAGCAGCACACAGATACAGCAGGATCTGGACGCCAACGGTGATGGCAGCTATGAAACCACGAGTACGGTGAACTGGAATACCCTGCTGTAATGTTAAAAAAAGCCTGTATTGGCCCGTTGCATAAGGCGTGGGCACTTGGTTTCTTGGCGGCTGCACTCTCTAGCGCAGCCGCTGCGAACTGTTCAGAGCGTTCGATTGCGTGGCAAGCGGCCTACGTCAGCAACCTGAGTGACTGGCAAGAATTTGATGCAACAGGACACAAGCTGGTGCATGAGTCCGGCACGCTCCAGGGGGCTGAATTGTCCGCAGGCTTCAGGTGCGGCGGCTGGAATTTTCAGGGCCAATTGTCCCAACTGGATGGAATCCGGCTGTACGACGGACAAACATCGACGGGAACGCCGGTCATGTCGCAGTCTGCACTGCGTCAACTCCAGGGGCATCTGCAGACCAGCTACAACGTAAGCGACGCCTGGCTGTTGGGGGTGCGTTTTTCTGGTCAGACCACATGGCGCGATATTGCTTCAGCGGGGGGCGCCTCCGGTTACCCCGAGCGATTTGACTGGACCTTGCTTTCCTTCGGGACGCAATGGAAGACTGCACTGGGTTCGGGTCAACTGACTTTGGCGGGCTGGGCTGGTACGCAGCTGACTTCAAGCATGACGCTAAATCTCCCAGGTCGGGATCAGGCGCTGCTTCAGCTCGGGCCAATCCGGCAGGTTGAATTGGCGCTTGGGTGGCGCATGCCGCTCAGTCCTTCCTGGAGTTTGCAAGCAGATGTTCGCTACCGCCGTACCGACATTGACCAAGGCGCGGATGTCGTCATCAAGCGAAACGGTGTGCCTGTTGGCGTGGCGCATCAGCCGAGAACGAGCATGGTTGACGTGCCTCTAGCCATCCGGATTGGGTATGAGTTTTGAGCGTTGTCGCGCCCAACTTCCACGACCGCGTCAGGCTGTTTTGTGTGACCACAAACTTCGGGCTGCGCACCGGCACCCGATCCTAGGCAAGCAGCCGTACGGCACGCACTGTGGCCTCATCAGTCCCGTCTGTTCAGACTGGCGGCTCAGGAGGCGCGTCACTCGCAAAGGAATAGCCGGACTTGCTCTGTTTGGCCCGGTACATGGCTGCATCGGCACTTTTGATCAAGGCCTCTGCGGTGGTGCCATCTTTCGGAAAGATCGAGATGCCAATACTGGTATCTACAGTGAGTTGGCCGGCGCTGACATCACACGGCAGTTGAACCGCTTCGATAATTTTTTTCGCAACGATGGCGGCGTCCTGATCCTCTTTCATTTCCATGAGTAGATACAGAAATTCGTCGCCGCCATGGCGGCTGACCGTGTCGTCGCTGCGTGTATTTTCAATAAGCCGCCTGGCAATCGTCTTCAGAACCGCGTCGCCAACGTCGTGGCCATGCGTGTCATTGATGGTTTTGAATTTATCCAGGTCCATGAACATCACAGCCAAAGTCCAGCCATGCCGTTTGGCTTGCGCTATCCCATGCTCCAGCCGATCATTAAAAAGCACGCGATTGGGTAAGCCGGTCAACGCATCATGGAGGGCAGCATGCAGCGTCTCCTCCTGCTGGTCCATGACCGTAGCCAGTTCCTGTTCCAGGAGGTGGCGTTCCTTGACTTCATTTTCCAGGGCTTGATTCACGCCTGACAGTTTCTCCGACGCTTCTTGCACTTTGATTTCAACGGCTTCGCTTTTTTCAAGGGCCACTTCCACTTCGGGCAGGCGGTTACGGTTTGAAAACTCTTCATTGAGGATCACGTTGACCGACGCCAGCTCATCCGCAGATTCTTTGACCATATCCTTGACGAGTTCGCTGTCTTTCAATACTTGAGCCAAGGACTGGGCGGGTTGGGCGCCTTCAAGTAATTTGGCGGTTGGTTTCTTTTTCATGGAGAGGTGCTTTTCAGCCGTTGAATATGTCGCATGGGGTCGCATGGCGACCTTTGTTCAAATTTTGGCCCTGTCAGAGGCAATCATCTGTGCGTTAGCGAACGGTGATGCTTTCGTGACCGCTTGTGTGACATCGGTCTGCCCAGGCGCCGCCTTCGGCCAATTGTTTCAAGCAGCTGCTGATACGGTGGCCTTTTGCAACCAGGCAGAAAAATTTTTCACCACCGGCCGCTCGTCAGCGCGCTCGGGCGTCACCAGGTAGTAAGCCCGCTCGCCTTGGAGCGGCTGGTTGCACGCCACCACCAGCTCACCTCGCGCCAGTTCCGCTTCAATCAGCAGCCGCGGCATCAGCGCCAGACCCAGGCCGTGGACGGCGGCCGCAGCGGTCATGGAAAAAAGCTCGTAGCGCGGACCGGACAAGGCCAACGGCGCGGTCACGCCGGCGGCCTCAAACCATTGGCGCCACGCGCCCGGGCGCGTGCTTTGCTGCAGCAAGGGGAGCTGGGCGATGGCTTCAGGTGTCAACAGGGGCTGCCCGCTTAACCAGGTGGGGCTGCACACCGGCACCACATCCTCGGCCAGCAGCCGCACGGCGCGGGTGCCGGCCCAATGGCTGACCTGCTCGGCTGTGCCGGCGTACAGCGCGGCGTCAAAGGCCGTGTCGGCAAACATGAAGGGGCGGGTGCGCGTCTCGATGTGGACGGTGATCTCCGGGTGGCGTGCCGCCAGGCCGGGCAGGCGGGGAATCAGCCAGCGCGTGGCAAACGTGGGGATTGCCGCCAGATGAAGGGTGCCGCCGCTACCCTGGCTGGACATCACGTCCAGCGTGTCCTGCTCCAGCCCCTGCAGGCGCGGCGCTACTTGTGCTGCGTATTCGGCACCGCGTTCGGTCAACGCCACGCCATGGCGGGTGCGGCGAAACAGGGCCACACCCACAAATTCTTCCAGCGCCGTGATTTGCCGTGACACCGCGCCCTGGGTCAGCGCCAGTTCTTGCGCGGCGCGGGTGTAGCTCTCGTGGCGGGCGGCGGCTTCAAAGCAGGCCAGGGCCTGCAGGGATGGGATTTTTCTGCGCATGGTGTGCGTAATGTACACAAATTGTTTTTGTTGGCTGATGTGAATTGCTATGTAATCAGGAGCTGTATGCGCAAGTTAAACAAGGGCTATGTGTTGAATTACTTAATATTGTTGGACGCAATAAAAAATAGAAAATTCCTGCGTGATATTAATAATATTCATGACTGAGTGACGATAAGTCGTTTGCCTACCCCCGGGCCGCCCGCTACCATGGCGCTCTCACTGCTGGTGCCGCCCTGGCAGGTTTTCATTGACATCACCCGGAGATTTTTATGGCCCACGCCGCATTCAACTGGCAAGACCCCTTTTTGCTCGACCAGCAACTCAGCGACGACGAGCGCATGGTGCGCGATGCGGCGGCAGCCTACTGCCAGGACAAGCTGCAGCCGCGCGTGATCGAGGCTTTTCGCAAGGAGCAGACCGACCCCGCCATATTTCGTGAAATGGGCGAACTTGGCCTGCTCGGCCCCACCATTCCAGAAGCGTACGGCGGCCCCGGCCTCAACTACGTCGCTTACGGCCTGATCGCGCGTGAAGTCGAGCGCGTGGACAGCGGCTACCGCTCCATGATGAGCGTGCAAAGCTCGCTCGTGATGGTGCCTATTTTTGAATTCGGCACCGAGGCGCAGCGCCAGAAATACCTGCCCAAACTGGCCACCGGCGAGTGGATCGGCTGCTTCGGTCTGACCGAGCCCGACCACGGCTCCGACCCCAACTCCATGATCACGCGCGCCCATAAGGTGGCGGGCGGCTACAAACTCAGCGGTAGCAAGATGTGGATCAGCAACAGCCCGATTGCCGACGTGTTCGTGGTCTGGGCCAAAGAGGTGAGCGAGGGCGGCAAAGTCGGCCCGATTCGCGGCTTTGTGCTGGAAAAAGGCATGGCCGGGCTGAGCGCCCCCGCGATCCACGGCAAGGTTGGCCTGCGCGCCAGCATCACCGGTGAAATCGTGATGGACGGCGTGTTCTGCCCTGAAGAAAACGCATTCCCCGAGGTGCAAGGCCTCAAAGGCCCGTTCACCTGCCTCAACTCGGCGCGCTACGGCATCGCCTGGGGGGCATTGGGTGCCGCCGAAGACTGCTGGTTCCGTTCGCGCCAGTACACGATGGATCGCAAGCAGTTTGGCCGCCCCTTGGCTGCGAATCAGTTGATCCAGAAAAAACTGGCCGACATGCAAACCGAAATCGCCCTGGGCCTGCAAGGCTGCCTGCGGCTGGGCCGCATGAAGGATGAGGGCACGGCGGCGGTGGAAATCACGTCCATTCTGAAACGCAACTCCTGCGGCAAGTCGCTGGATATTGCGCGGTTGGCGCGGGACATGATGGGCGGCAACGGTATCTCGGACGAGTTCGGGGTGGCGCGGCATCTGGTCAATCTGGAGGTGGTGAACACCTATGAAGGCACGCATGACATTCATGCGCTGATTCTGGGGCGGGCACAGACGGGGATTGCGGCGTTTTCCTGATTTTTTGTTTTTTGATTGGGTTGGGTCTTTGCAAGGGCTTGTTCTTCCCCCACTCACTCCCCCAACCCCTCTCTCGCCCCGCCGGGCGAAAGAGGGGAGCCAACTGCCACATTTGGCCGCGTGTTTAAGGTGGGACGTACACGCGCTGATGTGCGTTAGCGTGCGATCGGCACTACGGTTTTCGGCTGAGGCAATCGGGCTGAACAGGCCAACTAAAACCGCACCAGACGCAGGCTGTGAACGAGCCAGGACAAGCCAGAAAAAGCAAACCGTAAAAAATCCCAACAGCCCAAACCGTCAAATTGAACGTGCTCTCTTAAAACAGTTGGCCAAATGAAGCCCCCCTCTTTCGCCCGGCGGGGCGAGAGAGGGGTTGGGGGAGTGAGTGGGGAAAAACTCCCGAGAAATAGCGCCTTTCCAGCACCCAAAAATTCGAAATTAAAAAACGAAAAAGCCGCCATGAATCCAACCAACCCAAAAGCAACGACGCAAGAGGGCGCCCTGTCCCACCTCAAAGTCCTGGACCTCTCAAGAGTCCTCGCCGGCCCATGGTGCACCCAAATGCTGGCCGACCTCGGTGCCGACGTCATCAAGGTCGAACGCCCCGGCGCCGGTGACGACACCCGCCACTGGGGCCCGCCGTTCCTGAAAGATGCAGACGGCAACGACACCGACCAAGCCACCTATTTCACCGCCTGCAATCGCAACAAACGCTCCATCACCATCGACATGGCCCAGTCCGAAGGCCAAGCCCTGATCCGGCAAATGGCGCTACAAAGCGACATCCTCGTGGAGAACTTCAAGGTCGGCGGCCTGGCGCACTACGGGCTGGATTACGCCAGTTTGAAAGCCCTCAACCCGCGCCTGATCTATTGCTCCGTCACCGGCTTTGGCCAGGACGGCCCGTATGCCGAACGCGCCGGTTACGACTTGATGATCCAGGCCATGAGCGGCATGATGAGCATCACCGGCAAAGCCGACGACGTGCCCGGCGGCGGCCCGCAGCGCGTGGGCGTGGCGCTGATCGATGTGTTCACGGGGGTATATGCGTGCAGCGCCATCCTCGCCGCCATCGAAGCG
>JAZKHK010000018.1:0-9710 GCA_040385425.1 Pseudomonadota bacterium | reverse complement strand
AAGGCCAGCATATCGACATGGCGCTGCTGGATGTCGGCATGGCGATTCTGGCGAATCAGGCGGCCGGGTTTTTGAACACCGGCAAGGTGCCGCAACGCCAGGGCAACAGCCACCCCAGCCTCGCGCCGTACCAGGATTTTCCGACGCTGGATGGCGCCATGCTGCTGGCGATTGGCAACGACGGGCAATTTGGCCGTTTTTGCGAGGCGGCTGCGCACCCCGAATGGGCGGCCGACCCCCGCTTTGCCAGCAACACCCTGCGCGTGACAAACCGCGAGACGCTGATCCCGCTCCTGCAAGCGATCACCCGCACGCGCACCACCGCCCAGTGGATTGCGCTGCTGGAAGACAAGGCCGTGCCCTGCGGCCCCATCAACGACATGGGCCAGGCGTTTGACGATGCCCAGGTGAAAGCCCGAAATTTAGTGATAAATCAGCTTCTAGCCCCCGTCGCATCTACGCAAGCAGCTATTGAATCAATAGCAACTGTGGCCAGCCCCTTGCGCCTGACGGCGACGCCGCCGGTGCTGCGCCGGGCGCCGCCGGCTTTGGGCGAGCACACCGCTGAGGTGCTGGCGGAGTTGGGGCTGGACGCGGTGCAAGTGGCGCTATTGCGGCAGCAGGGCATTGTTTGAACCTGAGTTGGGAGGGGCGGGCAGAAATTCCTGAACACTAGAATGATGAAAGGCCCAATAAAAACTTACTCAGGGAGGTGCTTTGATTCAATTTTTGCCCCCGCTTCTGGCGGCCTTGATTTTCCCCCTCGCTCTCGGCGTCGCTGCCGAAGAGAAAACAGGCACGCTGCGCAAAATTGCCGACAGTGGTGTCATTGTGCTGGGTTACCACGAATCGACCATTCCGTTCACCTATGCGTCGGCCGAAGGCAAGCCGCAAGGCTATTCGTTTGATTTCGCCCTCAAAATCGCCGAGGCCGTCAAGCGCGAACTGAAGCTCGCCACGCTGCAAATCAAGCATGTGCCGTTCACGGTGCAAAGCCGTTTCTCGATGGTCCAGAACGGCACCTCGGACCTGTCGTGCGGGGCGACCACCAACACCATCGAACGCCAGAAACTGGCGGCTTTTTCCAACACCATTTTCGTGGCGGGTTCGCGCTTGATGACGCGCAAGGATTCCGGCATTAAGGACTTCACCGACCTGGCTGGTAAGACCGTGGTCACCTTTGCCGTCTCCACCTCCGAGAAGATGCTGCGTAAACGCAATGCGGAGCAGACCACCCGCATCAATATCGTTTCCACCTTTGACCGGGGTGAAACGCCCTTGTCCGTGCTCCAGGCCGGGCAGGCAGACGCCTACATGATGGATGACGTGCTGCTGTACGCCACCGTCAGTGAAGCCTGGCGTCCCGAGCAGTGGGTGGTGACTGGCAAGCCCCAGTCGTTCGAGGCCTACGGCTGCATCCTGCCCAAGAACGACCCCGCCTATAAAAAAGTGGTGGACCAGGAAATCGCCCGCCTGATGAAGTCCGGTGAAGCCGAGGCCATCTACCGCAAATGGCTGCTCTCGCCCATCCCGCCCAAGGGGGTCAACCTGGGCTTTCCCATGAGCGAGGCCATGGTGGAGCTGTTCAAAAATCCCAATGACAAGCCGTTTGACTGAAACCTGTTGAGACTGCGCTTGCACTGGCATGGCCAAAAAATTCACGCTTGCTGAAAAATATGCGCTGATCTTCAGTGCCCTGATCGGCTGCTCGCTGTTATTCGGGGGGCTGCTGGAAATCTATTTTTCCTACCAGGTCAACCAGAAGGGATTGGTTCAGCTGCAGCAGGAAAAAGCCGAAGCTGCCGCCGCACGCATTGGTCAGTACCTTTTTGATATTGAACAAAAGCTCACGTTGACGGCCGTGCCACGGCCTGGCATCCCGGCGCTGGAGGTGCGTAGCGCTGAAATCCAGTTGCTGCGGCGCACCGCCGCCATTCGGGAAATTGCGCTGCTGGACGCGCGCGGACAAGAGGTCTTGCGGGTGTCCCGGCGTGCCGCCGATGTGGTGCGCAGCCGCCGCGATTTTTCAGACACGGAGTTTTTCAACCGCGCCAAATCAGGGCGACCGTATCGGAGCGGCATCACCTTTCGTGACGGCACGCCCAGCATGACGCTTGCGATGGCGGTCGGGCCCGAAGAGGCCGGTATCACGGTCGCCGAAGTGGATCTGGAATTCCTGCTGGACGGCATTTCCCGCATCAAGGTGGGCGCTGCCGGCCACGCCTACGCGGTCGATGCACGGGGCACCCTGATTGCGCACCCCGATCTCGGCCTGGTGCTCAAGGAAACCAGCCTGACGGCGCTGCCGCAAGTGCAGGCGGCGATCAAGGGTTCGCCCCCTGCCTCTCAGGAATTGGTGAAAGCACACGACCTGCAGGGCGCGCCGGTCTTGACGGCTTTTAGCGCCATTCCGCAGTTGGGCTGGTTTGTGTTTGTGGAAGAGCCGCTTGCTGCCGCCTATCGGCCCCTGTTGTCCCAAGCTTGGCGCAGCGCGGCGCTGGCGCTGGCTGGCATCGTGTTTACCGTGCTGACCAGCCTGGTGCTGGTGCGCCGCATGCTCAAGCCCATACAGGCCCTGCGTGAAGGCGCGGCCTTGATTGGTCGCGGCGCGCTGGACCACCGCATTGTGGTGAAGACCGGTGACGAAATTGAAGAACTGGCGAAAGGGTTCAACTGCATGGCAGCACAGTTGCAGGACTCTTACGCCACGCTGGAACAAAAGGTCACTGAGCGCACCCGTGAACTGGAAGCCTCCAACCTCCAACTGGCTGCGCTGAGCACCACCGATGCCCTGACCGGCATTGCCAACCGGCGCCGCTTTGACGAGGTCCTGGCGACCGAATGGAGCCGTGCCATCCGTACCGGCCAGCCCCTGGCGCTGGGCTTGCTGGACATTGACTGGTTCAAGCAATACAACGACCACCATGGCCACCAGGCCGGTGACGACTGTCTGCGCGAAGTAGCCCGTGTGTTTGCGGCCAACGTCTGCCGTAGCGGTGATATGGTGGCGCGATATGGCGGCGAGGAATTCGTTTTCATTGCGCCTGAGACAAGCGCCGAGGCGGCCTTGCAGATGGCCAACCGTGTTTGCGTGGCCTTATCGGCGCTGGCTATTCCCCATGCAGACTCCGAGTTCGGCCACATCACCGTCAGCATCGGCGTCGCCTCCATGGTGCCCAGCACCGACAACTCGGGCGAAGCACTGCTCAGGGCGGCTGACCAGTGCATGTACCGGGCCAAGAAGCTCGGGCGCAACCAGGCGGTTCAGGCGTGATCGGCGCAGACCGCTGCACCGATCACTGATCTCTGGCGTTACGCCCCCAGCGTTTCCCAGCGCTCCAAAGCCGTCATTAGTTCCTCGTCAATCTGCGCGCTGCGGGTGGCGAGTTTCATGGCGCGCCCGTTGTCGATGGCGTACAGGCTGCCGTCGGCCAGGGCGTCGGTGATTTCTTTCTGCTCGGTTTCCAGTGCGCTGATCAGGGCGGGCAGGCCGTCGAGTTCGCGCTGCTCCTTGAAGCTGAGCTTGCGCGTCTTGGCCGGCGCGGCAGCGGTTTCCACCGGCGCCAAAGGCACGGCGGCGGCGCTTGGTGTCTGCTCCTGTTTTGCTAGCTGGTCACGCCCGTAGTTAAAGGGCTGCGTGCCTTTTTGACCATTATTTTTGGCGATTTCGTTGGCGCGCTTGGTTTGCGTCAGCCAGTCCTGCACGCCGCCTTCAAATTCGCGCCAGCGGGCGTTGCCTTCGCAGGCGATGGTGCTGGTGACCACGTTGTCCAGGAAGGTGCGGTCATGGCTGACCAGGAACACTGTGCCTTCGTAGTTTTGCAGCAGGTCTTCCAGCAGCTCCAGCGTGTCGATGTCCAAATCGTTGGTCGGCTCGTCCAACACCAGCACATTGGCGGGGCGGGCAAACAGGCGCGCCAGCAGCAGGCGGTTGCGCTCGCCACCGGAGAGCGAGCGCACCGGCGAGTTGGCGCGCGCCGGCGAGAACAGGAAGTCGCCCAGGTAGCTCTTGACGTGCTGTTTGCGGTTGCCGATCTCGATCCACTCGCTGCCGGGGCTGATGAAGTCTTCCAGCGTGGCGTCCAGGTCGAGCGCGTTGCGCATCTGGTCAAAGTAGGCGACCGTGATGTTGGCGCCTTGGCGCACCGTGCCCCAGGCGCTCTCGCCGGGACCGGGCTTGGGTGCGTTGGCGGGTGCGGCGTCGGGCGCCAGTTCGCCCAGAATCATTTTCAGCAAGGTGGATTTGCCGGCGCCGTTCGGGCCGAGGAAGCCGACCTTGTCGCCACGCAGGATCACGGTGGAGAAGTCGTTGACGATGACGCGATCGCCAAAGGTTTTGGACACGTGTGTCAGCTCGGCCACCAGCTTGCCGCTGACGGCACCGCTGGCGACATCGAGCTTGACGCTACCGACCGCTTCGCGCCGCGCTTCGCGGGCGGCCCGCAGCACGCCGAGCTGGTTGATGCGCCCTTGCGCCTTGGTGCGGCGCGCTTCCACGCCTTTGCGAATCCAGATTTCTTCCTGCGCCAGCAGCTTGTCAAAGCGGGCGTTGATGACCGCTTCCTGCGCCGCTTGCTCTTCCTTTTGCACTAGGTAAGCGGCAAAGTTGCCGGGGTAGGACAGCAGCTTGCCGCGGTCCAGCTCCACGATGCGGGTCGCCACGTTGTCTAGGAACGAACGGTCGTGGGTGATGGTGATGATGCTGCCCTTGAAGTCCACCAGCAGGCCTTCGAGCCACTCGATCGAGTCCAGATCCAGGTGGTTGGTCGGCTCGTCCAGCAGCAGCACATCGGGCTGCGCCACCAGCGCCTGGGCCAGGGCCACGCGTTTTTTGGTGCCGCCTGAGAGCGTGCTGACCACCGCCTCCGGGTCCAGATGCAGGCGCTGCAGGGTTTCGCTGACGCGCTGCTCCCAGTTCCAGCCGTCCAGCGATTCGATCTCGCTTTGCATCGCATCCAGATCGCCATGACCCTGGCAATATTCTTCAATCAGGCCGATCACCCGCGCCAGGCCGGCGCTGACCGCGACGAAAACGGTCGCGTCGGCGTCGAGTTGCGGTTCCTGCGCGACGTAGGCGATGCGGGTGTTGCTTTGCACCTGCAGCGTGCCGTCATCGGGTTTTTCCAGCCCGCCCAGAATTTTGAGCATGGAAGATTTGCCGGCGCCGTTGCGGCCGATCAGGCCCACGCGCTCCGCAGTTTCAAGGGAAAAACCAGCGTGGTCGAGGAGGGCGACGTGCCCAAATGCCAGCTGGGCGTCAAGTAGTGTGATAAGTGCCATGTGGCGGGGATTATCCCTCGACCCAATAGCCACAGCTTGGCAAGGCTTAGCCCGGGAAAAACTCCGGGTGGCTCTGGATGATCTTCTTCAGATGGGCAAAGCAGTCGGCATCAATCGCCGTGCCGACCGTGTCGGCCATGATGGTCAGCGTTTTTTCCACCGGCACGGCGCCCCGGTACGGCCGCTCGGCCGTGATGGCGTCAAAGATATCGGCGGTGGTGATGATGCGGGTTTCCAGTGCGATGTCCGCCGCTTTCAGGCCGCGCGGATAACCGCCGCCATCGAGCCGCTCGTGGTGCGCCGCCGAGACACGCGCCAACTCGTCGAAGTTCTTGATGCGCCCCAGGATCGACTCGGTGTACACCGCGTGTTTCCTCACGGCGGCCCATTCAGCGTCGTCGAGTTTGCCGGGCTTGTCGAGGATGGCGTTGCTCACGCCGAGCTTGCCCACATCGTGCAGCAGTGCGCCGCGTTTGAGCCAGCGCCGGCGCGATTCAGGAATGCCCAGCGATTCCCCCAGCAGTGCCGTGTAGAGGCCGACCCGCGCACTGTGGCCGGCGGTGTACGGGCTTTTGGCATCCACCACCTGGCCAAAGGCTTCGGCGATGTCGTCCAGATAGTCTTCGTCGAGCAGCGCTTCGTGGCCGCCCGGCTCCATGGCGAAGACGTGCGCTTCCAGGTCGGGGGCGTTCAGGGTGGACCAGAACGCAGCGTCGCGGGCCACGGCCAGGAAGGCGTCCACCACCTCGGGATCAAACCAGGTGCCGCTACGTTGCTGGGCTTCGGCTTGCGCAGCGCTTTGACCGCCGGAGGAATTGAGAATGTCCACCACCTGCGCCAGCAGGGCGATGCGCGAATAGAGCGCAATGCTGTTGCCGGCCAAGCCTTCGGGGCGGCCTTGCCCGTTCCAGTGCTCGTCCAGCGAGTGGATGCCTTGTGCCACGCCTTCGGAAAAGCGCAATTGCCGGGCGATGTCGGCGCCACGGGTGCAGCGGGTCTTGATCAGTTCGTTGGCGATGTCATCGCCATTGGACAGGATGCCGCCCAGGGCCTTGAGCCGGTCCATCAATCCCGCCCCCGGGCCGGTGTGGCGCAACACAAAGCGCAAGACCTGCGGCAGGCTGCCATCGACCCACTTGAAATCGCGCTTGAACGCCAGGTCATCGGTCAGGTACAGCTCGCAAATGCGGGACGCATTGCTGCTGCAGCCCAGATCCTTGAGCAGCAGGGTGTAGTAAAGCTCCCACAACTGCGCAGGCGGCAGGCTCATGCGCTGGCCGATGTGCATGCCGATCCAGCAGCAGCGCACGCAGTGCCCCTCCGGCTGGCCTTCAGTGATGTCCAGCGCATGGCTCAGTGACGCCATGAGTTCCGACAGTTTCAAGGCCTGCATCAATGGCTTCTTTCCGTGGTGAAGGGCTCGCTTTACAGGGGGTGTTCGGTATAGAACTTGCCGCCGTGGAATAACAAGGGGGACGCGCCCGGGCGGTGGGAACAGCGTTCCACTTCGCCGACAAAAATCACATGGTCGCCTTCTTCATAGCGGCTGCGGTTGAAGCATTCAAATGTGGCCGCCGCGCCGGCCAGCAGGGGCGCGCCGCCCACGCCTTCGACGAACGAGACATCCGCAAAACGGTCCACATCCCTGGCTGCAAAACGCTTGGCCAGTTCTTTCTGGTCCGCGCCCAGGATGTTGATGGCGTAGTGCGAGCCGGTGCTGAAAGCGGGCATGGACGCGGCCGCCTTGGACAGGCTCCATAGCACCAGCGGCGGATTGAGCGAAACCGAGTTGAACGAGTTGGCGGTGAGCCCGATCAGCTCACCCTCGGCGGTTCGGGCGGTCACGATGGTCACGCCGGTGGCAAACATGCCCAGGGCGGCACGAAACTCGACTTTTGAAAAATTGGGGGGGCGAGCCGTCAGGCTCAATTCAGACGAAGACATACCGCAATTTACCTGAAATTTAAGATGGATTAGGACAAGCCTTGGCAAATCTGTCCTGACTGACCACAGGGAAGTCCGGGCGAATAAAATCCCGCCATGCGTTTTTCCCTCTCCCTCTTGGCCCTCGTCGGTACGTTTGTCATAGCAACGCAGGCCGGCGCAGCAGGTCTTTGCGACGAGTTTTATGCCCGTTTGCCCAATGTGAAGCGTTCGCTGTGCGAGGAGGCCAAACTGCAATCCAGCTCGGCCCGAAGCGTCAAGGGCCGCACCATTTACACGCGTGACGTTCGCCCTGATGACGTTCGTCTGCGCGTGCTGGTGATTGGCGGTATCCACGGGGACGAGTTGTCCTCCGCTTCGATGGCGCTGCACTGGATTGGGCTGGCGCAAGCCGCGCCCCAGCAAACCTACTGGCGGTTTATTCCCGCACTCAACCCGGATGGTCTCTTTGACCGGCCTTCGCGGCGCGTCAATGCCAATGGGGTCGATTTGAATCGCAACTTTCCGACGCCCGACTGGAAGCGCGATGCTCCGGTTTATTGGGCCAAGAAAACCCTCAAGGACCCGCGTCGCTGGCCCGGCAAGAGTCCGCTGAGTGAGCCCGAATCAAAGTTCCTGTTCGATGAAATGCAGCGTTTCAAGCCCAATCTCATTGTGAGCATCCATGCGCCCTACGGCTTGCTGGACTTTGACGGCCCGATTGCGCCGCCGAGCCGGCTGGGCCGCCTGTATCTGGATCAGGTCGGCATCTTTCCCGGTTCTTTGGGCAATTACGGGGGGGTACACCGGGGCATGCCGGTTGTCACCATTGAGCTGTCAAGCGCGCTCAAGACGCCGCCCGATGCCGAAATGCAGCGCATGTGGCGGGACCTGCGGCAGTGGATGGATGAGTCCATGCCGCCTGACGCATCGCCGCAAGGCCCCCGGCACGCGTCCCGCTAGCGCCGACTCAGTTTTTCTTGGCGAGCGCGTGGTGCATGGCGCCCAGCAGGGTCGCCGGGTCGTGCGCACCGGAGACGGACACTTTCTGGTTGAAGATGAAAAAGGGCACACCGTTGATGCCCTGGCTCCGGATGTTGGCATCGGCCTGGGCCACCACTTCCAGATGCTCCGGGTCGGTGATGAAGGCGCGGGCGTCTTCCCCGTTGAGGCCGGCTTCTTCGGCAATGTTGGCCAGCACGTCCAGGCTGCCAATGAAGCGGTTTTCGACAAAATAGGCCCGCAGCAAGCGCTCCTGAATGTCGCTGCCATCCGCATCGCCCAGCTGGGCAAAGGCAATCAGCGCGTGTGCGGCCAGTGTGTTGGGTTGCTGCGCGATGCCATCCAGATTGAGTGCGAGCCCCATGGCTTGGCCGGCTTCGCGTACGCGCTCGTAAATCTCGGCAGCGCGTTCAGGCCCGCCAAACTTGTCTTCCAGGTACTGCTGGCGCGGCACGCCTTGGGCCGGTAGTTCAGGGTTGAGCTGGAATGGGTGCCAGCGGATCACCACATTGGGCAGGTCGTACGCTTCGGGCAAGGCCAGGGCGGCTTCCAGCTTGCGCTTGCCGATGTAGCACCAGGGGCAGACGACGTCGGACACCACGTCGATGGTCAGGGTAGGACTGTTCATAGGAGAAATTGTAGGTGTCATGTCCGCCGCTTTGAGCGACGAAGGTTATTCGGCCGCAGATTCCGTTGGCGGTAATGCAACCTGCAAAACAGGATTTCCCTGAGCGTCAACGAAGGCTTCCAGTGACGTGAACAAGTCATCAAAAATCTGTTTGCCGAAAGCCTGCTCGATGTGCTGGTACTGCAAGTCGATCAGTGGCGCCATTTGGCGCACCAGTTGGTCCCCTTTGGGCGCCAGCCGAACCACCACCCGCCGCTGGTCGCCCACCACGCGCTGGCGTTCAATCAGCGCCAGCTCTTCCATGCGCGCCAGCACGCCCGCCATGCTGGAACTGAGGATCTGGCACAGGCTGCAAATTTCGCGCGGTTCCAGTTGCGTATGTTCGTCCAGCACGCGCAGGATGCGCCACTGCTGGTCGGTCAGGCCAAAGTGATTGAGGATCGGCCGAAAGTGAGACATCAGGCTCTCTCTGGCTTTTAGAAAAAGCTGGGGCAGGTTGCGGTAGGCAATCCGTGGCGTCAAGTGGGTCTCCCGGTCGTATCTTGACTCACTCACATGCTAGTGATTAAACTACTAAGATGTTAGTGAATTGTTATCAAAGTCGCTCCCAAACAGGAGTTTGGGCATGATCATCAGAGACCGGCCATCCGGGCTCAAGATGTTCCTGCTGCTGCGCGGGTCCATCCTGCCGAGGATTCTGCCATCGCTGCTCGCCACGACCCTGATTGCGATTGTGGTCACTATGTCGCATGGGGACTTGTTCGCGCTCAAGATCACGCTGACCACGATTCCCTTCACCCTGATCGGCTTGCCGATTGCGATTTTTCTGGGCTTTCGCAACACCGCTGCGTACGACCGGTTTTGGGAAGGACGCAAA
>JAZKHK010000017.1:0-9511 GCA_040385425.1 Pseudomonadota bacterium | reverse complement strand
TCCATCACCACCGACAAGTCCGATCTGGTTCGCCTGAATGGCCGCCCCGTCATGTTTCGCAACACGAACCCCCTGGTCGGCAAGCAAGGGTGGAACATTCTCTTGTCCAAAACCGGATTCACCAACGAAGCGGGGCATTGTTTGATCATGCGCATCCGGCAAGCCGGTAAAAGTGCCACGCTGGTGCTGTTGAACGCCTCGGCCAATTCCTCGCGGGGTCTGGACGCCTTCAATATACGTCGGCTCATGGGCGGCCCCGACGTGGCAAGAAGGTCCAGTCGGCGCCACCGGTAGGCTCCATCAAGACTCGCTTCATCGTGTGAATCCTGCCGCATCCGATTTATTTTTTCCATGTCTTCTTTGCGCCTTCTGGTTCTGACTTCGCTGACGATGCTGGCTTTTGCCGGCAACTCGCTGCTGTGCCGCCTGGCCCTCAAGCAGACCAGTATCGATGCCGCCAGCTTCACCTCGATCCGCCTGATCTCGGGCGCCTTGGTGCTGGGCTGGCTGATGCTGCGCCAGCGCCACCGCCCCCTCGGCGGGGGCAGTTGGCCGTCGGCCCTGGCCTTGTTCGCGTATGCGGCCAGTTTGTCGTTTGCCTACGGCCAGCTGGAGACCGCCACCGGGGCGCTGCTGCTGTTCGGCGCGGTCCAGGCCACGATGATCGGCTATGGCGTGTGGCAAGGCGAGCGCTTGCTGCGCCCGCAGGTGGCCGGGTTTGTGCTGGCGCTGGGCGGGCTGGTCGGCCTCATGCTGCCGGGCTTGTCTGCGCCACCGCTGGGCAGCGCCGTGCTGATGCTGGGATCGGGCGTGGCCTGGGGCGTTTACTCTTTGCGCGGCAAAGGCGCGGGCGACCCGACCCAGGTGACGGCCGGGAATTTTCTGCGCACGGTGCCAATCACGCTGGGCTTGAGCCTGCTCATGCTGAACCAGTTGGCGCTGGACTGGGCCGGCGTCGGGTACGCGGTGATGTCGGGCGCGCTGACCTCGGGCCTCGGCTACGCGCTTTGGTACAAAACCTTGCCGGCCTTGAAAGCCACGCAGGCGGCCATCGTGCAGCTCAGCGTGCCGGTGCTGGCGGCCGTGGGCGGGGTGGTCTTGCTGGCGGAGCCGATCAGTTGGCGCATGGTGCTGGCGTCGGGCGCCATTCTGGGCGGCATCGCGCTGGTCATTCTTGAAAAGAAGCCGCCGCGTGAGGCGGTCAAACCGTCCTGAAAACCTGATTTTTCCCTTATTTTTAGGTCAAATTGGCCTCTAGCCCCCGTCCAGCCTGCGTGACCAGCTATTGAAATAGTAGCAAATCAATTGCTCTGAGGGGCCGGAGCAGCGGGCGGTTTGGCGGCATGGCGCTGGTTATTGCAGCGGCCGTGGCTGATGGCCAGGTTGTCCAGATGGCTGTTGCCGCCTTCGCTCAGGGGCTTGATGTGTTCCAGCGTGGAGTCGGCGGGCAGCACATGGTCGCCGCAGACCCAGCAGGGCACCACGCCGTGCAATTGGCGCGCCACGGTTTTGTAAATCTTGTCGCGGGAGAGAGATAGTTTGCTCATGGGTTTTCACTTGAAATTTGGGAACGGAATGATTAAATTGTCGCGTTTGCAATAAAGACACCATCCTGCCAAGCGAGGGATCGTCATGACCGGGCATGTCAAGAGGCTAGCGCTTGCCTCCAATTCGATGGATTGGCTCAGTGGCAGCGAGATGGGCAAACTCATCCGCACCGTGAACTGGTCGCAAACCCCGTTGGGCGCCTTGGCCGCCTGGCCCCAAAGCCTGCGCACCACGGTGAGCCTGTGCCTGGCCTCGACGTTCCCGATTGCGCTGGCCTGGGGGCCGCAGCGAACCCAGATCTACAACGACGGCTACTGGCCGATCTGCGGCACCAAGCACCCGCATTCCATGGGCCAGGATTTCAGGGAATGCTGGTATTCGGCGTGGCCGGTGGTGGGCGAGGCCTTTGAGCAAGCCACGGCGGGCCACGCGGCGTTTCTGGTCAACCAGCGCATGTTCCTGGACCGTTGCGGTTTTCTGGAAGAGACTTTTTTCACCTACTCCTTCAGTCCGATCCGCGATGAAACCGGCCGCGTCCTCGGCCTGTTTCATCCGGTCACGGAGCTGACGCAGCAGAGCCTGGCGGAGCGGCGGCTGAAGGTGCTGCGCGCGCTGGCCGACCACACGGCGCCGGCCCACACGGTGGACCAGGCCATTGCCCTCACGGTCCAGACGCTGGCGGAATACGCGTTGGACCTGCCGTTTGTGCTCATCTATCTGCTCGATGCCGACCTGAAACAGGCCCGCCTGGCGGGGCAATGCGGCTTGTCGCCGGGGGCGCCCGCCTGTTCGCTCAAGATTGACCTGGAAGACGCCGGCAAGCACGCCTGGCCGCTGGCCCGGGCGGTCAGCGAGCGGCAAAACCGGCAAGTGGACGATCTGGCACAGCGTTTTGGCGGCGCCCTGGTCGGCGGCCCTTACCCGGACCCTTTGCAAACCGCCTTGCTGATGCCCCTCATTCCGTCCGGCCAGGAGCAGGTGCTGGGCGTCTTGATTGCCGGCGTCAGCACGCGCCGGCCGCTGGACGAGGCCTACCGGACCTTCTACAACATGCTGGGCAAGGGCGTGACCGACGCGATTTCCAACGCCCGCGCCTACGCGCTGGAGTGCGCCCGGGCGGAAGCCCTGGCCGAGATCGACCGGGCCAAAACTGTTTTTTTCAGCAATGTGAGCCATGAGTTCCGCACCCCGCTCACGCTCCTGCTGGGCCCGCTGGAAGAGGTCTTGTCCGTCCCGAACCATTTGGTCAAGGCCGACCGGCGCCGGCTTGAGCTGGCCTACCGCAACGCCTTGCGTCTGTTGAAGCTGGTCAACTCCTTGCTGGATTTCTCCCGCATCGAGGCCGGGCGCATGCAGGCGAGCTACCGGCCGACCGACCTGGCCACCTTCACCGCCGAGATGGCCAGCATGTTCGCGTCCGTCATGAAAAGTGCCGGCCTCCAGTTCACCGTGGACTGCCCGGCGCTGCCGGAGCCGGTGTATGTGGACACCGACTTGTGGGAGAAAATCGTGCTCAACCTGGTCTCCAATGCCTTCAAGTTCACCTTCGAGGGCCGCATTGCGGTGCGCCTGCACTGGCAGGACGGGCAAGACGGCGCGGGCGCCAGGGCGGTGTTGACGGTGACCGACACCGGGACCGGCATCCCGGCCCCCGAATTGCCGCGCCTGTTTGAGCGTTTCCATCGGGTGACCAACGCCCGCAGCCGCTCGTATGAAGGCAGCGGCATCGGGCTGGCGCTGGTGCAGGAGCTGGTGAAGCTGCACGGCGGCACCATCGGGGTGGACAGCACGCCCCAGGTCGGCTCCACCTTCACGGTCAGCGTGCCTGCGGGCAAGGCCCATCTGCCGGCCGACAAAATCGGCGCGCAGCCGATGCTGGCTTCCACCGCCATCGGCGCGCGCGCCTATGTGGAGGAGGTGAATCAATGGCTGCCCGAGGGCGCACCGGTGTCCGCGCCACCCATGCCGAACGGGCTGGCGGGCATCGCGGCCATCCACCGCCCGCGCATTCTCTGGGCCGACGACAACGCCGACATGCGCGCCTATGTGCGGGGTTTGCTCAAACCTTACTGGGACGTGGATGCCGTCGCCGACGGCCAGCAGGCGCTGGAGGCCGCCTTGCGCGACCCGCCCGACCTGGTGCTGACCGACGTGATGATGCCGAACCTGGACGGCTTCGCCCTGCTGCAGGCCTTGCGGGCCGACCCGCGCACCCGCAGCATGCCGGTCATCCTGCTGTCGGCCCGCGCGGGCGAAGAGGCGCGGGTGGAAGGGCTGCAGGCCGGCGCCGACGATTTTCTGGTCAAGCCTTTCGGCGCCCGCGAACTGCTGGCGCGCATCAGTACCCATCTGGGCATCGCCCAGCAGCACCAGGATGCGGTCGAATCGGCGCAGCACGATGTGCTGACCGGCCTGCCCAACCGCAAGCTGAGCTGCGAGTTTGCCGCGCGCATGCTGGAGAGTGCGCGCCGGGGGCGCACGCAGGTGGCGGTGCTCTACATTGACCTGGACCGTTTCAAGCCCATCAACGACACCTACGGGCACGAGGTCGGCGATGCGGTGCTGCAGGAAGTAGCGCGGCGCCTGAAAGCCTGCGTGCGCGGCGAAGACATGGCCGGGCGGCTGGGCGGCGATGAGTTTCTGGTAGCGCTGGCCCACATCCGCGGCGCGCCGGATGCCGTTCGCACCGCCCAGAACATCGGGGCCACGCTCAGTCAGCCGTATTGCGTCGGCAAACTGTCCCTGTACACCTCGCCGAGCATCGGCATCAGCCTGTTTCCCGATGACGGCCAGGACATCGACATCTTGCTGCAGCATGCCGATGTCGCCATGTACGCCTCCAAGGAGCAGGGGCGCAACAATTTCCAGCTCTACACGCCGGCCTTGAACGAGAGCGCCGAATTGGTCTTGCGCATTGAGAACCGCTTGCGCAGTGCCCTGGCGCAGGGGGAGTTTGAGCTGCATTACCAGCCGATCGTCGATGTCGCCAGGAACAAGGTGCTGGGCGTCGAGGCGCTCATGCGCTGGCCGGTGACGGGCTTTCGGCCTGGCGATTTCATCCCGGTGGCAGAAACCAGCGGCATGATCGGCCCGATGGGCGAGTGGGAGCTGGAGCAGGCCTGCCAGCAGGCGCGGGTCTGGCTGGAGCATGGCCTGCCGCCGCTGACGGTGTCCGTCAATGTGTCGCCGATCCAGTACCGCCAGCCCACGCTGCGCGACCGGATCGAGGCGGCCCTGGTCAAGCACAGCATTCCACCGGGCTGCCTGCAACTGGAGCTGACCGAGTCGGCGCTGCTGAAGAATATCGACGAGGCGCTGTTGATCATGAAGAGCATCAAGCAGCTCGGCGTCAAATTCGCGCTGGACGACTTTGGCCAAGGTTATTCGAGCATGAGCCGCCTGGGACGCTTGCCGCTGGACACCATCAAGGTGGACCAGGAGTTCGTCATGAAGCTGACCTCGGGTGACCGCACCAATGCGGCCATCACCGAGGCCATCATTGCCATCGGCAAGACCCTGGGGCTGGCCGTGGTGGCCGAAGGCGTCGAGTCGGCCGAGGTGCAGGCCTTGCTGTGCGAGCGCAACTGCCAGCACATGCAGGGCGACTACCTGAGTCCGCCCCTGCCGCCGGCTGAATTCGAGCACTGGTACCGGCAGCGGCTGGCCGCGTGAACCTCTGCCTGCGGCTGCGCCTTGGCACGGCGGCTGATAGCGTCTATCAATCCGTTAGTCAAAACCAATTTCCTTGTGCTATTGATTGGCTCTATCATTGAGTCCGTGCTGATCGAAACCTTCTATCGGCAAGCCATCAAACCCAGGAGCCCACCATGACTGCAACCCAACGCCCCGAGATCAAGACCCTGGCCAATCTGGAGGCCGCCTTTGCCGGCGAATCCATGGCGCACATCAAGTACCGCTATTTCGCCAAGCTGGCGCGCGAGATGGGCGACGAGGACACCGCCCGCGCCTTTGAAGCCACGGCCGACCAGGAGGTGATGCACGCCTTTGGCCACCTCGACCTGCTCTACCCCAAGGCGACCATGACGCCGGCCAAAGCGCTGCAGATCGCCATCGACGGTGAAACCTACGAGTACTCCGAGATGTACCCCGGCTTTCGCAAAACCGCGGAAGAAGAAGGCCAGGCCGCCGCCGTGGCCGAGATGGACGAGCAGATTGAAGAGAGCAAGGTCCACGCCGCGCAGTTCAGGGCCACGCTGGAAAAAGCCCAGAAGCGCTTTGCCGCGCTGGCCAAGGTGGAAGAGCGCCACGCCAACCATTACAAGGCCCAACTGGCCAGGGTGACAGAGCCGGTCGCGGCCTGATGATTGGCGATATTTTGCTATTTGTTTGATAGCTGCTCGCGCACTATCTACGGGGGCTAGAGCCTGATTTCATTCATATTTATTGGAAAAAACCATGAAAACCTATCTTTGTATTGTTTGCGGCTTCATTTACGACGAGGCCAGCGGTCGCCCTGAAGACGGCATTGCGCCCGGCACCTTGTGGGCCGATGTGCCAGACAGTTGGGAATGCCCGGACTGCGGCGTGGCCAAGGCCGACTTTGAAGCGGTAGAAATCTAAGCACCAGAAAGACGCCTCATGACGCACCCGATCATCATCATTGGCGCCGGTCTGGCGGGCTGGACCACGGCGCGCGAGTTCCGCAAGCTCGACCCCATCGCGCCGCTGATGCTTATCACGGCCGACAGCGGCGACTTTTACGCCAAGCCCTCGCTGTCCAATGCGTTGGCGCAAAAGCGCAGCCCTGCGCAACTGGTCAGCACGGCGGCGGCGAAGATGGCGGACACCCTCCAGCTCTCGCTGCTGGCCCGCACGCGGGTGCTGGCCATCGATGCGGTGGCGCAGCGCATCCGCACCTCGCAAGGGGAATTCAGTTACAGCCAGTTGGTGCTGGCGACCGGCGCACAGCCGATTCGCGTGCCGGTGGCCGGCGATGCGGCGGATCAGGTGCAGTCGATCAACTCCCTGGATGACTTTTCGGACTTTCACGCCCGGCTGACGGGCGGGCGTCACCAATACGTCCTGATCATGGGCGCGGGTCTGATTGGTTGCGAATTTGCCAACGACTTGATCGCCTGCGGCTACCAGGTGAGCGTGGTGGACCCTTCTGCGGGGCCGATGGGGGCGCTGTTGCCGCCGCAGGCAGGCGTGCAATTGCGCGAGGCGCTGGCCGCCTTGGGCGTGCGCTGGCACTGGGGTGCCACCGTGCAGTCCGTCAGCCATCACGTGACGCAAGGCGAGGGGGCTGAACCCAGGCTGCAGGTTGAGTTGTCCAACGGGCAGGTCGTTGCCGCCGATAGGGTGCTCAGTGCCATCGGGCTGCGAGCCGATACGGTCTTGGCGCAGGCAAGCGGGCTGGTCTGCGAGCGCGCCGTGGTGGTGGATGCCCGCTTGCAAACCAGCGCGCCGCACATCTACGCGCTGGGCGATGGTGCGCAGTACGCTGCGGGCTTATGGGGCGAAGCGGAGGCGCTTGTGTCGGGCGGACGCACGATGCCGTATGTGATGCCCATCATGAGCGCGGCCCGGGCGCTGGCCGCCACGCTGGCGGGTACGCCGACGGAGGTGGTCTTCCCGCTGATGCCGGTGGCGATCAAAACCCCGGCGCTGCCGATCGTGGTGGCGGCGCCCGCACCTGGCACCTTGGGCGAATGGCGCGGTGTCGAGCCCGGCATCTGGCAATTCATCGACGCCCGGCAGCAAATGCGGGGCTTTGTGATCACCGGCCGGCAAACCACCCGGCGCGCCGAGCAGGCCAAATTGCTGGCGGCCTGAAGGCGCGAGATGCGCCGCTCAGCGCGGGCGCATGCGCAGCAAGGTGTTGTCGCGCAGGACGTAGTGGTGGAACAAGGCGGCAGCGGCGTGGACCGCGATCAAAAAGTAGCCCGCAGTGCCGATCACTTCGTGAATTTCCTTGATCTGGCTTGCCAGTGCTTTGTCGGGGCCGATCAGCGCGGGCAGTTCCAGCCCGAAAAATGGAATCGGCTTGCCGGCGGCACTCAGCAACAGCCAGCCCGCCAAGGGCATGCCGATCATGAAAACGTAGAGCAGCAGATGCGCCAGCCTGGCCACTTTGTCCTGTGTCAAAGAGGGGGCGGGTTGAATCGGAGGCGCCGGGTATTTAAAGCGCAGCGCCACGCGCAGCCAAACCAGCGCCAGAACCAGCAGCCCCAGCATGAAGTGCAGACTTTTCATCGCCTCCCGGGGCGGGGTGCCTTTGTCAAACAGTCCGCGCAACTCGATGCTGGCGTAGATCCCGACAAACAGGACCAGCATGGCCCAATGCAAGACGATGGAGGCCCGGTGGTATCGGTCCGTAGTATTCGGGAGGGTCATTATTTATCCTTGGTTTGTGATGGGGGAAATTCTAAAAACCTTAGATTAGCCCAGCCTTAAGGCAGCACCTTGATGAATCGCATTTTTCATATCATGGTGTCAACATTCATCTGACAGTGTCATTCAGGACCGAGGTCTACAATTCCTGCAAGAATTAATACTGACGGGCTGGCCTTTCGGTCATACTTAATTAATTAAAGCAGGAGACAAGAATGCCCCATACCACGGCCACCGCCGAAGAAAAACGCGCCGTATTGCGCAACGCCGCCCTCGAATACCACGAGTTCCCCACGCCCGGAAAAATCGCCATCGCGGCCACCAAGCAACTGGTCAACCAGCACGACCTGGGCCTGGCTTACTCGCCCGGTGTGGCGGCGCCCTGCGAAGAGATCGTCAAAGACCCGAACAACGCGTTCAAGTACACCAGCCGCGGCAACCTGGTGGCGGTCATCACCAACGGTACCGCCGTGCTGGGCCTGGGCGACATCGGCCCGCTGGCGGCCAAGCCGGTGATGGAAGGCAAGGGCGTGCTGTTCAAGAAGTTCGCCGGCATTGACGTGTTTGACATCGAAATCAACGAAAAACACGACCTCGACAAGCTGGTGGACATCATCGCCTCGCTGGAGCCGACCTTTGGCGGCATCAACCTGGAAGACATCAAGGCGCCCGACTGTTTTTATGTCGAGCGCAAGCTGCGCGAGCGCATGAACATTCCGGTATTCCACGACGATCAGCACGGCACCGCCATCTGCGTGGGCGCGGCCATTTTGAATGGCCTGAAAGTGGTCGGCAAAGACCCCAAGCAAATCAAGCTGGTGACCTCCGGCGCTGGCGCCGCTGCGCTGGCTTGCCTGGGACTGCTCTTGAAACTGGGCATTCCACGCGAAAACATTTATGTCACCGACCTGGCCGGCGTGGTCTATGAAGGCCGCACCGAGTTGATGGACGAAGACAAGATCTTCTATGCCCAAAAGACCGAGGCTCGCACGCTGGGCGAGATCATTGAAGGCGCGGACGTGTTCCTGGGCTTGTCGGCCGGCGGCGTGCTCAAGCCCGAGATGGTGAAAAAAATGGCGGCCAAGCCGCTGGTGTTTGCCCTGGCCAACCCGACGCCTGAAATTCTGCCGGAACAAGTCAAAGCCGTGCGCGACGACGCGATCATGGCGACCGGCCGTTCGGACTACCCGAACCAGGTCAACAACGTGCTGTGCTTCCCGTTCATCTTCCGCGGCGCGCTGGACGTGGGCGCCACGACGATCAACGAAGAGATGAAGCTGGCCGCCGTGCGCGCCATCGCCGATCTCACGCACGCCGAGATCCCGGAGGTCGTGGCCCAGGCCTATGGCGCCGTGGGCCTGCGCTTCGGCCGCGACTACCTGATCCCCAAGCCCTTCGACCCGCGCCTGATCGAAGTGGTGGCGCCCGCCGTTGCGCAAGCCGCGATGGACAGCGGCGTGGCGACCCGCTCCATCGCCGACATGCCTGCCTACCGGCAGAAGCTTTCGCAGTTCGTCTATCAGTCCAGCAGCAGCATGCAACCGTTGTTTGCCGCGGCCAAACGTGCGCCCAAGCGTGTGGTCTATGCCGAAGGCGAAGACGAGCGTGT
>JAZKHK010000016.1:6638-41060 GCA_040385425.1 Pseudomonadota bacterium | reverse complement strand
GGCACATCGTGGAACACCACGGTCAGGATCAGGTTGCGCTCGTGCAGCACCTGGTTGTGTTTCAGGTTGTGCATCAGGGCTTGCGGCACGGTGTCGGGGTTGGCGACGGCGTACACCGCGGTGCGCGCCACCCGGTGGATGTCATCCGCCGCCAGCGCCGTGATGAAGGGCAGCAACTCGGGGTCGTCGTTGCGCAGGCTGTTCAGCAGCAATTCGCGCCCTTTGCGCCAGGTCGCCATGACGACAAAGAGGGCGATTCCCAAGACCAGAGGAAACCAGCCGCCCTGCCAGAACTTGAGCGAGCACGAGATCACCAGCACCACGTCCAACACCAAAAATACACTGGTGGAGCCGATAGCCACCCACAGGGGGTAATTCCAGCCGTAGCGCACCACGTAAAAGGTGAGCACCGTGGTGATCAGCATCGTCACGGTCACCGCAATGCCGTAGGCCGAAGCCAGCGCGGACGAGCTGCCAAAACCGACCACCGCCAGCAACACGGCCACCAGCAGCGCCCAGTTGACCTCGGGCATGTAAATCTGCCCGGCCTCTTTGGCCGAGGTGAATAGCACTTGCAAGCGCGGCAGCAGCCCCAATTGCACCGCCTGCTTGGTCATGGAATAAGCGCCTGAAATGACGGCTTGCGAAGCAATGACGGTGGCCAGCGTGGCCAGCACCACGGCGGGAATCAGCCAGGTTGGCGAGAACATGCGGAAAAACGGATTCTCCAGGGCACTCGGGTCGCGCATCAGCAAGGCGCCCTGCCCCATGTAGTTGATTGTCAAGGCGGGCAAGACCAGCCCGATCCAGGCCAGCTGAATTGGCTTTTTGCCAAAGTGCCCCATGTCCGCATAGAGCGCTTCAGCACCCGTGAACGCCAGCACGATGGCGCCGACCGCGACAAACATGTGCCAGCCCTGCGACTGCAAAAACGCCAGGGCATTCAAGGGATTCAGGGCCGTCAAAATGACCGGCTGCTGCAAAATCTGATTCACCCCGGTGGCGGCCAGCACGCCAAACCAGAGAACGATGACCGGGCCGAACAGCTTGCCAACCACGGCCGTGCCAAAGCGCTGCATGGCAAACAGGCCAATCAGCACCGTGATCGAGATGGGCAACACATAGGGTTTGAGCACCGGCGTGACCACCTCCAGACCTTCCACAGCGCTGAGTACGGAGATCGCGGGGGTGATCACGCTGTCGCCGTAAAACAGGGCGGCGCCAAACACGCCGGTCAGCAGCAGCACGGTGCGCCGGTGCGGCGTGCTGCCGGCGGCATGGGCGGCCAGCGCGGTCAGGGCCATGATGCCGCCCTCGCCCCGGTTGTCGGCGCGCAGGATGAGCAGCACGTACTTGAGCGTGACCACCATCATCAGGCCCCAGAAAATCACCGACACGGCGCCAATCAGGTGCGTGGCGTCCAGCGGCACGCCGGTGGCGGGGCTGAAGATTTCCTTCATGGTGTACAGCGGGCTGGTGCCGATGTCGCCATAGACCACGCCCATGGCACCCAGGGTCAGAGCCGCCAGGCCTTCGCGGCCAGTAGATTTACGCATTGCATTCGATCAACAGTGAACAGGAGGCCACTGTCGTCGCCCAGGCATCAGGAACGCATATGGATTGCCTGGGTCAAACGTCAGCCAGCCGGTAGCCGACGCCGGTTTCGGTCAGCAGATGGCGCGGCTCGGACGGGTCGCGTTCGATCTTGGCACGCAGTTGCGCCATGTAGAGCCGCAAATAGTGGGTGTGCTCGGTGAATTCGGCACCCCACACATCGGTGAGCAATTGCCGGTGCGTCACCACCCGACCCGCGCTGCGCACCAGCCGCGCCAGCAGATTGAACTCGGTCGGCGTCAGGTGCAGCACCTCGCCACCCCGCTCGACCCGGCGGGCGGCAAGGTCCACTCGCAGGTCCTCCAGCTCGTGCGTGGTGACGGCAGCGGCCAGGCTGGTGCCGCGGTGGCGCAAGGCCACGCGCATTCGCGCCAGCAACTCGCCCACGCTGAAGGGCTTGGTCAGGTAGTCGTCGGCACCGGCGTCGAGCAAGGCAATCTTCTGCGCTTCCTGGTGCCGGGCCGAGACCACGATGACCGGCGTGGAATGCTGCTTGCGCAGCTCACGCACCAGTTGTGCGCCGTCGCCATCGGGCAGGCCCAGGTCCAGCACGACGAGATCAGGCAGTTTGTGCCGCAGCAAGGCACTGGCCTCACTCAAGGACACCGCCGTTTGCACCTCAAAGCCCTCGACCGAGAGGGACGATTGCATCATGGCGCGGATCTCGCGGTCGTCCTCCACCACCAACACGTTCAAACTCATGGCAACTCCTGTTCTGGCGGCTGCTCGTCCAGCGGCAGGGTCGTGATGAAGCTGCTGCCACCGCCGCTGCGTCGTTTGACCGTCAGGCTGCCGCCGTGCGCCACGGCAATGGCCCGGCACAGGGCCAGCCCCAGCCCGGCACCGCGCGGACCGGACTGGTCGCCGCGCCGGTAGGGCTCAAAAATCAGCGCTTGCTCGGCCTCGTCAATGCCCGGTCCCCGGTCCTTGAGAGCAATCCCCAGCGACTGGGCGTTGGCGCTGACGCTCAGCTCGATCTCGCCCTCACTGTACTTCAAGGCGTTGTCCAGCAGATTGCTGATCAACTGCGCCAGCAGCACGGGGTCGGCCTTGATCAGCGGCAGCCCAGCCGGTACTTTGGACTTGATGCGCCGGCCAGGGTCGCGCTGGCGCACCCGCGCCAGCACCGCACCCACAATTTCTTCCAGCGACTCCCAATCGCGCTTGAGCGCCTGCTCCAGGCTGGTCAGCCGCACCAATTGCAGTGTGTTCTCGGTCAGCGTGGAGAGATAGACCGCTTCGCTGGCAATGCTCCCCAGCAACCGGTCCTGCTCGGACGGACTCAATTTATCGCGCTGGGTTTGCAGCGACGACGCCGCCCCCACGATGGCGGCCAGCGGCGTGCGCAAATCATGCGACACGGCGGCCAGAAACGTGCTTTGCAGTTGCTGGCGCTGGGCCTCAATTTGCGCTGCCTGCACAGACGTGGCCAGACGCACGCGCCACAAGGCTTGCGCCAGCAACGCGCACAAAGCCTGCGCATGTTCACGGCCATCGGTGTCGCTGGCCAGCGCCGGCTGGACGCAGGCGGCGCCCACCGCACGGTCTTTATCGCCCAGCGGTAGATACCAGGCGTTCAGGCCCGGCCAGCGACCGGTGCCCGGACCGAGCACCGCCGCCTCTTTCATGCAACAGCGCAGGGCATCGCGCACGGCGTCGGGCACCTCGGCGCCAGCGGTCAGCTCGTTGGCGTCATTCGTCAAAGCAAGCGTATTGGGGCCGTCAAACGCCCCGTCCAGCGCACGCTGGCCCAAGGCCGCAATTTCATCCGGCGCCGTGGTGTTGGCCAAGCTGGAGGCCAACGCCTGCAATTGACGGGCACGCTGCTCGCTCAATGCCGCATGCAGGGATTCGCGCCGCACACCGGTCGCCAGATGGCTGATGACCAAGGCAAGCACCAGCATCACCACCAGCGCGATCAGGTGTTCACGGCTTTCCACCTCAAAGGTCCAGCGCGGCGGCACAAAAAAGAAGTTCAGCGCCGTTACCGCGCCAACGGCACAAATCGCCGACTGCACCCAGTCCAGGCGGTAGGCGGCAATCACGATGACCAGCACATACAGCATGGCCTGGCTGGTGAGCGACAGATAGGCGTCCAGCAGCGCGCTGCACAGCGTTGCCGCCGCAATGAGCAGCACGACAAGGGCCCAGCTGCGCAACGAGTGGACACCGGGTTTTGGCGGAGGTGAGGGATGGACCATTTGTTCAGCGTACCACCGCTCGTATCAGGATGGCATCAGGAATGGCCGACAATTTGGCTTTTTCGTCCTGAGCCCATCACGCGCCATGAACAACACGTCCGCCCCTGCCAAGCCCCTGCCCCTGACCGGCCTGCGCGTGGTCGAATTCACCCACATGGTCATGGGCCCGACCTGCGGCATGGTGCTGGCCGACATGGGGGCCGAGGTGATCAAGGTCGAGCCGATCGACGGCGACCGCACGCGGCATCTGCTGGGCGCCGGGGCGGGTTTTTTCCCCATGTTCAACCGCAACAAGAAGAGCATTGCGATCGACCTGCACACACCCGAAGGCGCCGAAGTGGCGCGCAGATTAGCGGCCTCGGCCGACGTGGTGGCCGAGAATTTCAAGCCCGGCACCATGGGCAAATACGGACTCGATTACGCCGCGTTGTCCAAGGTGAACGAGCGCCTGATCTATGTCAGCCACAAGGGCTTTTTGCCCGGTCCTTACGAGAACCGCACCGCGCTGGATGAAGTGGTGCAGATGATGGGCGGGCTGGCCTACATGACCGGGCGACCCGGCGACCCCTTGCGCGCGGGCACCAGCGTGAACGACATCATGGGCGGCATGTTTGGCGCCATCGGGGTGCTGGGCGCCTTGATCCAGCGCGGCATCACGGGCAAAGGGCAAGAAGTGCAAAGCGCGCTGTTCGAGAACAATGTGTTTCTGGTCGGCCAGCACATGCTGCAGTACGCCGTGACCGGCCAAGCCGCCGCCCCCATGCCAGCGCGTATTTCACCGTGGGCGGTGTACGACGTGTTTACCGTGAAAGACGGTGAGCAGATTTTTCTGGCGGCGGTGAGCGATGCGCAATGGGCCACGTTTTGCGACGCACTGGGGTTGCATGACCTCAAAACTGATCCGCATTACGCCAGCAACAACGACCGGGTGCGCCTGCGTTCAACCCTCTTGCCGATCCTGCGCGAGCGTTTGGCCCACCGCAGTGCCGCTGAGTTGACGACTTTGCTGGAGGCGAATGACTTGCCCTTCGCACCGATCCGCCGGCCCGAAGAACTGTTTGATGACGAGCATTTAAAAGCCACCGGTGGCCTAGCCGACATCACCCTGCCCGATGGCGAGCGCGCCGGGCAGACGGCGCAGACCACGCTGTTCCCCTTCACCATGGACGGCCAGCGCCTGGGGGTGCGCTTGCAGCCACCCACCCGGGGGGAGCATACGGATGCGTTACTGGCAGAGTTGGGCTACACGGCAGAAGCCATCCTGGCCCTCCACGCCGCTCACGCCGTCGCCTAACTGGCGCCTCTCACACACCCCAGACCACATCCTTGCCGGCTTCCAGGCTGCACCGCAGCAAGTCGATGAAAGGGGCGGCACGCTGGCGCAACTGGATGCTGTCGCCTTCAACCGGCACCTCCGGCGGGAGATTCTGCTGAGCTCGGGCCTGCGCGGCTTCATGCGCCGCCACGCTGGCCTCCAGCGCCGCAATGGCCGCGGGAATTTGCTCCACGGTGATGATGCCTTGCGGTGACGGCGTCTTGCCAACAATGGTCAGCATCTGGTCCCCATTGAGCTTTTGCATGAGGACATCGGCTGCGGCTTGGGATTTGAACTTGTAAATCATGATCGGTCCAGGCTACTGGCGTAGCCTGGCGTCCAGCGTGATTTCAGGAACGGCCCCCAAGGCCACGGAAAGCGGACAGTGCGCCTTGGCATCTTGCGCGATGTCCTGGAATTTCTGGTCATCGATATCAGGCACGACGGCTTGCATCGTCAGCGCAATACGGTCGATCTTGAAGCCCTCGCCCGCCTTGACCAGCCGCACCGCCGCCTGGGTGTCGATGGATTGGGTGGTGATGCCCGCCTTTTCACAGGCAAAGGCAAACGCCATCGTGAAACAGGCGGCATGGGCGGCACCCAATATCTCCTCCGGGTTGGTGCCCTTGCGGTCATCGCCGAAGCGGCTGGCTGCGCCATACGGGGCCTCTTTCAGCGCGCCGGTTTCCGTGCTGATTTTTCCGCCGCCGGTCTTGCCGCCACCTTCCCAATGAACACTGGCTTTTTTCTCGCTCATGATAATTTCCTTTTTGTTATTAAGGAAACCAGTGTGGGCGCGCTGAAAAGGGCTGTCTGTAGGACATGGCCGCGTGATTCAGTGCACCACGCGCTCAAAGCTGAACTGCCCCGGCGTGCGGATCGGGTCCACATCGACCGGGATCACGTCTTTGGGCAGGAACTTGCCTTCCAGCAGCAGCTTTGACAGCGGGTTTTTTCCTGAGATGGTTTGTGTTCAGAGCGATTTGCCGTAGAACTTGGTCAGCTTTTCCACCGCCTGATTCACATACTTCGGCACCCAGTAGGTTTCGATATGGGTGGCGCCATCAATCAAAACCAGTTCCTTGTCCTTTGTGCCAGTGGCCTTGGCAAACGCATCCTCGGTCATGTACAGGCTGTCAGCCTTGCTGCCGGCGATCATCAGCAAGGGCTTGTCGATCAGCTCGATCTGGTTGGTGGCGTCGAAGCGCATCAGGTCCAACAAACTGCTGGTGGTGTACTTGAAAGTCGAGTTGGGGTGCGCATGCGTCTTCCAGTAGTACTCGTAACCTTGTCGATACAGATCAAACGGCAACTTGGCGATCTGCTCATCAGTCAGATTGGCATCGCCGGAATAGAGAACTGTGCCGCCAGCCGCCTCCTGGGCGCGGGCAACTGAGGCCTGCTGCAAGCGTGCCTGGATCGTGTTCAGTTGCGAATCCACGTAGCCATTGCGGCGAACGCGCCCGGAGTTGAACATGCTCAAGGTAGCAATTGACTTGAATCGTTTGTCGGTTTGTGCCGCCTTCAGCGAATACCCGCCACCGCCGCACAGGCCCAGCAAGCCCATGCGGGCGGCATCGACGCCAGCGTACTGGCTGATGAAGTCCGCCATGCCGTGTATGTCTTCGATACGGTGGGTTGGCTTGTCCACATTGCGCGGTGTGCCGCCACTGGCACCTTGATAAGCCGCGTCTGCCGTGATGGTGATATAGCCTTGTTCAGCCAGGCGCTGGGCATACAAGCCTGCGACCTGCTCTTTCACGCCGCCATTGGGGTGCGCGACCACCAGCGCCGGATATTTTTTGCTTGCGTCAAAGTTCGCAGGGGTATAGACGTTGGCAGAAATATCGATGCCATTGAGCTTGTAAGCCACCGCGTGAATATTGACTTTGCCTTTCACGTTTTCGGCAATCGCGCCCTCATAAGCCAGCGTGAACTGGTTTTGTTTGTAGTCTGCTGCCATAGCTGCTCCAGATAAAAAACCGATCGCTGTTGCTACGACCACTGTATTTAAATATTTCACTTGGATAACTCCTTAGGATTGAGGATTTGGATTCACATCAGTCCAGATGCTTTTCAGCAAGGAATCGCGACATCAGGTCAGCGATCTGGAGGTTGTTGAGGTCAGAAAACGGAAAGTGCGTGTTGCCGCGAATGTTGATTTCCGGCAGGTGGACGACCTGTGCGTCACCCCCATGGCGATTGATTGCATCAGCCCACTGCCTGGCCATGGCAAGACGTACACGCCAGCCATCCTGACCAGGATGGGCGATGGGTTCTTTGGGAATGAAATCGCCGTAGTACATAACAATGGGAATTCGGGTTAGCTTCATGAATTCACCTAACGGAATCCCGATGCCTTCGAGGGTGCCGGCGGCGCTGGGCATCGCTGGCGGCACTTCGCCGTCTGGAAAGACGAAGCCGCTTCCCGGCTCGTAGGAGACGATGGCCCGGATGCGCGGATTCTTCATGGCGGCCAGCCACCCCATGCCGCCACTGTGCGAGTGGGTCACAAGAATGCCGGCGCCAATTTTGTCGAACAAGGCGGATACCGCATTACTGGTCACATTCGTGTCGATGGGGCCAGTGTCTGGCGTCATGGCCCTGAAATACTGATCCAGCGCCTCCGGCGAGCGGTAGAACTGCACACCAGGGAAGTAGTTCGGCCAGATGCCAACGCGGAAGGTGTCGAACCATCGCTGCTCATCCGGTGTGGCGCTGATCGTTCCTGCCACGCTGCTGCGACCAGCCGAACCACGGCGGGGCTGATCGAGCACATAGGTCGCGAAGCCTCGACGCAGAAAGATGGTCTGGTAGCCCTCGCGGCCATCCGGGGTCGATTCCCAGGTTTTGGAGGACTGGCCGAAGCCATGCCACATCACGAGTGGCAATTGGCGGGCCTTGACCGGGACTTGAAAAAACACGCGGGCATGGTCACCGTGCAGCGTCTGACCACCGGAGACCTGGTTGAGCGGGTCGTAACTTCCAGGACTTTGAACAACCGTACCGCCCACAGCGAAACTGCCTTGTTTCTGAATCACCAACGGCGCATCAGGCTTCTGCGCTGCGGCAAAGGAAAGGCCTGCCGAAAACTGCAAGCAGGCCATCAAGGCGAGCGCGCTCTTACGCAAGATTGAAGTCATGATCGAATACTCCTTTGTTTGAATGGACTACTTGGCCGGAAACACTTCCTTGGCTACCGAAACCGCCGAGACGGCACTGGGCCAACCGGCATAAAAGGCCAAATGGGTAATGGCCTCGGCAAGTTCTTCACGCGTCAGGCCGTTCTGGATCGCCAACGCGAGATGCGAACGGAGTTGATCGGGACGGTTCAGTGCAACCAGCGCACTGACAGTCGCCAGGCTTCTGTCGCGCTTCGACAGCCCCGGACGCTCCCAGATGTCGCGAAACAGCACGTTGTCGGTCAAGTCGGCCAGCTTCGGGGCAAAATCGCCCATCAACTGCTGGGCACGAGATGGCTGCCCAGAAGGTATGGTGCTTTCCTTGACCAAAGGCGCATTGCGATATTGGGTATCCGAGACCTTCTCCAGCCAGTCCACCGATTTGCCATCGAGCTGCTCCTGGATGGCCAGGTGGGTCATGGATTCCGTGGCCGCCGCTCCGTGCCAATGTTTCTGGCCGGGCGGAATCGACACCACATCACCAGGTTCAATACCTTGAATAGGGCCATCCAGGAACTGGATCAATCCGCTGCCTTCCGTCACGACCAGTGTCTGTCCCAATGGGTGGCTATGCCAATCGGTGCGTGCGCCAGGTGCGAAAGTGACGTAAGCTGCCGAGGCCCGAGCCGGCGCAGTCGGAGAAAAAAGCGGCGCTACGCGGGCCTTGCCGGTGAAATGCTCAGGTGGCGCTTCATAAGGCGTTCGCGAAGTACTGCGCAATATAGTTGCAGAGAGAGCCTGCCCCGAGCCGACGACGGAAGTAGTCGCCTCAACGCTGCTCGATTGAGCAAAAGTGGATGAAATAACCGGTATTAATAGCAGAAGGAGAGTTTTTTTCATGATGGATAACATTCCCGGTTGGTTTGTGCGCTATCGAAATGGGATGACGTGAGGTTCGGTTCAGGTTCAAGACTGGATAAATCGCGTTTGGATGTCTCGACCTGCTGGCGCTGTGCCGGAAGAATCAAGGTCAGCACCGTCACCAAGGACAGGGCGAGCATGACGGCGCTGGCATCCATGACGGAGGCAATGCGATGCGCCAGAACCTCGGGGCCGTTCACGATCGATGAAGATGCCGCTGTAAAAACAACAACCAGCACGCCGAGACCCAGCGAGCCGCCTAACTGATGAGCCACGTTGACCAAACCGGAGGCAGCACCGGAATCTTCGGCCGCAACACCGGTGACGGCTGCAACGGTTAACGGCCCCAGGACAGCCCCCTGGCCGATGCCAAGCAGAATCATGGGAAGCGCGATGCCAGTCAGGTAGGACGTGTGCGCAGTTGCTTGGCCAAGCCAAGCTAGCCCGGCAATGCAAAAAGCCAGTCCGCCAACCAGCAGATTGGTATTGCCAAACTTGTGTACGAGCATTGGAACCGTCAGGGCAACGATCAATTGAGGCAGTGTCGCCGGCAAAAAAGCAAGCCCGGCCTCAAGTGGCCTGTAGCCCAAAACGCCCTGGAGAAATTGGGTCGCAAAAAACCAGAATCCAACCATGCCGCCCAGAAAAAGCATGCGCGCCACGTAAGCGCCACATCGCTCCTTGCTGGCAAACAGCCTCAGGGGCAGAACGGGTTGCTTGACACGCCGCTCAATCAGGACAAACAGGAGCATCAGGGCCATTCCCACGCCGATAGACCAAGCCGTCAAAGGATGGGCCCAGCCTTGTTCAGCCGAATGAACGATGCCGAAGACCAGCGAACTCATGCCCAAGGTCGAACTCAAGGCCCCAGCCACGTCGAACTGGCCGGAATGCTTTGGCGTCTCCGCGAACAGGCGCTGTGCCGCCAGCATCAATGCGATACCGATGGGTAGATTGATGAAAAAACCGGCCCGCCAAGACAAGAGATCGGCAAACAATCCGCCCAAGACGAGCCCCAGCGTTGCACCGATACCGGCTGCGGCCGCGTAGTACGACAGCGCTCGCGTACGTTCCGTACCTTCGGGAAAATACAGGGCGATCAGCGCCAGTGTTGAGGGCGCCAGAATCGCGGCCCCCACACCTTGAACCGCGCGAAACGCCAGCAGCCAGCTTGGGGACGGGGCCATTCCGATGGCCAAAGATGCAAAGGTGAACAGCCCAAGCCCCGAGATGAACATCCGGCGTCGCCCCAAAAGATCACCGGCGCGAGCACCAAGCAGCAGGAATCCCCCGAATGCCAAGGTGTAGGCGTTCTGCACCCAGGACAGGCTTGCAGGCGAAAAGCCGAGGGCGTCTTTGATCTTCGGCAGCCCTGTAATGACGATGGAGATGTCGATGACGATCATCAGGTAGCTCGCCATGATGATGGCGAGAACCGCGCCTTGTCGTTGCTTAATTTCCGTCTGGGACAGGTGTTCCATGGCGGCGATCACAGTCCGGTCATTTTCAGCGCGTACTCGGGCAAGCGCGCACCTTTCAGATGCAATTTCGAGGCGGCTGACTCGATCCGCTGCAAATCGTCGCCCGTCAATTCAATGGCTGCGGCACCCAGATTCTCTTCAAGGCGATTCAGTTTCGTGGTGCCGGGAATGGGGACGATCCATGGCTTCTGTGCCAGCAACCAAGCCAGTGCAATCTGGGCGCTTGTCATGCCCTTGGTCTGCGCAACTTCCCGAATCAGGTTGACCAGCGCGACGTTGGCTTTTAGAGCTTCAGGAGAGAAACGCGGGACCTGCGATCGAAAGTCGGAACTATCGAAACGGGTGTTCTCATCCATTTTGCCGGCCAGAAAACCGGCGCCAAGCGGGCTGAACGGGATAAAACCAATGCCCAGTTCCTCCAGCGTCGGCAGCAATTCGGCTTCCGGGCCTCGCCACCACAGGGAATACTCGCTTTGCACGGCGGTCACCGGCTGAACGGCATGGGCGCGCCGAACCGTCTGGATGCCCGGCTCGGACAAGCCGAAATGCTTGACTTTGCCTTCGGTAATCAACTCCTTCACGGCCCCGGCCACGTCCTCGATGGGAACGCTGGGATCAACGCGATGTTGGTAGAAAAGATCAATCGCATCGACCTTGAGGCGCTTCAGCGAGGCTTCGGCAACGGCCTTGATGTGCGCCGGTCGGCTGTTAACGCCCCCCGTACGCTGCGCAGTTGCCGGATCAAGATCAAAACCAAACTTCGTGGCGATGACCACTTGTCCCTTGAAAGGGGCGAGCGCCTCCCCCAGCAATTCCTCATTGACGAATGGGCCATAAACTTCGGCCGTGTCGAAAAGAGTGACGCCCAAATCGACCGCTTTGCGGATGAGCGCAATCATTTCCGTTTTGTCGCCGGCCGGGCCGTAGGCAGAACTCATGGACATGCAACCGAGGCCCAGTGCGGACACCTCAAGGCCGCTGCTTCCAAGCATGCGTTTTTTCATGACGAATCTCCTTTGTAGGTGGAGGAGCCCCCTGCCGTGTTTGAAGCAGACGAGTTCCCTGTGCGGATGGTCGTCAATGTAGTTGCCGCTGATTGATTTGTTAATACGCTAAAATCAGCATGGGCTTATGCACGGAACTAATAAATGGCTACTGGCAACTTTAGTGATCTCGTTGCGTTGATTGCCGTAGCGCGTGAAAGAAGCTTCACCCGCGCTGCGGCTCAATTAGGGATGTCGCAATCAGCCCTGAGTCATACGATTCGCAGCCTGGAAACCCGGCTTGGGGTTCGCTTACTGGCTCGCACGACGCGAAGTGTGTCGCCGACCGAGGCAGGCGCCCGCTTGCTGGAAGCCATTGCCCCGCGCCTGGAAGAAATTGATAACGAACTGGCTGCGTTAAGCGAGCTGAGAAACAAGCCAAGTGGCCTGATACGCATCACGACCGCAGAACATGCCGCCAACACCGTGCTTTGGCCTCGCCTTCAGAAATTTTTGCGGGACTATCCGGAAATCCGGGTCGAGATCAACGTCAATTACGGGTTGACCGATATCGTTGCACAGCGCTTTCATGCCGGTGTGCGACTCGGCGACCAGGTCGAAAAAGATATGGTGGCGGTGCGAATCGGCCCCGACATGCGGGTAGCCGTCATGGGCTCACCGGACTATTTCTCTCGCCACCCCCAACCGCAATCTCCCCAGGATTTGTCCAGGCACAATTGCATCAAGCTTCGCCTGCCGACCCACGATAGCCACATGGTTTGGGAATTCGAAAAGGAAGGAAACCCATTGAAAGCCCATGTCGAGGGACAATGGACATTCAATATGGGGTCGCATATTCTCCGGGCAGCCGTTGCCGGTTGTGGCTTGGCTTATCTGCCATCCGACATGGCAAAAGAAGAAATCGCCAGCGGAAAGCTGGTTTCGGTGCTGGAGGATTGGTGCCAGCCCTATCCGGGATATCACCTTTACTATCCCTCAAGCCGACAATCTTCTCCGGCATTTAGTTTGCTGGTGGAATGCTTGCGGTATCGGGCCTGAGTTGCATCGCAGGGCCGGTTGAATCCAAGCCCTGCGTGTCAAGTCTTCAATGCACCACGCGCTCGAAGCTGAACTGCCCCGGCGTGCGGATCGGGTCCACATCGACCGGGATCACGTCTTTGGGCAGGAACTTGCCTTCCAGCAGCAGCTTTGACAGCGGGTTTTCAATCCGCTGCTGAATGGCGCGCTTCAGAGGTCGTGCGCCAAACACCGGGTCGAAACCAACCTTGGCCAGCTCGGCCAGCGCGGCAGGTGACACGTCCAGCGACAGATCCATCTTGGCCAGGCGTTGCTGCAGCACCTGAATCTGGATACCGGCGATCTTGGCAATGTGCGTTGCATCCAATGAATGGAACACCACGGTTTCGTCGATGCGGTTCAAGAACTCGGGGCGGAAGTGGTTTTTCAGCTCGTCCGTCACCGCGTCCTTGATGTCCTCGTAGTCCTGACCCACCATGCTCTGGATCATGTGCGAGCCGATGTTGCTGGTCATCACGATCACGGTGTTCTTGAAGTCAACCGTGCGGCCCTGACCGTCGGTCAGGCGGCCATCGTCCAACACCTGCAGCAGCACGTTGAACACATCGGGGTGCGCTTTTTCCACCTCGTCAAGCAGCAGCACGCTGTAGGGTTTGCGGCGCACGGCTTCGGTCAGGTAACCGCCCTCCTCGTAGCCCACGTAGCCGGGAGGCGCCCCGATCAGGCGGGCCACCGAATGCTTCTCCATGAACTCGCTCATGTCGATGCGCACTAGGTGGTCTTCGCTGTCAAACAAAAAGCCGGCCAACGCCTTGCACAGCTCGGTCTTGCCCACGCCCGTGGGGCCAAGGAACAGGAAGGAACCGGTCGGGCGATTCGGGTCCGACAAACCGGCCCGCGAGCGGCGAATGGCGTTGGCAACAGCGGTGATGGCTTCGTCCTGCCCCACCACGCGCTGGTGCAGCTTGTCTTCCATTTGCAGCAGTTTGTCGCGCTCGCCCTGCATCATCTTGCTCACGGGGATGCCGGTAGCGCGGCTCACCACTTCGGCGATCTCTTCGGCGCCCACATGGGTACGCAGCAAGCGCGGCGCGGCGCCCTCGCCCCGGCTCGCCTCGCGGGCCTGCACTTCTTTCAGGCGTTTTTCCAGCTCGGGCAGCTTGCCGTACTGGAGTTCAGCCACCTTGTTGAAATCGCCTTTGCGGGTGAATTCTTCGATCTGGAATTTGAGTTTTTCAATCTCATCGCGCACTTGGGCACTGCCTTGGGCACTGGCTTTCTCGGCCTTCCAGATTTCATCCAGATCGGCAATCTCTTTTTGCAGCGAACGAATTTCGTCGTTGATCAGTTCAAAGCGCTTTTGCGAGGACTCATCCTTTTCCTTCTTGACCGCTTCACGCTCGATCTGCAACTGGATCAGGCGGCGGTCCAGCTTGTCCATCACCTCGGGCTTGGAATCCATCTCGATCTTGATCTTGGAAGCGGCCTCGTCGATCAGGTCAATGGCTTTGTCGGGCAGGAAACGGTCGGTGATGTAGCGGTGGCTGAGTTCGGCCGCAGCCACGATGGCCGGGTCGGTGATTTCGACGTTGTGGTGCTTTTCATAGCGCTCTTTCAAGCCGCGCAAAATGGCAATCGTGGCTTCCACCGACGGCTCGTCCACCAGGATTTTCTGGAAACGGCGCTCCAGCGCGGCGTCTTTTTCGATGTATTTGCGGTACTCGTCCAGCGTGGTGGCACCGACGCAGTGCAGCTCGCCACGGGCCAGCGCGGGCTTGAGCATGTTGCCCGCGTCCATGGCGCCTTCGGCCTTGCCGGCGCCGACCATGGTGTGCAACTCGTCAATGAACACAATGGTCTGGCCTTCGTCCTTGGCCAAGTCCTTGAGCACGTTTTTCAGGCGCTCTTCAAACTCGCCGCGAAACTTGGCACCCGCCAGCAGCATGGCCATGTCCAGCGACAGCACGCGCTTGCCCTTGAGCGACTCGGGCACTTCACCGGCGACGATGCGCTGGGCCAGGCCTTCGACAATCGCGGTCTTGCCAACGCCGGGTTCGCCAATCAGGACCGGGTTGTTTTTGGTGCGGCGCTGCAGCACCTGGATGGCACGGCGGATTTCGTCATCGCGGCCGATCACCGGGTCCAGTTTGCCCATGCGGGCACGCTCGGTCAGATCAATACAGTATTTTTTGAGCGACTCGCGCTGGTCTTCGGCGTCCGCGCTGTCCACGCTCTGGCCGCCGCGCACGGCGTCAATGGCCGACTCCAGCGACTTGCGGGTCAGGCCGTTTTCCTTGACGATGCGCCCGATGTCCTGCTTGCTGTCGGTCAGGGCCAGCAAAAAGAGTTCGCCCGCCACAAACTGGTCGCCGCGTTTGATGGATTCCTTTTCGGCCGCCTGCAACAGCGACACCATGTCGCGCCCCACTTGCACCTGTTCATGGCCCTGCACCTGGGGCAGCTTTTTCATGGCGGTCTCGGCCGCCGCCAGCAAACCGGGCACGTTCACACCGGCGCGCTGCAGCAAGGCTTTGGGGCCGTCTTCCTGGCGCAGCATGGCAATCAGAACGTGGGCGGGTTCAATGTAGGCGTGGTCGTTGCCTAAGGCCAAAGTCTGGGCTTCGCCCAAAGCTTCCTGAAACTTGGTGGTGAGTTTTTCGATTCGCATAACACTCCTTTGAATTGCCCCACAGCTTGATGCTGATTCAGAATTTTCAAGAGATGGAATCAGCAGATCCACTGACCTGGCGCAAGGTTACCGCGTTGTGCGTCCCCTCAGCCCTCAACTATTGTGCGACGCGATGCCCCATTTGGCCAGCGCCGCATCGTCCGTGACCCGCGCATCGACCCAGCGCGCGCCGTCTGGCGTCTGCTCTTTTTTCCAGAACGGGGCCTGGGTTTTGAGGTAGTCCATCAAGAACTCGCAGGCCTGAAAACTCTCGCCCCGGTGCGCCGAAGTCACCGCCACCAGCACGATCTGGTCCAGCGGCTGGAGCAGACCGACCCGGTGAATGACACGCGCGCCGAAGATGTCAAAGCGCTGCTGCGCCTCGTCGATCATGGCTTCAATCGACTTTTCGGTCATGCCGGGGTAGTGCTCCAGCTCCATGCTGCTGATGCTGCCGGGCGTACCGGCGGTGCGGTCGCGCACCGTGCCGACAAAACTGCACACGGCACCGACGCGGGGGTCGTTGGCGCGCAAGGCATGGATCTCTGCGCTCAGATCGAAATCAGCGGTCTGAATGCTGACGCGAGGGGCAGGCGCTTGAAGATGGCTCATGGCAGCCTTCAATTTTTAACCGCCCGTCACCGGCGGAAAGAAGGCCACTTCGGCGCCGTCCACCAGTGCGGCGGACTCATCGCTCATGACCTGGTTGAGCGCCAGGCGCACCGCCCGGCCCCGCGCCAGGCTCTCGGCATGGGCGCCGCCTTGGGCAATCAACTGGTCGCGCAGCGCGGCCAGGGTGGGTGCCGAGGTGCTCACCGATTCACTGCCACTGCCGATGGCCTCGCGGATGGAGGCGAAATACTTGACCGTGACCTTCATCCCAGCACCTCCGAAAAAGGAATGAACCGGACCACGTCGCCATGGGCAATGGTCTGGCCGGGCGGGTTGTCCACCAGGCCATCGCCCCAGACTGCCGAGGTCAAGACGCCCGAGCTTTGGTTGGAGAACAGATCCAGTCCGCCTGCCGCATTGCGGCGCGCACGCAGGAATTCACGGCGTTTATCGCCTCTGGCCAGCGTGAAATGGGCGTGAGCAGCTATTGATTTAGTAGCAACTTCGGTCACCCCCTGCAGCCGGAGCAAAAACGGGCGCACCAGCAGCAAGAAGGTGATGAAGCTCGACACCGGGTTGCCCGGCAGTCCGATGAAGTGTGCGTCTTGCACCCGGCCATAGGCAAAGGGTTTGCCGGGTTTCATCAGCAAATGCCACAGTTGCAGCGTGCCCAGCGCCTGCACGGCGGGTTTGATGTGGTCTTCTTCACCGACCGAAACACCGCCGCTGGTCAGAATCAGATCATGGTCCTGGGCTGCGGCTTGCAGGGCGCTGACCGTGGCGTCCAGCCGGTCCGGCACGATGCCACGATCGCTCACTTCACAACCCAGGCGCAGCAACAGCGCACGCAAGAAGAAACGGTTGGAGTTGTAAATCGTACCGGGCTTCATCTGCTCGGGCGCCACGTCGCCGGGCATCACCAGCTCGTCACCGGTCGAGAACAAGGCCACGCGCGGACGACGCACCACAGACAGCCTATTCATGCCAATACTGGCCGCCAGCCCCAGTGAGGCGGGCGTGAGCCGCTCTCCTTTTGAGAGCACGACGGTACCGGGCGTGACGTCTTCGCCCGCACGGCGAATCCATTGGCCCGGCGCCGGCACGGCCTTGATGCGGACCGCGCCGCCCTCCAGGGCCTCGCAGTCTTCCTGCATCACCACGGCATCGGCCCCCGGGGGAATGGGGGCGCCGGTAAAAATGCGGGCCACGCTCATGGGCACGAGTAATGTGCCGGCGGACCCGGCGGGAATGCGCTGTGTGACCGGCAACACGCCTTGGGTTTGCGCCTGGGCCTGCACCACGTCGGCACAGCGAACGGCGTAGCCGTCCATGTAGCTGTTGTCCAGCGGCGGCACCAGCAGGCTGGCGACGATGTCTTGCGCCAGTACACGGCCATCGGCGTCAAAGGTTGAGACCGACTCCACCGCGTTGAGCACGGTGGCAAACCCAAGCAGCTCCGCCAGCGCGTCGTCCAGCGGTTTCAAAGGGGGGCGTGACGCGTTCATTGATAAGTCTCCGGGCGATACTCAAACCGTGCTTCGTTGACGGTCAGCCAGTTCACCACTGCATCGGCATCGTTGAGGTCGAGCACGGGCCGCTGAGTGGCATGGGGCAACTGGTCCGGTGAATCCGTGGCCACGGCCACGATGAAATCATCGTCTGCGTAACGTGCCGGTTTGTTGGACTGCGCCCGCCAGATCTCGATCTTGAGCAAATCCGAGTGCTTGAAGCCTTCCACCAGCACCCAATCCACGCCGTCGTGCAACTCGGCAATCAGTTGATGCACCGAGAGTTGCGCCGGCTGCTCAAACTCGCGCATCAGCGCCAGCCGCTTGTCGGAGGCGACCACCACTTCAAAGGCCCCGGCCTCGCGGTGCCGGAACGTGTCTTTGCCGACATGGTCAATGTCGAATTTATGGTGCGCGTGTTTGACCACCGACACGCGCAGGCCCTTGAGCCGCAAGACCGGAATCAGACGTTCGACCAGCGTGGTCTTGCCGGAGCCGGAAAACCCGGCAAAACCAACCACCTTCATGGGCAGTGCTGTGCAATAAAGGTTTTGATCGCATTGGCATCAGCGGCCATGCGGGTGACGCGCTTGGGCAGGGCTTCGATGCCTTCAAATTTGGCGGGCCGGTCGGGCTCACGCCCGAGCGCTTCCACAATGGTGGCGGCGAACTTGATGGGCAAGGCCGTTTCCAGCACGATCATCGGCACGCCGGCCTGCAGGTGCTCACGCGCCACCTTGACGGCGTCAGCAGTATGGGTGTCGATCATCACGCCAAAGCGCTCAAATGTGTCCTTGATCGTGCTCAAGCGGTTGCTGTGCGTGCTCTTGCCGCTCTCAAATCCATAGCGTTTGGCGGCTTCCTTGAAAGCCGGATCGGCACTCAGGTCGAAGCGGCCGTCTTGTGCCAGCGCATCGTTGAAGAGTGACTTCACGCGCGCACCGTCACGCCCCAGCAGGTCGAACACAAAGCGCTCGAAGTTGGAGGCTTTGGAGATGTCCATGGACGGGCTGGAGGTCTCGTGCGTGTCGGCGCTACCGCGCACGCGGTACACGCCGGTGCGGAAGAACTCGTCCAGCACGTCGTTTTCGTTGGTGGCGACCACCAGCTTGTCGATCGGCAAACCCATCATGCGCGCCACATGGCCGGCGCAGACATTGCCGAAATTACCCGAGGGCACGGTGAAGCGCACCTTCTCCGCATTGGTTTTGGTGGCCTGGAAGTAGCCGGCGAAGTAATACACCACCTGCGCCAGCAAGCGTGCCCAGTTGATGGAGTTGACGGTGCCAATCTTGTACTTGCGCTTGAACTCCAGGTCGTTGGACACGGCTTTGACCATGTCCTGGCAGTCGTCAAACACACCATCGACTGCGATGTTGTGGATGTTGTCGTCCATCAGGCTGAACATTTGGGCCTGCTGGAACGGGCTCATGCGGCCGTAGGGGCTGGTCATGAAAACGCGCACGCCCTTCTTGCCACGCATGGCGTACTCGGCCGCGCTGCCGGTGTCGCCGCTGGTGGCGCCCAGGATGTTGAGTTCTTCGCCGCGGCGCGCCAATTCGTACTCGAACAGGTTGCCCAGCAACTGCATCGCCATGTCCTTGAAGGCCAGCGTCGGGCCGTTGGACAGGCCTTCCAGCCACAAATCGTTTTCCAGGTGGCGCAAGGGCACGATTTCACCGGTGCCGAAGATGGCGGCGGTGTAGGTTTTCTGGCACAGGGCGCGCAGGTCGGCGGCGGGAATGTCGTCGATGTAGAGCGACAGAATCTCGAACGCCAGCTCGTCGTAGCCCTGCTCGTGGTAAACGGTGCGCCAGCGCGCCAGCGTGGCGTCATTCACCTGCGGGTAGCTTTCGGGCAAGTACAGGCCGCCATCGGGCGCCAGGCCTTCGAGCAGGATTTCGCAAAAGCGTTTGCGCGGCGCCGAATCGTTGGCGGCAGCGCGGGTGGAGAGGTATTTCATCAGGCCAACTCTTCCTTGCGGATGCGGGTGATGGGCTCCAGCACGGTGGACAAGGCTTGCATTTGCGCCAACGCGGCGTTCATTTTGGCCTCGACACAGTCGTGCGTGAGGATGATCAGGTCGGTTTGGGTGGAGCCTTCGCCGCCCACTTCGTCAGCTTCGCGCTGCAGCACGGCATCGATGCTGATACCGGCTTCGGCCAGGATACCGGTCACTTTGGCCAGCACACCAGCCTCATCGGCCACGCGCAGACGCAGGTAGTAACTGGTCACGATCTCGCTCATCGGCAGCACCGGCAGATCGCTCATGGCATTGGGCTGGAACGCCAGATGCGGCACGCGGTGGGCGGCATCAGCCGTGTGCAGGCGGGTGATATCCACCAGGTCAGCAATCACGGCGCTGGCGGTCGGCTCGGAACCGGCGCCCTTACCGTAGTACAGCGTGGTGCCAACGGCATCGCCCTGCACCATGACGGCGTTCATCGCACCTTCGACGTTGGCAATCAGGCGCTTGGTCGGCACCAGGCTCGGGTGCACGCGCAACTCGATGCCCGCGGGCGTGCGCTTGGTGATGCCCAGCAACTTGATGCGGTAGCCCAATTGCTCAGCGTATTTGATGTCGGCGGCGCCGAGTTTGGTGATGCCTTCGACGTAGGCTTTGTCGAACTGCACCGGAATGCCGAACGCAATAGCCGACATGATGGTGGCTTTGTGCGCGGCGTCCACGCCTTCGATGTCAAAGGTCGGGTCGGCTTCGGCGTAACCCAGACGTTGTGCTTCCTTGAGCACCACGCCAAAGTCCAGGCCCTTGTCGCGCATCTCGGACAGGATGAAGTTGGTGGTGCCGTTGATGATGCCGGCAATCCACTGGATGCTGTTGGCGGTCAGGCCTTCGCGCAGCGCCTTGATGATCGGGATACCACCGGCCACGGCAGCTTCAAACGCCACCATCACGCCCTTGGCAGAAGCGGCAGCAAAAATCTCGGTGCCGTGCACGGCCAGTAGCGCCTTGTTGGCGGTCACGACGTGTTTGCCGGCGGCAATCGCTTCCAGCACCAGTGCCTTGGCAATGCCGTAGCCGCCAATCAGCTCGATCACGATGTCAATATCGGGGTTGGCAATGATGGCCCGCGCGTCATTGACGACCTGGACGCCTTCACCGACCAGGCTTTGCGCCCGCGCCACGTCGAGATCGGCCACCATGGTGATCTCGATGCCACGACCGGCGCGACGCTTGATTTCTTCCTGGTTGCGCCGCAACACGTTGAACGTGCCAGAGCCCACAACACCCATGCCCAACAGGCCTACTTGAATCGGTTTCATAAAGTTTATAGAGTTAAATTAGCCTGTAGCCCCCGTGCACTGTGCGCGAGCAGCTATTAAATAAATAGCAAATTAATTGCTGTGCCGCTTGCGGTAGCCTTCAAGAAACTTGGCGACGCGGCCAATGGCCTCGCGTAAAGCGTCCTCGTGCGGCAAAAACACAATGCGGAAGTGATCGGGCGCCGACCAGTTGAAACCCGTGCCCTGCACCAGCATCACCTTGGTTTCCTGCAGCAGCTCCAGGAAGAACTGCTGGTCATCAACGATGGGATATATCGTCGGGTCCAGGCGCGCAAACATGTACAGCGCCGCCGTCGGCTTGACACAAGTCACCCCTGGAATCGCGGTGATCAACTCGTAGGCCAAATCGCGCTGTCGGCGCAGGCGGCCGCCTTCACACACCAGCTCATTGATGCTCTGATGGCCGCCCAGTGCGGTCTGGATCGCCCACTGGCCGGGCACGTTGGAGCACAGGCGCATGTTCGAGAGCATGTTCAGCCCTTCGATGTAATCCTTGGCCGGTTTCTTGTCGCCCGACACCACCATCCAGCCCGCGCGGTAGCCGCACGAGCGGTAGCTCTTGGACAGGGAGTTGAACGTGAGGGTGAGTACGTCGTCGGACAAACTGCCGATGGCCGTATGTTTGGCATCGTCGTACAGGACCTTGTCATACACCTCGTCGGCAAAAATCACCAGGCCGTGTTCGCGCGCGATCAATACGATGGCCTTGAGCAACTCGTCGGAATACAGCGCACCGGTCGGATTGTTGGGGTTGATAACCACAATGCCTTTGGTATTGGGCGTGATCTTGGCGCGGATGTCGTTCAAATCAGGCATCCAGCCATTGGCTTCGTCGCACAGGTAATGCACCGGCGTACCGCCCGAGAGGCTGGCCGCCGCCGTCCACAAAGGGTAATCGGGCGATGGCAGCAGCAACTCGTCACCGTTGTCGAGCAGCGCGTTGGTCGCCATCACAATCAGTTCGCTGGCGCCGTTGCCCAGGTAAATGTCGTCCAGCGTCACGCCCTTGATTCCCTGCTGCTGGGTGTAGTGCATGACCGCCTTGCGCGCCGCAAAAATGCCTTTGCTGTCGGAGTAACCCGCCGAATTGGGCAGGTTGCGGATCATGTCCTGCTGGATTTCTTCAGGCGCGTCAAACCCGAACACGGCCAGATTACCGATGTTGAGTTTGATGATCTTGTGACCCTCTTCCTCCATTTGACGGGCCGCGTCCATGATGGGACCGCGGATGTCGTAGCAGACGTTGGCCAGTTTGGCTGATTTGCGTATGGTCTTCAAAGTCCCTCCGAGAGTGGGTGACAAGCAGCGAAACATATAATTTGACCACATTTCCTTAGCCCTTCCCCTTGCTAATTAGCGTAGTTCGCCTTCCCTATTCAAACTTTTCACCATGAAGTTCCAGCCCGACACCATCAGCGTGCAATCCATCAGCGGTTACGGACCCGGCTGGGTTGGCATTGGGAACGAAAAAATCAGCACCAGTGTGGTCATTGGTTCAGGCGGCGAACGCTTTGCCTGGGCTTGCGAGCGCTTCGAGGAATTGACGAGCGAGCACTTTGCCCAACTGGCCGCCTTGAACCCCGAATTGGTCATTTTTGGCAGTGGTGCACATATCAGGTTTCCCCAGGGCGCCTGGGTCAAACCCCTGATTGAGAAACAGATCGGCATTGAAACCATGGATACCCAGGCAGCTTGTCGCACCTATAACATTTTGGCCAGCGAAGGGCGCAGAGTGACGCTTGCGCTGCTGATTGAAAATACGTCGAAATAGAACCAGGACAAGATCCGGGTTCCAAGGTGGTTTTCGGAGTAAAATAGCAGGTTGCAGTCGGGGGCGCCAGAGCGCTGTCACAGGAGGTGTGCCCACGGCTTGAGCGATGACGCATCCTACTCGAGATTTAAGAACTATGGCGATTGTTGTCAATAAACCCATCCCTGAATTTGAATCCAATGCCACCAGCGGCATCAGAGTGACAAACACATCCCACCTCGGGAAAACCGTCATCCTGTACTTTTACCCGAAAGACAATACGCCAGGCTGCACCACAGAGGCCATGCAGTTTCGCGACAAGTACAAAGATTTTGTGAAGGCCGGCGCCACCGTGTTCGGTGTGTCGCGTGACAACATGAAATCCCACGATGAGTTCAAAGCCAAGCTGGAACTTCCCTTTGAATTGATCGCCGACACAGAAGAGAAAATGTGCCACATGTTCGGCGTCGTCAAAAACAAAATCATGTACGGCAAAAAGGTCAAGGGCATTGAACGCAGCACCTTCCTGATTGGTGCGGATGGCACGCTCAAGGAAGAGTGGCGCGGTCTCAAGGTGCCAGGCCATGTGGACGACGTCCTGAAAGCCGTCAAGGAACTTCATAAAACGGACAAGACTGACGCCCTCGTTTGAGGTTGAATGCAGAGAGTCCAACTTGTGTCCCGTGAGGTACACAAAGTTTATGCATAATGGGCCTCATGCAGTTGAAATTAACAACCGTACCCCATGAAAAAGCCGCCTTGGTATCAAGGCGGCTTTTTCGCTTTTAAAGCCTGAATTCAATCCACTCTTTGCGAGCCAACCTACACATGCCATTGCCCACCGCCCCTGCCAAACGCGCCGCGCTGCTGTCTGAGCAAGACTACGATGTGCCAGCCCGGATCCAGCCTAAAGCTCGAAAAACCGAATCCCCTTTGCTTGAGCATCCCGTAACAGAGACAAGCTTGGCGCGCGAAATACCCCAGTTGGCGAACATCAGCATTGATCTGAAGGAAAAGGCGCCTGAAACCCGCGCCAAGAGGGCACGTCCTGGTGTGGCAGTTCGCAAACCCCAAACAGACGCCCCAGCACCTGTCATATTGGATGTGCAGATCGAAGTCACGCCTAAAAAAATCAAACACACCGGTCCGACCAAACTATTTGTCCTTGACACCAATGTGCTGTTGCACGACCCCATGTGCCTGTTCCGGTTCGAGGAACATGACATCTTTCTTCCCATGATCGTTCTGGAAGAACTCGATGCCCACAAAAAAGGGATGACCGAGGTCGCCCGCAATGCGCGGCAAACCAGCCGGACACTGGATGCGCTAGCGGGCCTGCAAGGCTCGGATATGACCACCGGCCTGCCCTTGAACACGACAGGCCACCGAGAAGCGGGCGGCAAGTTGTTTTTTCAGACCACACTGCTGAACTACACCCTGCCCACCAGCCTGCCCCAGGGCAAGGCAGACAATCAGATCCTGGGCGTCGTTGAAGCGCTACGTCAGCAACATACGCCACGTGAAGTCGTTTTGGTGTCCAAAGACATCAATATGCGCGTCAAATCGCGTGCGCTGGGGCTGGCTACCGACGATTACCAGAATGACAAGACACTGGAAGACGGTGACCTTCTTTATTCCGGCTCCATTGCGTTGCCCGCCAACTTTTGGGCGACCCATGGCAAAACGGTTGAGAGCTGGCAGCAGGGGGCGCACACGTTTTACCGCGTCACCGGGCCGATTGTTCCCAGTCTGCTGATCAACCAGTTCGTTTACTTTGAGGCACCCGGCGAACCCAGTCTGTACGCCAGGGTCACCGAGATTCGGGGCAAAACGGCGGTCTTCAAGACCTTGAAGGACCATACCCATCTCAAGAATTCAGTCTGGGGCATCACCACGCGCAACCGTGAGCAAAACTTTGCCATGAACCTGCTGATGGACCCCGAGATCGACTTTGTCACATTGACCGGAACGGCCGGCACCGGCAAGACCTTGATGGCCTTGGCTTCCGGCCTGACCCAGGTGCTGGATGACAGGCGCTACACCGAAATCATTGTGACCCGCGCCACGGTCAGCGTTGGTGAAGACATCGGTTTTCTCCCGGGTACGGAAGAAGAAAAAATGGGGCCCTGGATGGGCGCCTTGGATGACAACCTCGAAGTACTGGGTAAAACCGACACCAGCGCCGGCGAATGGGGCCGCGCCGCCACCAGCGAACTCATCCGCAGCCGCATCAAGATCAAGAGCATGAACTTCATGCGCGGACGCACCTTCCTGAACAAGTACGTCATCATCGACGAAGCACAGAATCTGACGCCCAAGCAGATGAAAACGTTGATTACCCGCGCTGGTCCAGGTACCAAAATCATTTGCATGGGCAACCTGGCCCAGATTGACACTCCCTATTTGACCGAGGGCTCTTCCGGACTCACCTTTGCCGTTGACAAATTCAAGGGCTGGGCACACGGAGGGCATATCACCCTGGCACGCGGTGAGCGTTCGCGGCTGGCCGATTTTGCGAGCGAAGTGCTTTAAGTATTTTTCGATCTTTTCGCCCGATTGGCAGCGATCAAGTAAAACGCCGCCCGACATTGCTTGTCGGGCGGCGTTTTACTTTTGAAAGAACAAGCGCTATAGATTAAATAGCTACTCATGCAATAAATACGAGGGCTCCAGACCGAATAGACTAGAAATCCCCACTCCCACCCGAGGCCAGCGACTCGAACTTGGTAATCTTGTTCATGAAGGCCAGCTTCACCACACCGGTCGGACCATTACGCTGTTTGGCAATGATGACTTCGGCTACACCGGGCTCTTTACACGCATCTTTGGTGTAATACTCATCACGGTAAATGAACATGATGATGTCCGCATCCTGCTCAATGGCGCCAGATTCGCGCAAATCGCTCATCATGGGGCGCTTGTCCGGGCGCTGCTCCACGCTTCGATTGAGCTGAGACAACGCAATCACTGGGCACTGCAACTCCCTGGCCAGCATTTTCAGGCCACGCGAAATCTCACCCAGTTCGGTCGCCCGATTCTCGCCATCGTTGGTGGAACCACTCATGAGCTGCAAGTAATCCACCACGATCAGACCCAGCTTGCCACACTGACGAGACAAACGGCGGGCATTGGCACGCAGTTCGCTGGAGGTCAAGCCGGCCGATTCATCAATGTGCAGAGAGATGGTGCGCAATTTTTCAATCGCTTCGGACAAACGCGGCCATTCTTCATCGGTAAGTTTGCCGGTACGCAAGTGTCCCTGGTCAATGCGGCCGATCGAGCCCACGATACGAACCGCAAGTTGGGCGGCCCCCATTTCCATAGAGAATACGGCGACGGGCAGACCTTCATTGAGCGCCACATGCTCGGCAATATTGATGGCCAGCGCTGTTTTACCCATTGAAGGACGGGCCGCCAACACGATCAAATCCCCGGCCTGAAACCCGGCAGTCATGCGATCGAGATCGTAAAAACCGGTGGGAACACCCGTCACGTCATTGGGGTTGTCGGCCATCTCCTGAACCCGGTCAAGCAGGTCAACCACCAAGGTATCCATGGCCTGGAAACCCTGCTTGTTACGAGCGCCCTCCTCGCCAATATTGAAGATTTTTTGTTCGGCCTCATCCAGAATGGCGGCAACGGGTCGTCCCTTGGGATTGAAGGCGTTGGTGGAAATTTCATCGCTGGCACTCACCAGTTTGCGCAGTACCGAGCGCTCGCGAACAATCTCGGCATAACGCCGAATATTCCCGGCGCTGGGCACGTACTGAGCCAGAGAGTTGAGATAAGCCAAGCCGCCAATTTCCTCTGCCTTGCCCTGATTCTGGAGCTGCTCAAAGACCGTGATCACATCAGCCGGCTTGGAGGCATTGATCAAGACACCGATGGCGGTGAAAACCATGCGATGCTCATAACGGTAAAAATCGCGCTCCGCCAGCAAATCACCGACACGGTCCCAAGCGCCGTTATCCAGCAGCAAACCACCCAGTACGCTGGATTCAGCCTCAATCGAATGTGGAGGTATACGCAATTGTGCGACTTGTCGGTCTTGACCGAAATCGTCATCCACAGCAGAAAGTACAGCAGACATGGAGTTTTTCCTTAGAGCCGTTGATGCTACGCCACCGCTTGTTTGGCGTCGAGTGAAAAGCAGGGCACAAGCTATTTATAAGCTGTGCACAAACTGTGGAAATTGCGGGATAAAAGCGCTACAAATACAAAAGCCGCCTGGGTTTGCACCCTGGCGGCTTTGATACGGGGCTGCAGCTAGTTAAGCTGTTTCGCCGTACACGGAAACCGTGATATCAACAACCACGTCATGGTGCAGAGCAATGCTGACGGTGCTGTCGCTAACAATCTTGATGGGACCGTTAGGCATACGGATCTGAGCCTTGGCAATTTTGTAGCCATTCTTGGTCAGTTCTTCAGCGATGTCGGCGTTGGTTACTGAACCAAACAGACGACCATCAACACCAGCCTTTTGTGTCAACTTGCAGGTTGTGCCTGCCAGTTTTTCACCCAAAGCTTGGCATTCAGCCAATTTGGCTGCAGCGGCTTTTTCGAGTTCAGCGCGCTTGACTTCAAACTGCTGTTTAGCAGCTTCTGTAGCGCGACGGGCGCGGCCGGAAGGGATCAAGAAATTGCGGGCGTAACCGTCTTTAACGCGAACGATTTCACCGAGATTGCCAAGGTTCACGACCTTGTCGAGCAGAATGATTTGCATGGTCGTATTCCTTAGATCTTGTGCTGATCGCTGTATGGCAGCATCGCGAGGAAACGCGCGCGCTTGATAGCGGTGTTGAGCTGGCGCTGGAAAATGGCACGGGTGCCAGTCAGGCGAGCGGGGATGATCTTGCCGTTTTCGGCAATGAAATCGCGAAGGGTGTCGATGTCTTTGTAGTCGATCTCTTCAACGCCAGTCACGGTAAAGCGGCAAAAGCGCTTGCGCTTGAACAGCAGATTCTGGGCTGGGCGCTTTGGGCGCTTGTCTTTATTGTTGAAACGTTTTGGTCCGGCCATGATGGACTCCTTAAATTTTTACGAATTCGTTAATCTTGCTGAAATTCTTGAACGTGGAAAACGACATGTTTGCCATTGCGCGGGGTTGCCAAAAAACCGTTAAATCTCCAGGCACTGCCGATGGCTTGCTTGGCAAGCCGCTCAGCCATCGAACCAAAAGCAACTGCTTTTATCGCTGCCTTGACCTGTCTTGTTTGCCCTGCTTCCTGAGTGTTCGACTCATGTTCAAGTCGCATATTCAGTGCGGGCAATCCGGCTGGGGTGTAGCGCAAAGCATCAAGCTCGGCGATACAGGCAGTCAGATCAAGCTGGTTGACAACGTGGCTCACGCTCCTCGCTGACAAAAAAAGTCGTTAAGCCTGGTACTCAGCTTGCTGAGTCTTGCGGGCATCTTCACGCTCGACTGTCTTCATCATCGAAGAAGGGCCGGTGTCGGCTTTTTTCTTCAACACAGTCAGGTGACGCAGCACGGCATCATTGAACTTGAACGCGTGTTCCAATTCAGCCATCACAGCCTGATCGGCTTCGATGTTGACGCACAGGTAGTGGGCTTTGGCAAGCTTGTTGATCATGTAAACCAACTGGCGGCGACCCCAGTCTTCAACACGATGCACTTTACCGCCGCCGGCAGTGATCATGCCTTTGTAACGTTCCAGCATGGCGGGAACTTGCTCGCTCTGATCCGGGTGGATCATGAGAATGATTTCGTAATGACGCATTGATACTCCTTGTGGATGGCCCAGATTTAGGCAGAAAAAACCACCCTCAGCGTCTAATTGAGGTGTGGCAAGGCGAAGCCCATGATTATATGCCATCGTAGGGGGAATAATGAACCTTATGAGGTAACGGGACGTGAGGACGTGACAAGAGACTCACCAACAAGATAACCACGACGCCCGCAAAAACGCCAAATACGCCCGCAGAAACAGGCTGAATGTCAAACCACAACCCTGTGCCACTCAAACCCAACGCAGATCTGACTGACTCAGCATTGATTGCCATGTAGTAAATCGTCAGTCCAAGCCCCGCGGCCATACCGGCCACAGCAGCCTTCTCGGTGGTTCTGGACCAGAATATCCCTAATACCATCGCAGGCACAAAGGCTGATCCGGCCAGAGAAAATGAAGCTGACACAAGATAGAGAATATCTGCAGGACGTTGAGCCGCGACATAGGCAGCAGCAAGAGCCACTACCAGCAACGCAAACTTTGACAACATCACCTTGCGTACGGCTCCCGCCTGATCAGACTCACCCTGAAAAAAGAAATCATGAGCCAGCGCGTTGCCAATGGTTAGCAACAGACCATCTGCAGTGGAAAGAGCCGCAGCCAGCCCGCCCGCGGCAACAAGACCTGACACGACATAGGGCATGCCACCGAGTTCAGGCGTTACCAACATGACTATATCGGGACCTAATTTGAGCTCGGCAAACTGGAGAATATGATCTCCATTGATATCACTAACCGAGATCAGCGTGGGATCGACCTTTGCCCACTGCGCGATCCAGAGCGGCAAGTCATCGTAATGCAGACCCACTAGGTTGCTCATGATTTCAAATTTCACCATGACGGCCAAAGCCGGTGCGGCCAAGTACAACAATGCAATAAAAAACAGCGACCAAGCGACTGAAGTTCTCGCCTCTGCCACCGTACGAGTTGTATAAAAACGGGTCAGCAAGTGGGGCAAACCTGCCGTACCAATCATCAGGCAAAACATCAAAGCCAAAAAATTACGCCGTGAAACTTCAAACTCCTGCTGCTCATCCAAACTTCCCTGCGGATCACCAGCAAAGGGCTTAACGTGCTGCGGCATCCCTCCCAAAGGTTTGGCTCGCTCCAGATTGTCATGCATTGCACGCGTCCAACGCTCACGGGCCGACACTCCATCTTTAGGCAAGGCAGCAAGATCTCGTCGTGCTGCCACAATTACCGATTCATCAGCGTGACTTTCGTTTAAGAAACGAACCTTCTCTCTCAAGGACTTGCGCTCCCCCTCAAGTGACGCCTCTACGTTTTGCAACTTCAATTCATAGTCGCGCGCGCGCCGGGCGTATTCATTGATCACCTCCAACTCTGAAGACGACGTAGATAAACCCTTCTCCAATTCCGTAATTTTTTGTAATTGCTGACCGTAGACCAAGGGCGCCAAAGGGTTACCAAGCTGCTTGTAGGCCAGCCATGAAACCGGAATCAGAAAAGCCAGAATCAAAATGACATACTGGGTTACCTGTGTCCAGGTTACAGCCCGCATCCCACCTAAAAAGGAACAGACCAGAACACCACCCAGTCCCAACAGAATGCCAATTTCGAATTGAACACCCGTCAAACGGGATGTAATCAAGCCTACGCCGTAAATCTGAGCTACGACATAGGTAAAAGAGCAAAGTACGGCGGAAAAAGCAGCAATCATCCGGGGCCAGCGCCCCCCAAAACGGATCCCGAAATAATCTGGAATGGTGTACAGACCCAGTTTTCGAAGATAGGGAGCTACCAGCAGCGCAACCAGGCAAAAACCGCCCGTCCAACCCAGCACGTAAACCAAACCGCCAGGCTGAGACGGCGAGCCGGAAAAGCCCTGAAGATAGAGCCCACCCGCCATGCTTATAAATGACGCTGCACTCATCCAGTCAGCGGCAGTTGCCATGCCGTTGTAAACGGCAGGGATATTACGTCCGGCAACGTAGTACTCGGAGGCATCCGAAGTGCGGCCATAAATACCGATCACCGCGTACAAACCGACCGTAGCGAACAGGAAGATGGCGCCAACCCACGTTTTTTTCAGACCCCAACTCTCCGCGAGAGTCAAAGCCAGCAAAAACAAAAATAAGCACACAACGTAAAAAGCAAATTTACGATGCAAACGATGCTTGTACGCGGTGTACACAGCATCACCAGTTGTAACTTCTGCGTCGCGTCGATTGGCAATCCAGGCAAAAACAGCAACGATGGCGATAAATACAAAAACGCTACCCTGAGCAGCAAACCAATAACCCACAGGCCAGCCAGCGACAACCATTTGCAGATCATTTGCAAAGAAAATAACGCCAAATGATGCTGCAAACCAAATCGCCAAAAGCCAGCCGTGCAGGCGAAAGCCACCGGAAATCGGTTTAACCTCGCTCGCCTCCACTGCCGGATTCAACATTGATGCATCATGACATCCCCTGATGTCTCTGCCCATAGGTGTTTGCTATTGGCTGGCTAATTGTTTCCAAGTGGCAATCACTGAGTCGGGATTCAGGGAAATGGACGAAATACCTTCTTTGGTCAACCACGCCGCAAAGTCGGGATGATCACTGGGGCCTTGACCGCAAATACCAATGTACTTGCCTTGCGCCTTGCATGCGTTGATCGCAAGACTGATCAGGGTGGTAACGGCAGGATCACGTTCATCAAAATCAGCGGCCAACAGCTCCAGACCGGAATCCCGATCAAGACCCAGGGTAAGCTGGGTCAGATCATTGGACCCAATTGAGAAACCATCAAAGTACTGCAAAAACTCATTTGCCAAGATAGCGTTACTCGGGATTTCGCACATCATGATGATCTTGAGCCCGTTTTCACCCCGCTTCAAACCGTGAGCGGCCATTAATTCGGTTACTTTTTTGGCTTGTCCCACAGTCCGTACAAATGGCACCATCACCTGGACATTGGTCAGTCCCATATCCTGGCGAACACGTTTGAGCGCCTCGCACTCCATGGCGAATGCCTCACCAAAATCGGCACTGATATAACGAGCAGCCCCCCGAAAACCGAGCATGGGATTTTCTTCTTCAGGCTCGTAACGGCTGCCGCCAATCAGTTTGCGGTATTCATTGCTCTTGAAATCAGACAAGCGCACGATGACCGGTTTTGGCCAAAATGCAGCACCGATCGTAGCAACCCCTTCTGCGACCTTGTCCACGTAAAAAGCGCGTGGCGACGCATGACCACGAGCCACGGATTCGACTGCTTTTTTCAGATCGGCATCCACATTGGGATAGTCCAGAATGGCCTTGGGATGCACCCCGATGTTGTTATTGATGATGAACTCAAGACGAGCCAAACCAACACCTTCGTTGGGCAATTGGCAAAAATCAAATGCAAGCTGGGGATTGCCGACATTCATCATGATCTTGACGGCAATATCAGGCATATCACCACGCTGAACTTCCGTCACTTCGGTTTCCAGCAGACCATCGTAAATAAAGCCTGTATCACCTTCGGCGCAACTCACGGTGACCAGCATGCCATCCTTGAGCACTTCGCTTGCATCACCACAACCCACCACCGCAGGAATACCCAGTTCGCGCGCGATGATGGCGGCATGGCAAGTGCGCCCGCCCCGGTTAGTCACAATGGCAGAAGCCCTCTTCATGACCGGTTCCCAGTTGGGGTCGGTCATGTCCGTTACCAGAACATCACCCGGCTGCACCATATCCATCTCGCTGATGTTGTGCACGATCCGCACCGGCCCGGTACCGATCTTCTGGCCGATGGCTCGTCCTTCGACGATCACAGCGCTTTTACCCTTGAGTTTGTAGCGATACTCGGCCTTGCCTGCTGCCTGACTTTTCACCGTCTCTGGACGGGCCTGCAAGATATAAAGCTCACCGTCTAGGCCGTCTTTGCCCCATTCAATGTCCATGGCGCGGCCGTAGTGCTGCTCAATGACCACTGCATAAGCCGCCAGCTTTTCTACATCGGCATCGGTCAGCGAATAACGGTTGCGCAGTTCAGTGGGCACATCTGTGGTTTTAACCAATTTGCCGTTGCCCGCTTTTTCTTCAGGCGTCGTGAACTGCATCTGGATCAATTTGGAGCCAAGACTGCGACGAATCACGGCGCGCTTGCCCGCCTTGAGCATCGGCTTGTGCACGTAAAACTCATCCGGATTGACCGCGCCCTGAACTACTGTCTCACCCAAACCATAACTGGAGGTGATGAACACCACATCTTGAAAACCTGACTCGGTATCGATGGTGAACATGACGCCCGCAGCACCCAGGTCTGAGCGCACCATGCGCTGAATACCGGCACTCAAAGCGACATGCTCGTGTGCAAAGCCTTTGTGTACCCGATAGCTAATGGCACGGTCGTTGTACAGGCTGGCGAACACTTCTCGAATTTTGTGAAGTATTTCTTCAATACCCAACACGTTCAAAAAGGTTTCTTGCTGACCTGCAAATGAGGCGTCTGGCAAATCTTCTGCTGTGGCAGACGAGCGGACGGCAAACGAAGCTTGTGGATTATCAGCACTCAGGGTGACGAAGGCGTCGCGAATGGCTTGCTCAAGATCAGCTGGGAAAGGCTGTGCCTCAACCATCGCACGAATCTCGGCCCCCACTTGCGCCAGGGCGCGCACATCTTCGGTATCCAGCGCACTCAGGCGAGAATTGATGCGGCCACCGAGGTCTTCATAGGCCAGAAAATCACGAAAGGCATGTGCTGTCGTCGCAAAACCGGTAGGTACTTTGACACCTGTCGGTAAATTTGAAATCATTTCGCCGAGGCTGGCGTTTTTACCGCCAACCGACTCGACGTCGGTCATTCTCAGGTTTTCAAACGGAACGACCAAGGCGGTCGGATCGAAAAGTGCAGACATGGGAAAGCTCCAGAAGTTAAAAGCAGATCTACGTATGAAGCCAGGCATTCTGGTATGCCGGCCATACCCATGCAAGCTGCTTGACTTTGTCGTTGTTTTAATCGGTCGGTGCAGTACATGGAAGAATTGGGTTAATTGGCCAATATTGTAGGCCGCCGAACCGGATCACAATGTTGATCTTTTCTCACAGCTAGCTGAAGATTAACCAGCCCTTACTAACCCTATCATGTCCAATCGAACAGTATTTTTTATTTCTGACGGCACCGGCATCACTGCGGAAACATTTGGCAAAGCCATTCTGGCCCAATTTGAAACCACATCCCAGCACGTGCGCCTGCCTTTCGTTGACTCCGCTGATAAAGCGTACCAAGCGGTACGCCAAATCAATCATGCAGGCATCGTGGACGGAAAAAGACCCATTGTTTTTACGACATTGGTCAATATGGAAGTTCTCAAGGTCATCACAGACGGCTGCCAGGGCATGCTGCTGGATATGTTTGGCACTTTTGTTCGCCCCCTTGAAACCGAACTCCAACTCAAATCCAACCACCGCATTGGCCGCTTCAGCGATGCCAGCAAAAGCAAGGAATACCAATCCCGCATCGAAGCCATCAACTTCTCGCTGGAACATGACGATGGCCAATCCCATCGCGACCTGAAAGAATCTGACGTTATTCTGGTGGGCGTAAGTCGAAGTGGCAAAACACCGACTTCACTCTATTTGGCAATGCAATATGGACTGAAAGCGTCCAACTATCCGCTGTTTCCAGAAGATTTTGAGCGTCAACATCTGCCACCGGCCTTGAAACCACACCAGAACAAGATATTCGGCCTGACGATTCAACCGGAACGTTTGAGCGAAATTCGCAACGAGCGCCGCCCCAACTCCAAATATGCCTCGCTAGAAAACTGTCGCATGGAGGTCAATGAAGCCGAAGCCATGATGCGCCGTTCCGGTATCCGCTGGCTATCCACCACGACAAAATCCATCGAAGAGATCGCAACGACCATCCTGCAGGAAATCAAACCGGAACGACTGACTTTTTAGAAGCGCCCTCCTCATTGGCGTTAAACCTGCATCACACCACCACCCAGTGGTTGTCAACCGCCATGGCGCTGGGCCAACTCAAAAACCCGGGGGTCGTTGCAGGATGCCAGCGCCCCAGCCCCTTGGCTGCGCCCAACAGCACACCGTGCGGCTGCTTCGCCGATCCCCAGTTAGCCAATGCCCCGACCGCCTGTAAATTTGCAATAGCGACCAGATCAGCGCTGTTCAAGTATGGATATTGCTTCTTCGCCTG